>NZ_KV827855.1:3709-3927 GCF_001836235.1 Bacillus sp. HMSC036E02 | reverse complement strand
TGCATATGGAATGTTAGGATTACAAACTCCTATCTATTTTATTTTTTCGGTTAGTTTGTATATTTTTGCTTTGAATCATTATTATAAAAATCATATTAAAAAGCTTCAGGAACCAATCAAAAAATCAAAATCATCGAAAAAAAACTCTGGTTTCGGAGTAGTGGCTTTTATAGGATTGGGTCAACTCGTTGCTAATATCAGTCTTGGTTTTGCAACAC
>NZ_KV827855.1:0-3609 GCF_001836235.1 Bacillus sp. HMSC036E02 | reverse complement strand
ATAGAAGATGGGGGTAGAACACATGAAACCTTTTAAAGAGTCTGTATTGAATATTAAGTATATAATCGCGGTTCTCTTATAGTCAGTAAAGACTACGGAAAAGAAAAGGGAGAAGCAACATCATGAATATAGAATTACATTTAGATAAAGCAAGGATGGGGAATTATGCAATTTTCTAAAGAAAAGTTTTTACCAAATGGTTCTATTGTTCTATTAAAAGGTGGGACGAAGAAAATTGTGATTTATGGAAGAAAACAAAAACTTATGGTTAAAGAACCTGTGATGTATGATTATATTGGCTGTTTTTATCCAGAAGGATACATTAATCCTGAGTATACATTTGTATTTAATCATGAGGATATCGAAGAAATTATATTTGTAGGTTTTATAGATGAGGAAGAAGAGACATTTGTAGGATTGCTTAATTGAATATGATCTAGAAACAGATGATCTTCAAATTCCGATAAAACTAGCAATCTCCACGCCGAACTTGGACAAATCTTAAGCGGGGGAAAAACTGGACGCGAAAATGATGAAGGGATTACTATTTTCAAATCAGTTGGTTTGGCAGTAGTAGATATTATCGCTGCGAAGTATTTGTATGAGAAAGCGGTGGAGTGAGGGATGGTGAATAGGATTGAGTTTTGAGACTGCCTTTTGGTGGTCTTTTTTGCATAAAATCTTGTAAAGCAAGAAAAAGTAGAATATTTAATGATTAGAATTGAATATTAATATTCTGATATTATTATATTAAATAGAAAGATGAAACGTTTAAAAGTTCGGAATAATACAGTATAATGCGTTTGGTGAAATTAACCAATATATATTTTGCTCATTAGAAGTTATAGCAGGTATTGACGATTACTCCTTAAAGGCAGCATCGGAAGCTTCTACACTTAAGTATGAAGTAGAAGTAAGTATGCTACATTTTCTAGAATGGTTACTAATTATTGGAGATTAAGACCTGGAAATTAAAGGTGATTTGTGATTGGATGCAATAGGTTTGAAAGGTAGTGTTGGAAAAGAAACTGGTATAACAGTTCCTGTTTTAGAGGGGTTTACTATGGGAAGTAGTTTTAAATTTGAAAAACCTGAGGAGAAAAAATGATATGAAAACTCCATCGTATAAACCATTATATATTTTAGTTTATGTCGTAATATCTGTATCTATTATAGGATTAATGATTACTCCATCCAACAATTGGTGGGAAAAATTGTTAGGAACTATCGTTCTCATTCTTTTGGGAGCAGGTTTAATATGTTTTTTAAAATTCGGAAGGTGGGCGCAAGAGAAATTTTATGATAAATTTACAAAAAAACGGGATTAATATAAGACTGGAGTAATTAAGATATGCGTACAATAAATAGAATTCTGACTTTTACTGTATGTATTATGTTTATATTGTTAATTGAGGTTTCTTCTACTATACGGTTAGAAGATAAACTTTTACTTATAGGTCTGTCACTAATTTGCAATGTTATTGCATACTTTACAGTAGAGTATATCTATAAACGTATAGACAATAAGAAAAAGAATTGGATTTATAATTCGCAAAATTCATTTAATATTTAGAAGGCAAAAGTATCAATGAAACTATTACCAAATGGTTGGTTTTACAGTAGCCCAAGCCGGAATAGAACTAGAGAATATTAAAGGATTTGGAATAGGAGCTGAGGCTAAAGTAGCTCTTGCTACTGTAGATTTAGGTGCTCATGTGGAAAATGGAAATTTACATATAGGAGCTGAAGCTACTCTAGTAAAATATGAGAGTGCTATAAAAATTCCTATTCCATTTATGGATAAAAAGTTACAAACTGGGGGATCAGCATCGCTTGGAACACTCGGGGGATCTTTTGAAGCTGGAAAAAGTGGATTCAAATTCCATGCACCATTTGGTCCTGATGTAGGTTTATGGGGATTTGGTTTAGAAGTTAATGTTAAGGAATAAAGGAGATAAGTAGCATGAATAAAAAAGTGAAACAATTTAAATATTTTATGATTATATTAGCTTGTATTGCAATTTTTGGTACAATTTTACCTAATGCATTGGATCCAAATGAAACATTAGCAGGTAACATTTCGGTTGCAGTTTTTGGTACAATTGGTACTTGTTTGTTGTTTTCTATCACTTATTTCCTTATAAAAAAGGCTATTTTAAGAAGGGGAAACTAAGATGGTACAAAATTTAGAGTTAGAACTACTTCCAATAGGTTCGGTTGTGAAATTTAAAACATGGGAGCAACCTTTGATGATATATGGTAGAAAACAGGAAGATTCAAAAACTAAGGAAACTTGGGATTATGTGGCTTGTTATTATCCTATTGGAAATGTTTCAACTGAATATAATATGTTTTTTAACCATGAATATATATCAGAAGTTATTTTTACTGGTTACATAAATGAGGATGAAATTAAGTTGCGTGAAGATTTGAAATAATAATTTGAAATTTATAACTATAATAAAACATATATATCTTAATGGATATAATTTTTTATTATAGTTATTTTTATAAGTTTAATGGTGAAAATTTTATTGGGAATAGAAGGGGTAATGATAGTGAAAATTTTTAAAAATACAATTTTATTTGTTTTGTGTTTAGTAATTCTTAGTGGTTGTTTTACAAGAGAGGGAACTATTGTTGGTGGTAAAGTTCATGGTTCTTCAGATAGTGTATCAGGTAGTATCTCTGGAGATTATAGAAAATTTACTGGATCTGCAACTCAAGATAGGAAAGTTAAAAAAGGTGAGAATTGGATTTTTTCTTTTGATGATAAAACTAAACAAGGAACTATAATTGCTTATGTTGTGGATTCAAATGATAATACAATACTAGAGTTTAATAGTGGCGAAGGCGAAAAAAATATTAAAGTGCCTAAGGGTGATACATATAAGGTTAAAATTAAAACGGAAGAACATGGTGGGGAATTTCGAATATCATGGAAAAAAGAAAAATAGTTTTTGGATTGAAAAAAGCATCTAAAGATAGATGCTTTTTTTAGTCTTTAATTAAATAGTTTTGAATCTGTATTCTGGTGAAATATATAGTAATCATGTTTTTTAAGTAGAGAATCAGCTCCAATTTAATTCAAAGAATTATTAAGTAATGTTTTTAAATCTGATTGTATATCAAATTTTTCTTTATGTTGATCATATATGATTAGATATAGAAATTATCTAGTATATTATCTTTTTCTTCCTTATTGATACCAATATATTTCAGTGTAATTTATAGAGTGCTATAATTGAGTATTTCTTGTAACATAGCGACATCTTTTGTTTATAGAACCAATAGCCGAAGCTTTTGCGCATGGTGTGAGTCCCAATAGATTCGATCCCAGCAAAATCTTTGGCTTTTTGAAATTTTTGATAAGCCTAGATTTTATTAATGGGTTGATCTTCTTTTCGAGAAGGGAATAATATTTCACAGAAGGTGTAAAATGGGATGTTGATTTAGATGGTGATGGTGAAGATAATAGTATTAAGGATAGGGTGAAAACGGGTTCGAAAAAAGCTTGGTTAACAGTAGCGGGGGTGGTTTAATTAACATGAAAAAAAATACAGATTTTAATAAAAAAGCTTTTGAATATTATATGGCTCTTTATGCTGT
>NZ_KV827854.1:241397-429142 GCF_001836235.1 Bacillus sp. HMSC036E02 | reverse complement strand
GTTTAATTCCAATCTTCCTACATCTGTATTCGCAAGCGCTGCTGCTTTTTTTACAACTGCGAACGCTTTAATTAAACCTTCATGGATTTTGTATCCTGTAATTGGGAAGTTTTCAACTGCACGCATTGTTTGTACGCCGTAGTATGCATAGTTTGGTACTTCTTTTTCACCTAAAAAATCTTTTTCAATTCGAACACCATTTTTAACTTCAGTTAATGTTGCCATGATTATTCACTCCTTAACGATTTCTTATGCTGCTTTTGTTTCTTTGACTGTTTCTACATATTGTTTTGCTTTCTCATTATCGAATTCGCCTTCCCACTTCGACATAACAATGGCCGCTAATGCATTTCCTAATACATTGACAGATGAGCGAATCATATCTAAAATGCGGTCAATTCCCGCAATTAATGCGATACCTTCTAGTGGTAACCCCATTGAACCTAACGTTGCTAATACAACAACGAACGATGCACCTGGAACTCCCGCCATACCTTTGGATGTTAACATGAGAACGAATAATAACGTTATTTGCTCCGTTAGTGACATGTGCACACCGTACATTTGTGCAACAAACAATGCCGCTAACGCTTGATAAATAGCCGATCCAGTCAAGTTAAATGTATAACCTGTCGGAATTACGAAAGAGGCAACTGCCTTTGGACAACCGAACTCTTCCATTTTTCTCATTATATTAGGTAAAACAGCTTCTGAACTTGCTGTCGTAAATGAAAGAATCAATTCTTCTTTTAAAATTTTTATTAATGTAAAAATGTTTACTCCAACCATTCGTGCATTAATACCTAATACAATCACAACGAATAGTATAACAGTTACGTATACAGCTAGCACTAGTTTTCCTAGCGGAAGTAGTGTTGCTACACCAAATTTTGCAACCGTAACGGCAATTAATGCGAATACACCAAATGGTGCAAATTTCATAACTTGATTTGTAACCCAAAACATGGCTTCGAGTACGCCTTCAAAAAAGTTAAAGACAGGCTTTCCTTTTTCCCCAATTGCCGCAACTCCTAAGCCGAATAATACTGAGAAGAATATAATCGGTAATAGGTCACCTTGTGCAATCGATTCAAATACGTTTTTCGGTACAATGTGAACAATTGTCTCAGCAAAACCTTTCTTCTCTGTTGCATCTGCAGTTTGTTTATAAGAAGAAATATCACTTTGCTGTAAATTACTCATATCAACACCAGTACCTGGTTGGAATATATTCGCTGCAAGTAATCCCATTAAAATAGCAATCGTCGTAATAATTTCGAAATAAAGAATTGTCTTACCACCCAGTTTCCCAAGCTTCTTCATATCTCCTACACCAGCTACTGCAACAATTAATGCTGAAATAACAATTGGTACTACAATCATCTTAATTAAGTGAATAAATATATCCCCAATTGGTGTGATATAAGAAATCGCCGTTTTATTGCCATAAAAGACTGCCCCTACTACAATCCCTAAAACAAGCGCGACAAAAATTTGTGTTGCCAATCCGAATTTTTTCATTTATGTTCATCCCCTTCATGCGAACGCTTTCAATTTGAATTTATAAAAGCTACTCACACATCTTATAAGCGAACCTACAAAATCATACAAAAACCTACAAGTTCGTCACAAAAAATTCAAATATTTTTCTTCTTTTTTTCATTGACACCATTTTGTTAAAAAACGATAAAATAAACTTGATAAGTAATCAGATTGTTTCGTATAATCAAAAAGATATATACTTAAAACAAATCAAAATGAAAAGGAGTGGATGTTATGAAAAACTATACAAAGCAATTCGTCCTATCTTCTTCTTTTCTTTTTCATTTTCTTAAAAAGGAACAAAGGCATTCGCCTTTGTTCCTTTTTTATTGCGATCTATATAGGGGGAATTGTTATGAGGCCATATAAACGTGTCTTAATTAAATTAAGCGGCGGTGCACTTGCCGATCAAACTGGAAATAGCTTTAACTCCAAACGATTAGAACATATCGCAAACGAAATTTTATCCATTGTTGATTTAGGTATCGAAGTATCCATCGTCATCGGTGGCGGTAACATTTTTAGGGGGCATCTAGCTGAAGAGTGGGGAATTGATCGCGTAGAAGCTGATAATATCGGTACACTAGGTACAATCATTAACAGCTTAATGCTTCGCGGTGTTTTAACAAGTAAAACAAATAGAGAAGTACGCGTTATGACGTCCATTCCATTTAATGCAGTAGCTGAACCATACATTCGCTTACGTGCAGTCCACCATTTAGATAACGGCTATATCGTTATCTTTGGAGGCGGAAACGGGCAACCGTTCGTGACAACAGATTATCCAAGTGTACAAAGGGCTATTGAAATGAATAGTGATGCCATATTAGTCGCAAAACAAGGTGTCGATGGTGTTTTTACAAGTGATCCAAAGCATAACAAATCAGCAAAAATGTACAGCAAACTAAACTATAATGATGTCGTTAGACAAAATATACAAGTCATGGATCAAGCGGCATTACTGCTTGCCCGGGACTACAATTTACCAGCACATGTCTTTAACTTTGATGAGCCTGGAGTGATGAAAAAAATATGTTTAGGTGAACATGTGGGGACGTTGATTAATGATGATGTTACGATGCTGGTGCATGAAAAATAATGATTTCCCACCAAAAAGGGTGCCTTTTGTAGGCACCCTTTCCTAATCCATCATCACAAATAGAACTCAACCAATCCCGCCACTTTCTCCTTACAACGCTCCCAAAAAGATAACTTTTCAAAAAACTCTTTCGTCATTTCTTTCGAATCATGAAAATCCTCTGTTAACGCCTTATTAACTTGTCCTACAATAGGACCACCATAAATATAAAAATTCATTTCATCATTTATATTGAAGCTACGCGAAGTAAAGTTTGTTGTACCAATAACGGTTAATTCATTATCAATAAGCATTAATTTGCCATGGAACATTCCTTTTTTATACCCATATACAGTAATCCCATTATTAACAGCTTGACGTATGTATGGATACGCCGCTTCTTTTATAAGAGGTAGATCTGGTTTATATGACCAAAGTATTTTTACTGTAACACCACGCTTTTTTGC
Source organism: Bacillus sp. HMSC036E02 (assembly GCF_001836235.1). NCBI lineage: Bacteria > Bacillati > Bacillota > Bacilli > Caryophanales > Bacillaceae > Bacillus > Bacillus sp. HMSC036E02. The sequence goes on along the minus strand of NZ_KV827854.1, from coordinate 426,055 downwards.
TGCGATTAAAGCATTCATGGATTCTTTATTTTTTGCTATAAAATACGGCGTTGCAATTACAATGGAGTGTTGAGCTTGTTTTATGAGCTCTATATATTTTTCAGCAACGTAATGCCCATTGTAACTAGTCATAGTATGTAATGTATTCCCTTTACTAGCTTTATTCGTACTCCTCTTTATCTCTTCTTTCGTATCTCGTTTCCAATCTAAAGCGAATTGCTGTTCTAAATCTTTTGCTCCTTCTCCTTTAAGCCGTACATGATAATCACGCCAATATCCAAATCGCTTATCTTTCCCTAAGTACTCATCTCCTATATTAAATCCGCCTGTATAGCCAATATCCCCATCAATCGTCGTAATACGGCGATGATTACGATGGTGAAGTGAATAAAATCCGAATGGCAATGCAGGTTTTCTACTATATGTAAAATGCACACCACTTTCCCGTAATTCATTTATCATCTTTCTTTCAAATGATAAATCATTAATGCGATCAACTGATAAATAGACGTTTACTCCTTCTTTTGCCTTCTCTTTTAATAAGTTTAAAAAAGTATGACTACTTTTATCATCCGACAAAATGAAGAAATAAGTGTAGATAGAGCTTTTCGCTTTTTTAATATCTTCAAATAGCTGCTCATATAATGATTTCCCTTCTACATATAATTGAAAATCACTATAATGAGGCGCATACTCTGTCGGCATGTTTTTTCCAGCTTCCATTTTCCTACCTAAGGTAACATCGATATGCATACAAATTACAATAAAAACGAAAATAGCAATAATAATAGAAGTAACTCTTAATATTTTTTTAATCATTTTGGTTTCCTTCCAATCATATTCCTTACTATTTCGTAGTGTTTCATTTAAATATGTTTTCATACGAAATGTATTTCTTATTTTTATTGATACTAAACAGTTAAAGGAGATATGAATATGAGAAAAAGAAAAACTCCTATTGTTTTTATCCCAGGTCTTTTCGGTTCAATGAGCAATATTATTATTCCCGGCACTGGTAATTGGAGTTTTGGACTTTCTGCATTTGTTTACGAACCATTCATCATGATGCTAGAAAGTATGGGCTACGAACGAAATAAAGACTTGTTCATCTGTTTTTATGACTGGCGGCAGCGTATTGTTTTTTCTACACAAAAATATTTATTACAAACGATTGCTTATGCTAAAAAGATTACAGGTTGCGATAAACTAAATTTAATTTGTCATAGTATGGGCGGCCTTCTTGGACGTTCTTACGTTCAAAGTGACGAATATAAAAATGATGTGAATCAACTTATAATACTCTGCACACCAAACGCTGGATCTCCACCAAATTATAGTTATTGGACTGGAGGCAGTCTCCCTATCCATGCCTCTTCTAAAATAAATATCGTTCATTTTTATATGGAACAATATATTTGTTACTTAAGCATCTTACATAAAATGAATAAAGTTGAGGCGATACACATTTACTTTCCAGGATTACAAGATGTTATTCCTTGTAAAGATTACGGAAATTATTTATTTATAAAATCCGACTCTTCTATTACATTTCTTCCTTATAGTAAGATGAAAACGAAAAACCCTTTCCTCGATATATTAAATACAAATAGATTTATTATACAAAAAAGAAATATTGAAACGACACTCATTGCCGGAGATGGAGAGGAAACAACTCAATATTTACAAGTCGTCCCTTCACATTCCAAACTGAAATGGACAGACGGCAAAGTCGTCGGTGATTTACTTACAAAACATGGTGACGGTAACGCTGTTCTACATAGCGTTTTTCTTCTAGAGGGAAATAAATATGTTTTGCATGCTTCACATAACGAAGTGCTCTACAAAAGCATTCCTATACTACAAAAGATACTCTAAATTTCAAACAAAAAAGGTATGGCATTAAGCCACACCTTTTCACATTAAACAAAATTTCTCGCATCATTATTTCTTCCAAACTTATAAATAGCAATTAAGAAGAATGCAATTGCGAAAGCGAATAAAATTAAAATGTTTAAATACAACTCCGAGAATGGTATTCCCTGCTGTAGTTTTGATATCGTATCTAACAACCAGCGCTGCGGAAGAAAATTAGCTACTTTTTGTACTGCACTTGGCATAATGTCATATGGGAAATAACATCCAGCAAGTAAGCATGTTGGTACAATGATCATATTTTGCATCGCATTTGCCGATGCTGAGTTTTTCGAAAAAGCTACAAGGACTAATGATATTCCAATTGCGATTAATGCAAATAGCATTAGTACGCCCATCATCACTATGAAAGGCATATTGATATTCGTATGAAAAACATTCGTTAGGAATAGGATTGTAATCAAAATTTGTACTGTTAGTATTATCATATTTACTCCGACATTAGATAATATAAACTTCTTCCCATCTATCGGCGTTGATAATAGTCTAAAGTACGTTCTATTCTCTTTTTCTTTTAAAATATGACCTGATAAGTTCGCTGCTGAAAACAGCATAAACATAATAAGGTAACCCATCGTTTGATTTGTCATATCTTTATTTTTCGAAGTATCTTCTAGCGTCTCAGTTTTCATTTTAAATGAACCTTTTTGATACCCTGCGTACATATTATCAAACGCACTTTGATCTGTTCCTGCCACTTTACTAATAGCTGCTATATTATCAATATAATTATATAAATATGATTTTATAAATCCTGTTACTTGATCACCTTTAATCGATGAAATTTCAATATGCTCTGGTTTCCCTTCTCGAACACTTTTTGAAAAACCAGAATCTAATGTAATAACTCCATCAAGTTTTTTGGAAGTGAGTTTATCTTCTATTTGAGACTCCTTAACCTTACTCACATTCACATGATTTAATCCTTCTAAAAACTTTATCGTATCATTTGCTATCGGCTCATTTTCTTTATTTACAATCCCGATATTTAACGTTCCTTGCCCTGCATTTCCGTATATCGAGAAGGAAATGAGCGTCCCTATTATCGGCAAGCTAATTATAATGAGTAAACTTTTTTTATTTTTCAAAAGCACAGATAACGTTTTTTGTATGAGCCATAAAATATCCTTCATACTATAGCCCCTCCCGTCTACGTAATGCAATAATTGCAATTAATAAAAAGAGTGCTGAAATTCCAAGGTTTAAAGAAATGACTGGTAGTGCTGCCCCTACATCATTTGCATAAATAATTTTCATAACAGCTGTATTTGCCCAAGTTAATGGCGATAAATTCGTAACGAAATTTTCTTCTATTACGAAATATGCACCTCCAAAAATAGAAGCTAATTGCACAACAACCATAATAATTGCCCTGGACGCTTCAGCTGTTTTCGTAATATATCCGATTCCTAAACCGAAACTAATTGCTAGAAAGACTTGTGTTAATAAAATAAGAAATATGATTCCAAGATGGTCGCCCCAATTCGCTTGAAAAACAAATTTACTAAATAACATGACGAGTAATATGCACAGGGCATTTGCTACTAGGCTACCAAGTACTTTTCCAATGAATATTTCAGCTTTGCTTATAGGTGCAGCAATGAGACGATCTCCTGTTTTACGTATTCGTTCTCCTCGAATTAAAGAACTCGCTCCCATCGCAGCATACAGTGCAATCATCGTTGTCATTACAACCGCATAGTAATCCATAGAACCTGGTTTTTTCGCAGCTTGTAAGGATGTTTCTTTTATATAATCATTATGATTTCCGTTTGAAATAACTGTGCTCACCTTAGTAGGATCTACTTTTGCAACTTCGACCGCTACATTGTACTTATCAACAAATGTTGTAAGCATTCCTTCCACAATACTCCCCTCAATACTACTTTTGTCACTTCCGTAAAATTTTGCACCATCTTTATTTAACTCTACATAAGCAGCATATTTATTTTTCTTCACTTCTTCTTTCCCATCTATACTGCCGGAAGCTTTTTTAAAATGAATACCTGATTTATCCACTTCTTTCGTAAATGCTGCAAATGATTGAGAAAACGTGCTACTCGCTTCATCTTTATATAGCACTTGTATATCTTTAATCGAATGACTATCACTATTAAATGCGTTGGTTAACGCTGTTCCTAACACAAGCATAAGTACAATCGGAAATGCTAACATAAAAACTAAAGTTCTTACGTCTCTGAAATCTCTTTTAATATGCATAATTGCAATATTGAAGATGTTCAATTGATGAACCTCCCTTTACCTTTTCTTCATTTACCTTTTATTTATCTCGTAAGTTTCTTCCGGTTAACGTAAGAAATACTGTTTCTAAGTTTGGAGCCTGCTCCTCTAACGAACGAATTTCAATGTCATGATTAATGAAATGCTGAATAATTTGATTTAAATTATTTAATCCTGCATCCGAGTTTACCTTGATTACGTTCTCTTCAATTTGAACAGCTTTCACACCGTTTATCTCTTTTAACTTTTCTACATCTAAATTTTCTACTGACTTCACTTCAATCCAAATATCTTTCGTATCTGTAATAATCGCTTTTAACTGTTCTTTCGTACCTTCTGCAATCACTTTACCGTGGTCGACAATTGCGATTTTCGTACAAATCTCTTCTACTTCTTCCATGTAGTGGCTCGTGTAAATAATCGTACTTCCCATTTCATTTAATTTACGTACTGACTGCAAAATGTAGTTTCTTGACTGTGGATCAATTCCAACTGTCGGCTCATCCATAATAATTAACTTCGGTCTATGAGCAATCGCACAAGCGATATTCAGTCTTCGTTTCATCCCGCCAGAAAAGTTCTTCGGATAGCTTTTCTGTTTATCACTAAGTCCTACAAATTGAAGAGCTTCCTCTACCCTAGCTTTTAATTCGGCTCCTCGTAATCCGTACAACCCAGCAAAGAATTTCACATTTTCATAGGCAGTTAACTCTTCATAAATCGCAATATCTTGCGGAACAATACCAATATTCATCTTTGCAAATCGATTATGTTTCTTTATATTTTTTCCTAGTATGCTAATTTCACCTTCATTACTTCTTAACAAACCAGCAATCATATTTATCGTTGTACTCTTACCAGCACCATTTGATCCTAAAAAGCCAAATATTTCTCCTTCTTTAATAGATAAAGACATATTATCAACTGCGATAAAATCACCAAATTTTTTCGTTAAATTTTTAATTTCTAATGTATTCATCATTTTCACCCCTATTTCGGTTTCTCTGCTTTTAGTATAAACAAAAAGAATGAACCTGCTCAGTGCAGAAGTTCATTCTTTTCACATGAGAATATTCACTTTTTTCATATGAGATGGTTCATCTTCGTCCCATTCTCTTATATCGGCAACAACATCGTCACTGAAAAGCCACTTGTTCCATCTACAATAATTTTTCCGTTTACTGAAGCTGTTCGCTCCTCCATCCCCATAATACCGAGACCTTTTTTAACAAGAGCTGCCCCTTTTCCGTTATCCTTCACTTGCACCTTAACCATCTTGTTAAGCACATGAATATCTATAGAAATAACTGTAGCATCAGCATATTTCATTGCATTTGTTAGTGCTTCTGTAACATTCTCACCGATAATTTTCCACTGAATGGGAGAAATCATATCTAAGTTCCCTTTATATACGAAAGGAATATTCACATCATTCTTACCGGCAAATTCCTCTATGAATAATTTCATACGATGAATACCAATTTGCTCAGTTGGTGGCTTCATATTTTTTAATGTAATGCGAATACTTTCAATTCCATCTTTTGAAATGTGAATTGCATTTTGTAATAACTCCGCAGATTTTTCTTTATCTATTTCCATTAACCTTTTTACTGCTTCCATTTGAATAAGCGCACCCGTCATCGAGTGACCAATTTTATCATGAATTTCTTGCGATAACCGATTTCTCTCTTCTAGCTTAAATGTGTATTCAGATTGTCTTATGTACTCTTTATTTTCATGTAAGCTTTTCGTAAGTCGTTGCATATCTTTTCGCATCTTATCATTTTGCGATTCAAGCTTTACTACACGCGATATATATCGATCTGCAATAGTTAAAACGAGAAAAGAAAATGCAACAATTAATCCATAAGTCATTCGAATACTTTCATCTGCAATCGTAATTGGGAGCATCATAACGACAAAGCGTGGCCAATTCTTTTCTATGTAATAGAATGTAATTTCGTATAAGTTCAAAGGTAAAAACAAAATAAAAAATGGATGAACCCTCCATGTAAATAACATAACTACGCCAATGGACATACAGATTAATATTTTTTTATACGTATCTTTTTTAAATATAGAAATCATTACGTTTACAGAGAGGTAAATAAGTAAAGTAAATATAACCCACGGTAAATTTGCTATATTTGCGTAAATATAACTGAACACAATATATAAAAAGACAATTAATTTACTTACAGTTAACCAAAATTCCATATCATTAATCTACTTTCCCTGTTAAGTAATAAATCGCAATTTGTGTGCGATGTTCAAGTCCAGTTTTCCCTAAAACTGACGTAATATAATTTGCAATTGTTCCCTCAGATATAAAAAGCTGTTTCGAAATTTCTTTATTTGAGAAACCTTTTGCAATTAATGCGATAATACTAAGCTCCCTTTCTGTGAAAAGGCTCTTATCAATTTTACATTCTTCCTCCTTACTTTCCATTAAATTAGACTTAATTTTATCGAGGACAACATCTTGCATAACAGTTTGACCGTTATATACTCCTTTTATCGCATCACGAATACGCTCCGGATCGTTATTTTTTAATAAATAACCTTTCGCTCCGTTTTTTACTGCATCCAAAATATATTCATCATCATCAAACGTCGTTAAAATAAGCGGTTTTGTTTTCGTCTCTTCACAAATGAACTTCGTCGCCTCTACCCCGTTCATATTTGGCATACGAACATCTAAAAGAGCAATATCAACTTCATGCTTTTTACAATACGCTACAGCTTCTTCCCCATCATTTACAGTATCTACTACTTCAAACTCTTCGTATGTATTTAAAATAATTTTCATGCCTTCTCTAATAAAAGAGTTATCATCTGCTATTAATATTTTAATTTTCATGTTTGTTAGTATGGACCTTTCCCTACTAACATTCACATCCTTTCTCCGTGTAACATTTCCTACTTGCTCATTATATACTTCTCTTTACCATTTTTTCACACCTTTTTTCATCTAGCTCTCCCGCAAAAAATATATTATTCTTTTTTTACAAAATGTGTAGGGTGACTTATCATTCTTTACGTCTATATAATAGAATGCGTCAAAAAGGAGGGAGAGACCGATTGAGGAAAAACAATTAATTGAAAAAGCACAGCAAGGAAGCGAGCATGCTTTTCGTATCCTTGTACAAACATATCGTCATTATATTTTTCAAGTTATCTTTTCTATTTTAAGACATGAAGAAGATGCGAAAGATGTTACACAAGAAGTATTCGTAAAAATTCACACCTCTCTCCCAAATTATCAATTTCGCGGATTAAAAACGTGGATGGCACGTATTGCCACCAATCACGCTATTGATTATAAGAGAAAGAAAGCTAGAGAAAGTGAAGAACTCTCCTTATGTAAAGAAGCTGAGGAAAATATACAGTCCTCTCATAATATTGAGGCTTTATTATTGACGAAAGAGCAAAAATTACTCATTGCTCAAAAACTGCGAGAACTTCCCGAAAATTACCGTGACGTTGTTCTCGCACATTACTTAGAAGAAAAGAGCTATCAAGAAATTGCTTTACAGGAAAACATCGAAGTAAAAACAGTCGAAATGAAACTGTATCGAGCACGAAAATGGATTAAAAAACATTGGAAGGAGGAAGAGTTTCTATGATGCATTATTCAAAAGAAGATTGGCGCAATTATACATTAGATTTTATAGAAAGCAATGAACGTGAATCTATGGAAGAACATCTTTATGAATGTGATTATTGTTTAGCACTTTATATGGAAAGTATTGATGAACAACATGAAAACCTTCCAATGATAAATGATGATTCATTTACGAACGAAGTTATGACGCAAATTAATTTTGAAACACTACAGTCTAATGAAAATATAAAAACAACCTCACTAAAGCGCACGATCATTCATTACATAATTGCGACTGCGGCTACAATTATTTTTATGGTAAGTGGTTTATTTCAGTATATTTTTACAGCGACATCAAATTTAGAGAAATCTTCAAAACATAACGAGTCTTCTATTTCACAACAAATTGTAAACAAATCGGTAGACACATCGAAAAAGGACGGAGGTTCAAAGCATGAATAAAAATCCCTTTTTAGCACTTGTATTAGGGCTAATTCCTGGGCTTGGACATTTATACTTAAAAAAGCTAGGACGGTTTATTTTATATAGCGGAGGATCACTATTTCTATTCTCCTTTGCAGTATTTTGTACCATAGTAGTAAGAGAACGTGATATTGCTTTTCTTTCTCTATTTTTACTAGCTGTTCTATGGGTAATTAACTTACTAGATTTAGTTATCACCATTATAAACCAAACGAAAAAGCAAGAAGCTGGAGAAGTGATAAATTCCTCTAAAGAGAGCGAACGATTTTATATCATTCTCTTATCCATCATCCCTGGACTTGGCCATTTCCAATTAGGACTTATGCAACGCGGACTTACATTTTTAGTAGCTTGCACAGGAATCGGAAGTATGATCATTTTCGTTGCACTTTTAACATCGCAAGAAAGTTTTCTTATCTTCCTTATTACGTTACCTGTTTTATGGATTTATAATTTCTTTGACGTTGTTCAGCAACTACAGAAAAAAGAACGTGGCGAGCAATTAATTGACCGTACTATTTTCGAAGATTTTGAAGAACATCGAGAGCAGGGAAAGAAAAGTAAAACATTTGCTTCTATTTTAGCGATGTTCCCTGGAGCAGGTCATATGTATTTAGGCTTACAACGCCGTGGTCTTCAGCTTATGGCAGCCTTCTTACTATCTATTTATTTACTCGACTTATTAAGACTTTCTGCGTTTTTATTTTTAGTACCAATCATTTGGTTCTATAGCTTCTTTGACGCTTTACAGCAAACTGCAAAGTATGGAAAAGAACGTGTAAATGACGAGCCTATCATTGATTATTTTATCAATCATCAAAGATGGATCGGTATCGGATTAATTACACTCGGTGGTTATTATTTATTAAATCAAACAGTCCTTCCTATTTTGAATGATTATTTTGTAACTATATTTAATATTCATCTTAGTGAACTATATTATCGCTATTTCCAAACATCTATCGTTGCGCTCCTTTTAATTGGCGGCGGCTTTAAATTGTTACTTGGAAATAAAGAAAACAAAGGTGGGACAAGCGAATGAGGACTTGGCGTGTTGGAACATTCTCAATGGGGCTTTCTATTATATCGTTAGGATGCTTTTTACTATTTTCAGTCGTAAAAGGAATTCAAGTATTAGATACACTAACTGCATGGTGGCCAGTTTTACTCATCATACTTGGAGCCGAAGTTTTACTATACCTTCTATTTTCTAAGAAGGAACAATCATTTATTAAATATGATATTTTTAGTATTTTCTTTATCGGCGTTTTAGGAAGCGTCGGAATTGCTTTTTACTGTTTATTATCAACTGGATTACTAGAAGAAGTTCGTCACTCTATTAACACAACGAGGCAAACGAGTAATATTCCAGACGGACAATTTGATATACCTGAATCTATCAAAAAAATCGTAGTAGATGCAGGACATCAGCCTCTAACGATAGAGGGAAATAATACAAATCAAATTCATCTTTTGGGAACTTATGAAATGACAACGAAAGCAAATGAAAAACTCAATTTAAAACGAGATGATTTCCTTTCAGTTCAAACGGCTGGAGAAACGATGTATATCACTTTAAAATCTTTACCTGTTCAGCATACATTATTTAATTCAGCACCACAGGTGAAACCAACGCTTGTTCTTCCGCAAAATAAAAATGTGGAAATCCGTGCTTCAAATAACGAACTATCTCTTTATCCAGGTCAATTACAAAATAATTGGTTTGTACAGGAAAGCTCAAGAGTGTCTGTCCATCTTGCAAAAGAAAGTGATGTATCTTTAACAGCAGTAACGAATCAAAAAGAAACACATGGAAGTACACCTTGGGAACAAGTAGAAGATTTAACGAAAAACGAAAATACTTCTTCAGAAGAACATCCAGAATTAAACAACCAAGAACATTGGTATAAAAATTCGATTAAAACTGGAAATGGGACGTACAAGTTAAATATTGAGAAAGCTTATAATTTGAATATGAGTGTTCTCGAAAAATAAAAAACCTTCCGCAATTGCGGAAGGTTTTTCTCATATAATCGCTTTAATTCCTTCTAACACTAATCCAATCATAAATCCGCAAACCGCCCCGTTCACTCGGATCCACTGTAAATCTTTACCGACGTTATTTTCAATCATTTCGATTAACGTCTTATCATCTAACTTATCAAGGTTTTCTTGTACAAGCTTACCAATTTTCGAATGGTTCTTTTCCACAAGTGTGACAACTTGCTTTTGTAACCACTTCTCTATTTTTTGAACAGTTTGTTCATCTTCTTTTATTTTATTCATTTGTTTTTGTAAAAATGGAATAACATATTTATCAGCAAATTCTTCATTATTTACAAAAGCAACTGCTCTTTGCTGTACTTGCTCTAGCATCTCTTTTATTTTGTCAGTAGCATTCCAATTCGCAAGCCACTTTTCTTTCCAATTTTCTAATTCCTGTAATAAGGCTTCATTTTCTTTTACATTGATAATTTCTTGACGAATCTTCGCTAATATAAGTTGTCTTGTGCTATTATCAGCCTCTTGTAAGCTGTTAATATTACTAATGATAAACTTCTGCAAAATGCCGCCAATCTTATCTTCATCTACAATATTCATAAATGATTTCAAAGTAAACTGCAAGAATCCATCTACTTTTATATTTTCTATCGCCTTCATACCTAAGCTACCGAGCTGGTAACGAGCTTCATCTTGCGCTGTCCAATCTTTTACCTTCACTAATATGTAATCAAGTGTCTTTTCATCATATTCTTGCACAACTAATTGATCAACAAGCACTTGTAAAATGTTATTTGTATTAATTGTATGTAAATACGTCTTTAATTCTTTTTCAATAATAACCGCTAATTTTTCTGTATCGATTGAAACAATCGCCTTCTCAGCAATCGTTACAATGCCTTTTTTCACAGCATCAGACTGCATTTCTCTCTCTGCAATTTGTAGCACCATTTGTGCTAGCTGCATTTCTTTTACTTTATTCGTAATACTTTCTTTCGTTAGCCACTCATTTTCTAACGTATTGATGAGCCCTTTCGTTACTCGTTTACGGTTTTTAGGTAACAAAGCTGTATGCGGAATTGGAATTCCCATCGGGTGACGGAATAATGCTGTAACTGCGAACCAATCTGCAAGCCCGCCAACTAACCCAGCTTCAAATCCCCCTTGTATAATCTCTCCAGCTATCGTTCCTTGAAAAGGGATAGAAGCCGCAAAGCCTACACCCATAACCCCAAGCGAAATACCCGCTATATATTTAGTCTGTAATGACATCGTATACACATCCTCTTATTATGTAAAATAAAGCTTTTTTGTTGTATTTATTCAATATTAGTTATCCTTTATATATACTATAAAGAACTATTGTGAAAATAACAAAGATTTTTATGTACATGAAAAAATGAGGCTACAATTAGCCTCATTTTTCTTATACCGTTAACTCCAAACCTTTCCTATAATATTCATTCATTACATCTTTTGGAACCATACTTCCACCCGTTCCCCACACAATATGAGTACCTTTTTTCACCTTCTCTGTTAACTGTTGCTTTTGTAAATACTCATCTTCTTTACATACTTTCACTGGCCCTATCATACCTGCTAGTGCAGAAGGCTCTAAATAAATATTCTCCGTGTCAGCTAGTTCTTTTAACAATCTATATAACTCTTCATCGCTTACTGTGTAATTCCCACTCAAAAATGGTTCCATCGTTTTACCGACAAATCCAGACGGTCTTCCTACCGCTAGTCCGTCCGCGTCTGTTACATTATCAATCCCGATATCTTGAACAGCAATTTTATCATGAAGTCCTGTCATTAAACCGAGTAACATGCATGGAGAGTGCGTAGGCTCCGCAAAGAAGCAGTGCACGTTGTCTTTATACAATAACTTTAAACCGAATGCTACCCCGCCAGGTCCTCCTCCTACTCCGCACGGAAGATAAACAAATAAAGGATGATTTTCATCTACTACAACCTCTAACTCTTCTAATTGCTTTTGTAATCGCGATGCTGCTACTGCGTATCCTAAAAATAAATCATGGGAGTTTTCATCATCTACAAAATAACAGCTAGGATCCGCATCCGCTTGTCTTCTTCCTTCTTCTACTGCTTTACTATAATCATCTTCATATTCAATAACGTTTACACCTTTACTTCTTAATAAATCTTTCTTCCATTCTTTTGCGTCTGCTGACATATGAACAGTTACGTTAAAACCTAGATTCGCACTCATAATCCCAATGCTTAGCCCTAAATTTCCTGTTGAACCGACCGCAATTGAATATTTGGCAAAAAACTCTCTACATGTATCACTATCTAAAATGGAATAATCATCTTCTTCTGTTAACATACCGTGCTGCAAAGCTAGTTGTTCAGCATGTTTCAACACTTCATAAATGCCGCCCCTAGCTTTAATTGATCCTGATATCGGAAGATGACTATCACATTTTAATAATAATTCTCCTAAAATAGGTTGCTTGTAATTTGTCTCTAAAGCTTCTTTCATAGAAGATATTTTCACTAAAGGTGATTCGATTATGCCATTCGTCCCTTTCGTTTCAGGAAAAACTTTCGCAATATATGGTGCAAAACGCTTTAATCTCTCTTCCGCATCTTTTACATTCTCTTCATTAAGTGATGAATCTTTTATTGCCCTTTCATACTTTTCTATGTTTGGATTTATCCAAAATACTTCTTCTGTTGCAATAAGTTTATTCACTAATGGGTATTTTGCTTGTAATGCCCCTATTTCTTTCATTTTGTTTCCTCCTTATATCCTTGTAGCTCACCATATAATAAATTATAATTAAATTAATTTTAATATAGTTTAACACAAATCGTTAACTTTAGTTAATTTTAATTTAATTTATTTAAATATAATTTAATAACCCTTAAGGAGATTTTCATTATGGAAAATATAGATATTGGTAAAAAAATTGAAAAACAAAGAAAAGAAAAAGGTTTAACTAGTAAAGAACTAGCAAAGATGGCCGATATTACACCATCTATGTTAAGTCAAATTGAGCGTGGGTCCGCTAACCCTTCTATTCAAACATTAAAAGTGCTTGCTAAAGCTCTTGATGTGCCAACATTTAGCTTTTTACTTGAAGATACAAATACAGACGATTTAATTGTACGTTCCCATAAACGAAAGAAAATGATTATCGATAATTTATCATATGAAATGCTTTCACCTGATTTCACTGGAAATTTAGCAACAGCAATTATGACCGTCCCGCCTAATACAGCTTCATCAGAAAATGTGCTAGAACATAAAGGAGAAGAATTAGCATTTGTCTTAGATGGGAAAATCACATTATATTTAAACGAGGAAGAATACGTATTAGAAACCGGCGACAGTGTAAAGATACCTGCTTATTTAAAGCATAAATGGGTGAATCATTTTGAGAAAAATGCGATAGTCTTATTTTCTGTTACTCCGCCGATTTTTTAATGTATCAATAAAAACAGGATGATTCTTATAAAATGCGGATTATCCTGTTTTTATTAAATAAGAAAGTGAAATTTTTGTTAAAAACTTAACAGTTGGACCCAATCCGAACAATCCTCCTAAAAACATATTTACAAGTGAAGCTATCCCTCCCATTGATGCTAACGTATCATGAGTCAGATTCATCCCACCACTACCAGAGGCACTTGTAATATTCACATAAAAATAAGAAATACGTAAAAATTAATTGTTTTTTCAGAATTTTGTTGAAAAATATGGTAAAATTACTCTTATACTTCTTCTATTTTGCTATTATAGAAATAATTAAATTAGAATACTTTTATCGGATGGGGGAATATATAATGAGTGTGTTATTAAAAGGGCATGAACAGATTGTCAACGAATTAAACATTTTATATCAAGTAATGGTAGCGGAGCAATTAATTGAAGCGAAACAATTAAAAGAAAAAATAGAGAAACAGATTAATAAAATTGAAGCTGATCAAAATCTATCGCTTTACTACTCCCTACTAAACTTTAAATATAAGGTCCTAACCGATTGGACAAACATTAAGTATGATACTTTTAGTCAAATTGTTCGTTTAGACAATCCAATAACTGAAGACTTTATTACTTATTATTATCACTTTTTTAAAGCTGAACATGCTACCATTATTGGAAATTATGATGAAGCAAAAAAAGAATACGAAAAAGCTGAATCCCTTTTAAAACATGTACCAGGTGAACTAGAAGAAGCTGAATATAAATATAAATTTGCTATATTTAATCACCATACAAACAAACCACTTACAGCAATCAATTATGCAAATCAAGCGAAAGAGATTTTCTCAAAATATCCACGTTATGAAATTAAAATAGCTCTATGCGAAAACATTTTAGGCTCATGTTCTGTTTATTTAAAACAATTCGAACAAGCCGAAGAGAACTATAATTCAGCAATCAATATTTTACAAAAGCTGAAAGACGATACACTAATCTTAAAAGTTCGAAATAACTTAGGTTGGCTCTACTCTTCTCAAAATCTATCAACCCTTGCTATTAGACATCTTACAATAGTTACAAACAAATTACCTAAACACCTAAAAGCCAATTTTCTACAAGCCAAAGAACATTTTAGTTTAAATGAAAAAGAACTTGCAAACAATTGGGTTCAAAAAGGCTTAGAAATTTGTAATGAATTAAATAATCAAGAATATAAACACCATTTCACTATCTTAAAAACACAACACACTGGTATTCTAGACGACTTAGAAAACGCAATCATTGCAGGCACCACATATTTTAACAGTAAAGAATTATACGATTATGCACAAGAATATTACGAATTATTAGCAGTAGAATTTCATAAAGTGAATAAAATAGAGAAATCTCAAAAATATTTTTTCAAAACTTACGAAGCAAAACAAAAATTATTAACTAAGGAGGCACTAAGATAATGAAAAAGATTAGTTTAGCTATTTTAACCTTTACATGCATACTTGTTTTTGGCTTTAATAATTTCACTGAAAATCAACAAGCAAAACAACTTCCAAAATGGGATACAGATAAACAAGAAACACATGCAGACCTGTAGAAACCTAAAAACCCCTAATAAAGGGGTTTTTAGGTTTCTACAATATAATGATTTAGCATATGATGAAGAAATACGCTTATAAAAGATATCCATACACAGATACTCTCTGTACATGGATATCTTTTATTTTTTCGGCACCAACAAAATCCCTAAACTAATAATACAAAAGCTCATTATTTGCTGTGCTGATAGACCAAACTGTACCGAATTTTGTTCACTAACAAGCGAAATAATAATTTGAGCAAACCCCTCAACAATTAGAAAAATACTTATATTCTTTCCATTTCCGAGCCTTTCATTTTTCATCCATAACAAACCCATTATACAAAGGTTGAGGATAATCTCATATACAAAAATAGGATGATACAAAAATTTAGATTCGTATATATTCATTCCCCATGGTAGTGTCGTTTGTACACCTACTTCATGATGTAATAGAAAATAAAAGATAATGCACACACACAATCCAAAAGGGAGTACATCAAGTAAAATGCGAAGCGAAAATTGTTCCTTTTTACTTTTCCAAACAATGTATACACTAGCAATTACGCATCCTACTACAATATGTTGCATACTTCCTATAGCTAATAATGCTTGCAATGGCGATTTAAAAGCCCATACAGGATTTAAAATTGCTGGTGCAAACTTCCATACAAATACGATGATAATAAACGCATTTGTTACGGCATCCATCATTTTTTCATATGATGCATTTTGATGCCTCATCTTTCGTTTCATCAACATAAATCCAAATAGACTTCCAATTATAAGAGATACGGGTTGTAATCTCACGATCCACTCCATCATCACGAAATCCCCTTTTAGCTCTCAATCAATTTCTTAAATTTCTTTTCTAATTGATCTGGTGGTAATACACCTCGTACATGATCTACTATAATTCCATCTTTATTAACAAAAAATGTCGTCGGTAAAGAGAATACTTTATAATCTAGTCCAGCTACTCCGTCCATATCTAATAGAACAGGAAACTCAAACCCATAGCGATTAGCAAATGCGCTTGCTTCTTGTACTGGGTCACTAACAGTTGCATTCACCGCAAAAATTTCAACATCCTTTTTATATTTATCATACATATGAACTAAGTCAGGTGCCTCCATTTCACACGGCCCACACCATGATGCCCAAAAATTAATAATATATGGTTTTCCCTTGGCATCATTTAACGACTGCAACTTTCCGTCTAATCCTTTTAATGTGATGCCAGGTGCTTTAAAACCTACTTGTGGTAATACTTCTTTCTCTTGTAACTCTGCTTGTTTCGCTTTTCTTTCCTTTTCTTCTTTCTTTGAATTATAAAAGTTAACCCCCGCCCAAACGAGAGCACCTACTAGTATAATAGCAATTAGTTTCTTCACTTTCCTTCCTCCTCATTTTTAAAAACCTGTAAATCCACCGAATAGACGAATAAAGAATGCTGTAATTTTCGTCATTTGATTTGTATACAATAAAATACCTGTTACAATCATCATTCCACCGCCAATTTTCATCATGACATTGGCATATGTAACAATCCATTTTACCTTCCCAATAAAGAATGCCATCACGAAAAATGGAATCGCAAACCCAAGAGTATACGCTGTAATATAAAGAAGTGCCCCTTCAGGATTCGTCGCGCCAAGCATGAGTACAGCTGAAAATATCGGTCCAACACATGGCGTCCAACCCGCTGCATATGTCATACCGACTAAAATCGAGCGAATATATCCAGTCGATTTACTTCTATACTGCACCTTTTTCTCTGCCATAAGCCACTTAGGCTGAAACAATCCCGTCATAAATAGCCCCATTAAAACAATAAAAATCCCACCAATTTGTTGAATCAATTTTTGGTTAGATGAAAATGTTATTCCAATCCAGCTTACCGATAAACCTAACGCGTAAAATATAACCGAAAATCCGATCATAAAAAATACTGTATGTATAATCGCTGATTTTTGCATAATCCCACGATTTTCTTTTAAATCTTGAATAGACACACCTGTAATATAAGATAAATAAGATGGATATAGCGGTAAAGAGCACGGTGATATAAATGACAATACTCCCGCCCCAGCCACAAGCCAAATTGTTAAATCTGCTGCATTCATTTTATTCCCCCTAAAACACTACAATGAGTAGTGTTTATTCTTAAAAAAAGAGGCTATATGCACTCTCCGACAATAAGTACAATCGACACACAGAATAACCCTATTGTTACATATACCGAGTTCGTATGTAACGGAATAGTAAGCTTAGCAACCTTTTCATTTAACACTTGCTCGATTCGTAAATTTATTGCTGTTTTTGCAAATGAAGCTGTAACACATCGATTTTCCATTGTCTTTATTTTAATTAATTTTAATAACGCGCTACCTAACTCAAATGAAGATTCCATTTTTTGCATCGCATATTTATCTGCTGCTAACTCTTGATACGTATGATATCGTTGTAACAATTCTTTTAATATCGGGATGTACATCATTCCTTCTGCTAATAACGTAAAACAAAATAATTTTAGCGGATCCCAATTATTTTGATGATATTCTTCATGGAAAATAATCGCATCAATCTCTTCATCTGAAAACGTCTGAAGCAAACCTTCCGACATGACAACTTTCGGACGGAATAATCCAATTGTAAACGCTGCAACTTCCGCAGTCGGCAGTATATATATTTGTTTCCCTTTTCTAATAAATGGGATAAGTACTTTTTGTACTTTTTTACTATAGAAAAATTGCCGCCAAATTCTTTTACACACAATCAATACAGTAATTAATAATAACCCCGCTATTATAATACGAACCATTGATAGTTCTTTCATATGTTTTTCTAACTGAAACAAGCAAAACTTTGAAAGGAAGAATGCCTTATTTTGAAAGAGAAATGGATATGTAACATAATACAATAACAAGCTGAAAAAGAGGGTACTAACAATGAGCGCTAACAATACGATTTTACGCATTTTCCATTTCATTTCATCGATCCTCTTTTTTTAACTGATTCAATTTGTCTTCTAATTTTTTTATTAAATTCGGATCAGCCTGCTCTAACTCATCTATCATATGTGTTATAACTAAATCTCCAAATTCCCCCACTAATTCCTGTGTCATTTTCTTCGTTTGATTGGATAAGAATTCTTCTTTCGTTTGTATAGCACGATATATGCCACTTCTTTTCACAGTCTGTTTTTCTAAGTGTAATTTCTCTACTAACCTGTTCATAACTGTCATAACAGTATTAAAATTCACAGGCGATTCTTCACTTAATTTCTGCTGGACTTCTTTAATAGTAATACCTTCAGTAGACCAAATAATCTCCATAATCTTCGCTTCAAGCGGTCCAAAGAAATGATTTAATCCTTGCTCATTTAACCTATAGTTTTGCGTAAACATCGTATGACTCCTTTCACACTACGAATTGTAGTACAAATTAAATGAGAGGTCAAACGCAAGTAATACAAACTAAAATTCACTACCTATAAATACGTACCACATTCTATTCATTATAAGCCTAACTTATCTCCAAATGTATCAAAGAGATACTGCTCTAATATTTGTACACTAAACTTCTCATTACGCCCAAGGGCAAATAATTCCCGATCCTTCGCTACGATAGTATCTAACGGAATAACTACATTATCCACTATTTTTGTAATTTCAATTATATTACTTTTTACATTTACTTCTGTTTTAAATTCAACGTTTTCTAACACTATATGTGAACGTCTTCCTGATGCAAAAAAAGTAAAATTAGGATTTTTAACAACGCCAATTTCAGTCTCTAACGCATATAAATAGTGAAAAATTACATCTCTATGTCCATCTTTTATTATTTTTTCATCCTTCTCATCGTCTAAGTATTCTTTCAGCTTCGTTGTAAATTCAAATCGAAAATCCACTTTTTTCACGCTCCTTCTTTGTATTTCATATTAAATAAATATATTGAAATAATTTTACCATATTGTAATACAACTTCCTATTAAAAGTAAAAACTGTTTTAGAAAATCGCTATTATTTCCGATACCCTTTTAAAATATAAGTATAAATTCAATATGAATGAATGCTTCATTACATCTATTTAAACATATTTTTCCATTTTTTGAAACATTAGTATGAAATATTATATATCAATGAATGGTTTCTAATGTATTGGTATATATAGTCAGTAGTTTCTTTACTATTCCGATATACTTAAGCTACATTTTCTAATTATTGATTACATTACGGAAGGAATGTAACTCTCTTCTATCGAATTTTTATATAACAAAAATGATTAGGTGGTGCTTTACTATGAAATTAGCTGTCATTGGTGGCGGTGATTTACAAGATTCAAATCACTTGCCTATTAATGAACGCCTTATAGAATTAACAAATAAACAGTATCCAAAAGTATTGTTTATTCCAACGGCTAGTCATGATGATGAAAGCTATATAAAATTATTTTTAGACACGTTTGAAAAACAATTACATTGTGAAGTACAAATTTTACGCATTACAACAGATTCACCTTCTAAGTATGAAATAGAGGAGATGATTCATTCAGCCGATTTAATTTATCTAGGTGGCGGAAACTATATTCACATGCTTACGCAATGGAAAGAACATAGACTTGATGAAAAATTATTATTGGCTCTGCAACAAGGAACACTTATTGCTGGTTATAGCGCTGGTGCTATGTGTTGGTTCACGTCTAGTATCCGATCAGATTATGAAGGTTCTGGTTACATAGAGAGTAACGGATGGGGTATTGTTAATAAAAGATTTTGTCCACATTATAATCAATTAAACAGAATGAACGCCTTCCATTCCTTTTTACAAAATCATCAAGGGAATATAGAAGGAATTGCACTGGAGGATAATTGCGCTTTATATATTACAGAGGAATCCTTTGAGATTATCGGTGAACCGGAAAAAGCGTGGGAGTTTTATATGAGTGATAAAACACTCATTAGACAACATTTTGATATAACTTTAAAAAGCTATTTGTAAACCTGCACTTACGAAAAAATGTCCCTAAGTCTAATAACTTAGGGACATTTTTCTATTTAACTAACTAATCGTGTAATTCGTTTCTTTTGCCATGAAAGCTTATAATATGCATACTGCAATAGTAAGCTGACAATAAATGCTGCTGGATACCCGATCCAAATGCCTTCTATTCCAAGACTTGTATGGTAAGAAAGATAATATGCTACGGGTACTTCTACAAGCCAAATTGAAACAACTCCAATAACAGTTGGCCAAAGTACTGTACCGCTCGCTCGCATTGTCGCACTAATAATTTGTGCATGACCGAAAATTAAATAACTCCATAACGTAATCATAACTAAGCTATGAGCAATTTCAATTGTAGTTTGACTCGTTAAAAATAGTGATAAAATGTCTCTTGAGAATAAATAAATAAGAGATATTAACACACCACCGATGACGTAGTTCATAATAATTCCGGCCTTCACAACTTTCTGCAATCGATCAAATTGATTCGCCCCAATTGATTGTGCTGCAAAAATAGAAACTGTAATACCAAGGCTAACTGCTGGCATTTGTACATAACTTGCAACTTGATTCACAACGCCGTAAGCAGCTGTTGCATCCGAACCGTAACGATTTACAAATGCGATTACGGCAATCTCAGATAATGAAACTAATATCATATTTATACTTGCCGGTATACCGAGCCTTAGCAATAGCTTTAATAACTCCCCATCCATTCGAAGGTATTTTCTAACCGTTCCATCTAGTTGTAATGGGTGATTTTTCTTCTTTAAATACACAAGCATGACAATAAACGTAATAACTGTAGATATAACAGATGCATAGGCTGCTCCATACACATCTAATTTCGGAGCTCCTAACCATCCAAAAATAAGAACTGGTAATAAAATCATATTTAGTGCTGTACTTACAATTAAAAAGTAAAATGGCGTTTTAGAATCTCCTGTACCTCTCATAAATGTTGTATATGCGAAATATAAAAATAATACTGGCATCGATATAAATAAAATCCGTGCATAATGTACACTTATTTCAATAATATTTTCTGGCGTTCCCATTAGACGCATAATATCCATCGCAAAAATACTTCCTATTATCGCCAACACAACTCCAATAATAAAGGTAAATGTCAGCGTCGTACCAACGATAGCTTTTAAACGATCTTCGTTTTTAGCACCAAACGCCTGACCAATTAAAATAGAGCTCCCTGAACCGATACCAATTACAAATGAAACGAGCAAGAAAAATAATGGGAAGAATGCTGATATGGCCGCTAAATCATTAACTCCAAGCCATCTTCCTACTACTACCATACCAAATAATTGTCCAACTGATTGTAGTACATTACTTAATAATAACGGTACTAAAAACATCGACATCGATTTCCAAATTGGTTTACTCTCACTTTCCAACTTATGTGACTCCGCACCTTCTTTATTGTTATCTGCAGGTGGTTTCAAATTTCATTTCTCCTTTTATTAAAAATCTATTTTCAATATCTATCTCTTTGTATAGTTGTTATAATACTATGCTTCTATTCATTTTCTTTTCATATGATTATAACTTCACCCAATATTGACTTCCATCGGCTGTTCGATCTAAAAATCCATATTCGATTAAATATCTTCTTAAAGTTACGAAATCAGGGTATACATTTTCTATCACTGTATTTACTTCTTTTTCAGTATACTTTTTATTACTATCAAACTTTTTCACTAAATGACGCAATATAATTAATTTACGCTTTTGTTTCTTCGGAAATTTAGAGAGAGGTCCATCTAATCCTTCTGTAAAGTGAGCTTTTAATACTTCATTATTTTCTTCTTCCGTAATATTGTATCGGTCATCCACCATCGTTGCTGTTCTATGAATTGGCACAAATTTCGTTTGTACTTTTGATTTTTCTTCTGATAATTCCATTAGCGCTAAAAATACTTTTGCTTGTTTCATTTTCTCTCGCAGTGTAAATCGATGATTACGAATTGTTGATGTACTTCCGCCATCCATCTCTTTTACAATTTCTTTATCATTCAGTCCCATATAGAAAAACTGAACCATTTTCTTTTGTAAATCCGTTAATCCAGTAAATTTCTTATCCATATTTAGCAAATAATCAAACATAGACGTATGCTCATTTTGAATATGCAATTGGACGAACTTCTCTGCTTCATACAAAACTTGATTATCTTGATAAATAACACCTTTAATAAATGTTTCACCACAAGCTAAGCAAATGTACCCCTCTTTTTCTTCATCAAACACATACCCTTTCTTTAATTCCTCTATTGACGCATCCCAAAACTTCTCTGAAATATCGCTCATACTAAACACTCCTCCAAAATGTTTATTTAAAAACCAAACAAATCGCTATATCGTTTATTATTACTTCATCATCTTATCACAACACAAACAAACATTTCAACGTTTCGTTTGCCCATTTTATAAACTTTTATAAAAACATCTATCGAAAGGATTTAATACAACGAAAAGCGAATATGTTTATACAAATTCATTTTATAGGATGTAAAATAGAACATGAATATTCTTCAAGACCCTTGGTTTACCGTTAAGTAAATTGCACAGAACGCATATGCGATTAGTGAATATGGAACTGGTATTCACTCATTACAAAACTTCAGTATTCAATTTTAACTACAAAAAAGATGTTTTCGTATAAGAAAACATCCTTTACTTTTTATATATTCTATTTACAGTCTCTACTAAAACCTTACTTGCTTGTACAAATGTATGCTTTCGATTTCTATCTTCAACAAATTTATTAGCACAACTACTCATAATCATCATACAACTAATTATGACTAACGCTATCTTTCTATTCTTGTAAGTCACTTTATGCCACTCCACTATTACAAAACTTCTTTTGAATTTATCCCATCAAGAAATTTTACATGAATAATAAAACGTGTGAATATGCAATTCTGCATATTCACACGTTTTATCACAATGTTATGATTTAATTTAGTTAAAGAACAAGTATACCGAGGTGACTAACTTGAAATTTAAAGCGAAAAAAAATCCATTCCACGTCATTTTCATTACATTATTTATAATTATTTTTTTCGTTTCGTTATTCTTTCAAAATGAAAATTCTATTTTTTTCACTCTCATGATGCTGCTAAATATCGTGAATCTTTCTTCATTCTATTTCTCTCACTACAACGTAACGGAATCATCTCTTGTTGTAAAACACGGTTTCATACTTCGTACTGAAATCCCATTTAAAGACATTCGCCATATTAAGCACTCTGGCAAAAAACTTCGTTCAAAAAAATGGACTAGGCAACAATTAGAAATTAATTATAATTTATTTGACTCAGTGACCTCTTTCGTACCACAAGAAGAAGAAAAATTCATTTCACTCTTAAAAGAGAACTGCCCACAGATGAAAGTAATGAATACGCCTGCTAACAAATAATATATTTTGAAGCTTGCATTATTGCAAGTAGATGAAACTTAAAAATGAACATCAAAAAGCCAAGATTCTATACTCAGAACCATGGCTTTTTCTATTACTCTTTTGGAGCAATCATTTTCTTTGGATCTACAATTTCATCAAATTGCTCTTCTGTTAGTAGCCCAGATTGCAATGCTGCTTCTTTTAAAGTTAATCCTTCTTTATGAGCATGCTTCGCAATTTTCGCTGCATTTTCATATCCGATATGTGGGTTTAGCGCTGTTACAAGCATTAGTGAGCGATTCACATTTTCATTAATTACTTCTTCATCTGCTTCAATACCAACTGCACAATTGTCATTAAACGAAACAATTGCATCCGCTAATAAGTGAGCTGATTGTAAGAAGTTATAAGCAATAACAGGTTTAAATACATTTAACTCAAAGTTACCTTGGCTCGCAGCAAATCCGATTGTTGCATCATTCCCCATTACTTGCGCTACAACCATCGTTAACGCTTCACTTTGCGTTGGATTTACTTTACCTGGCATAATAGAGCTTCCCGGTTCATTTGCTGGAATAATAATTTCTCCAAGACCACTACGTGGACCACTTGCAAGCCAACGTACATCGTTAGCGATCTTCATTAGATCCGCAGCTAATGCTTTTAATGCACCGTGAGTATATACAACTTCATCATGGCTCGTTAATGCATGGAACTTATTTGGTGCAGAAACAAATTGTTTACCTGTAAATTGACTAATTTCCTCTGATACCATCTCACCAAATTTAGGATGAGCATTAATACCTGTTCCAACCGCAGTTCCACCAATTGCTAACTCTTTCATATATGTATTGCTCTCTGCAATCATACGCTCTGTTTTTTCAAGCATACGGTGCCATCCGCTAATTTCTTGCCCTAAAGTTAACGGCGTTGCATCTTGTAAATGTGTACGACCAATTTTTATAATATGTTCAAATGCAGTTACTTTTTCTGCTAAAGTTTCTTTTAATTTCGTAATTGCTGGTAATACGTGATTTTCTACTGCGATTACACAAGCTACATGAAGCGCCGTTGGAAATGTATCATTTGAACTTTGTGACATGTTCACATCATCATTCGGATGAATATGTACGTCAGATCCCTTCTCTTTCAAAATTTGATTCCCACGATTTGCAATTACTTCATTCACATTCATGTTTGACTGTGTACCACTACCTGTTTGCCATACGACAAGCGGAAAATGTTCATTCCATTTCCCTGCAATCACTTCATCCGCAGCTTCTACAATTGCTTCTGCTTTTTCTTCTGATAGCTTTCCTAATTTTTGATTGCTAAGCGCTGCACTCTTCTTTAAAATTGCAAATGCTTTTACAATTTCAAGCGGCATTTGCTCTGTTCCAATTGGAAAGTTTTCTTTACTACGTTGTGTTTGTGCTGCCCATAATTTATCAGCTGGAACTTTTATTTCTCCTAATGTATCTCTTTCAATTCTGTACTCCATGTTTTCATCCCCTTGAAAATATAATACCTACATCTCTTATAATAACAGACTTTCTCTTAAATGATAAGAATTCTCACTCTTATATATAGATATTCTATATTTATTTAAAAAAATTCCTCTTGACCTAAACTTAAGTTTAGGCTGTATCCTTTCCATTGTAGCCTACTATAACATTACTGGAGGAATTCAATATGAAAAAATATGCTTTTATAACAGGTGCGAATAAAGGAATTGGATATGAACTTGTTCGTCAATTAGCAGAAAAAGATTATCACGTATTTTTAGGTGCTCGTAATGAACAACTTGGACAACAAGCCGTAGAATCTTTAAATGTTTCAAACGTTTCCTATATTCAAGTAGATATTTCAAATTCACAATCCATTCAAGAAGCAACAAAGAAAATTTACGAAACGACTGATCACTTACATTTATTAATTAATAATGCAGGCATAGCGCTAGACTTCAATATGCTACCTAGTGAATTAAATATTGAAACTTTACGCCAAGGATTTGAAGTTAATTTTTTTGGAACTTTCCAAATGATGCAAGCCTTTTTACCATTATTAAAGAATTCAAGCAACAGTAAAATAATAAATGTAACAACTGACATGGCCTCACTAACAATGTTTGCTAATGGTGAAACACATCCAATTAATACACTAGGATATAATTCTTCAAAAACAGCTATTAATGCTTTAACATTAGCTTTTAGTAAAGAATTTGCCACTAACGGTCCAGAAGTATTTGGGGTAACTCCTGGTTTTACAACTACGGATCTTAATGGAAATTCCCCCGGTGGCCATACAACCACTGAAAGTGCTAAAATTATTATTAAATATGCATTAAGTGAAACAAACTATAATGGTAAAATACTTAACAAAGATGGCATTATACCTTGGTAATAAAAGGATGAATGATATGTATTATACAATTGGGCAAGTCGCCAAAATGCAACACTTAACTATTTCTCAAATACGTTATTACGATAAACAAGGACTGTTTCCTTTTCTGCAAAGAAACGAAAAAGGAGATCGAGTTTTTGATGAAGAAGCACTGAAATATTTAGAGATGATTTTGTGTTTAAAAAACACTGGTATGCCAATTCAAAAAATAAAACAATTTATCGACTGGTCTATGGAAGGAGAATCTACCATCCTTCAAAGGTTAGAATTAATGAAACAACAGGAGACCAATGTCTTACAGCTCATTCAAGACACTGAAAAAAACTTAAAAAAGATACAACAAAAAATTGCTAAATATGAGAATGAAATAACTTCAGCAAATGCTATTAAAAAATAAAAAAATCACCTTCTACATATTGTAGAAGGTGATTTTTATTTTATGATGCTTGCTTTCCTTTATCTGCATCATCTACATACCAGATGAATTTGCCTGTATATCCGTAAATAACTGCTAAAATTAACGATACGAAGCTTAACCACATAAACGGAACGTATGAGAACGTTGCTACACCTAAAATACCAGCCATAAAAATACCATTATCAGACCATGGAACCATACCTGAAGTTAACGTTCCACCTACTTCTGAGTTACGCGCTAATACACGACGGTCTATTTTTAATTTATCATAGCTATCTTCCATAATTTTTGGTGTTAAAATTAGTGATACATACATCGCACAACCAAATATATTAGCTAAGAATGCCACGATTAATGTAGACAATGTTACATTACCTGCAGAATTTAATTTCTTCTCAAATTTTGATACGATTACTTTTAAAACACCTAGTTTTTCAAGTAATCCACCAAATCCTAAACCGAAAATAATAACGGCTACTGAGCCAAGCATGCCGTTAATTCCACCACGGTTTAATAACTTGTCAACAAACTCAACACCAGATTGAATTGAGAATCCGTTATAAGCTGTTCCAATCGCCTCTCCAAAGTTCATCCCTTGGAAAAGGGTTGCCCAAATTGCACCAATTAAAGCTCCCATTGCAATTGTTGGCATAGACGGTTTCTTCATCGCTAATAGAACGATAACAATGACCGCCGGAACAAGCATCCATATTTTAATATCAAATTGCTTTAATAAAGCTTCTTTTAAAAATTCTACTCGATTCAAATCTACATTATCGCCGCCATACATCCAACCAGCTACAGTAAACATAATACTAGTAATAATATAAGCTGGAACATCTAATACGAGCATAGCTCGAACGTGAGCAATAACATCTACTTTCGCCATAGAAGCTGCAAGAACTGTGCTATCAGAAAGTGGTGATAATTTGTCGCCGAAATAAGCTCCTGAAAGAACTGCACCAGCAACAAGCGGAAGTGGTAAACCAAGTCCTTCACCAATCGCCATCATAGCAATACCTGCTGTTCCCACTGTTCCCCAAGACGTTCCTGTTGCGATAGAAGTTATAGAACAAATAATTAATGTTGCTAATAGGAATATGCTAGGGTGAATAAATTCTAATCCATAATAGATTAATGTTGGTACTACCCCACCAGCAATCCATGTTCCAATTAAAGCACCTACTGCAACTAAAATCAGTATCGCTTCTAATCCGTTAGAAATCCCTTTCGTAATTGCATCTTGCAATTCTTGATAACGAAATCCTAATCTTAATCCAAGCGCAATTACTAAAAACCATGAAATAAATAGCGCTAATTGAATTGGGAGATCAAAAATCGTTTGGAAGGAAAAGACAACAGCAAGAAATAGTAATAAAAGAACTATGATTTCTAGCATCGATGGTAATCTTACACTTTTCATTTTTTTCTCTCCTTACAAGTCGATAACATGACGTATGTCGTCTTACATGTATGTAATATACAATTAGCGAAGACAAAACAAAATTTTCATATTATTTCGATTTATTTTTCCAGTATAATATATTCACAACCCTTTCTATTGTAAAAGTAGATTACGTTTTTCGCAATGAAAAATATAAAAAATGTTGTATTTTTATTTATCCCGATATTTTCGGCCAATAAGACCCCCGTCTCAAAATTCAGTAAGTGCAAAGCACTTAGGTAAGAAATTAACTACTGTAAAATTCCGAATTGATATGAACGTATTAAAGCTTCACTTTATTTACAAAGAAAAATCCCATACTAACTTTTTTAATATTTGCTGCAACAAAACTTTTTACAACTATCTTCACTTTTTAATTCACACCATAATTTCCCACACAAAAATAGGGCACACATCATTAAAATGATGCATGCCCTACCTTTATTTATACATATTTTGTATTTCTTCTTTATTTTTAAGTATTTCCTCAAACTTATCACTACAACCCTTCGGAAATAACACTCCCAGTCCATATGAATGCGCAAATTGAAAATGAGGGTACTTCGCTTTTACCTCATCCCAAAACTTATATACGCCGAAATCACTACTTCTAACTTCAATATCATGAAATAATACAATACCGTTTTTCGCGACTTTCGGTAGCCATGTATTATAATCGTGAGAAACAGCTTCATACGTATGATAGCCATCAATATGCAAAAGATTTATCGTTTCATCTTGAAACCGGTCTACAGCATCATCAAAAGTAGATCGAATTAAATTTCCTATATTAAGGTAGTTATCGCTCACTACTTTTTCTACTATTTGAAAAACCCCTTCTCCATATGGACCTGTATGCCCATCTCCAGCCCAAGTATCTACTGCAAAGCATTTAGTCGATAACCCTCCATCTTTTACTCCCTGACAAAAACTAAAAAAGGAAGCTCCTAAATGTGTACCTAACTCAACTAAAGTTTCTGGTTTTTCAAATCGTACTAAGTCATATGCAAAATCTAAATGTCCACTCCACGCAGATTGTGACCGAATAATAGGACTAAATGTTTCAAATTCAAATGATGGTTTATGAGTAACCCAGTTCATCGCATAACTCCTTCTGCACATATTTTTAACAAACCAAATTACTCTTATCTTTATTTTTTTATCGCCTTGATTATGATTCTATTTCATGAAAATATGAAGAATTTATTCTTTTCTATTGAGGTAAAGCATCATATACATATGGGTCAGTTGGCTTATTAATTTTCTCGATTTTGTTTACTTTTACAAGTGGAAAGACTGTTCCTTTATATGTCGTTTCATCTAATAATCCTGTTATTTTCACCCATGTTTCTTCTGGAATTTTTTCAATATTTTTCCCGGTAACAATCATCCCCCAGACTGATGCATCCGCAATACAACAAGTTATGCCATATCGAGCCACTACTGCTTTATTACCCGTCACATCTTTATCCTTATATATAAACCCTAAAAATGTAATTTCTTTCCCTTTAAACCAATTAATATTTTGACCAATTACATTCATTGTTTGAACATAATCCTTATCCTTTACTTGTAGTTTACGCTGTCCTAACATACTTTTTACTACTTGCTCTTCCGTTTTATAAGTCGTTGCTAAATTTGATGTTTCTTCTGAATCAACTAATACTTCTCGCTCATCAAACTTAACCTGTTTCCCCTCTTTTTCGTTTCTTTCCAGACTTCTCGCCTGTACACTTTGATTCATACCCCTTTTTCCTGCTAAACTTCCATCAATTGTTACACTTCCAAAGAGAAAAGCACTAACTATCGGAACAACAAATAAAACATATACAAAGAAACTTTTTATCCCTGATTTTGATGTTGTATGATGTTTACAACAATTACAATCATGCTGTTTTTCTCTTCCATCTCCCCAAACTTGTACAATACCAAAAATTAAAATTACTACAAAAGCTATATACGTAAATTTGATCATTTTTGGAGCGATAAAATTATAAATATTTCCTGTTACAAGTAGTTTAAATAAGAGCATTGCTAAACCAATTAAAATAATGCCACGTATATAGCGATGATACGCCTTCTGCTCCTCTTTCTCCATTCTTTCTCACCTCCTATAACATTATGATTTGCAGGATGGTATACACAGATACAATGACAATTCCCATCAAAAAGAATACAAATTTCTTTTGAAAATACGCAAATAGCATTAACGTATTTTTCATATCAAGCATAGGCCCAAACACAAGAAATGCGAGAAGTGCCTTTACCGAGAAAACATGTCCAAAAGATGCAGCTATAAAAGCATCGGCTGCAGAGCAAATTGATAAAACATAACCAAATCCCATCATAATAAAAGGGGCAATTACTTCGTTATGTGCTACTGCATCCAGTATATTCCGATCAAAAAACGTCTGAAATACACTTGCTAAAAAAGCACCTATCAATAAATATTTACCAGTATCAAAAAACTCATCTACAATGTGATTCATAACATCTTTCCAACTCTTTTTTTTGCTTATTTGAACTGAAACCTCTACGTCTTTTAAAACATTTCTTTCGCGATAGCAGTAATACACAATTAGCCCTATAAATAGAGCAACTAAAATTGTTATCCCAAAGCGTGCATATACAACGTAATCATTTTTTGGAAACGCATATACAGTAGATAAAAGAACAACTGGATTCATAATGGGTGCACTCAATAAAATAACAATGCCTACATGAAGTGGTAGCCCTTTTTGAATGAGTCTTCTTACAATTGGTATAATGACACATTCACACATTGGAAAAAGAACTCCCACAAATACTGCTGGAATCATTGCAACAATTGGAGATTTCGGCATTACTTTTTGAATCATATCTTCCGTCACAAACACTTGAATACATGAAGAAACAATTACCCCTAATAAAATAAAAGGTATTGCTTCAAAAATGATACTTAAAAATACCGTATTCACATTCAGCCATTCCTGCGGTATATTTGTGTGCAAATTTACTAGACTTGTAAAATCTACAAAAAATAATAAAAAGAGAAACATAGCGATAAGAGCTATGCCTACTAATTCTTTTGAAACTCTATTAAAGACCAAGCTTCTCGCCTCCATTTTATTTATATGTAAACATGTGCTTGTCCAAATGCTTCATACTACAACACAAATTTTATAGTCTATTTCTATTCTTAAATCGTAATCATTATGATTTATTATTGATTTTTCTTTCCCTATCGTTTAATATAAAACGTAATCATTACGATTTAAAGGAGAGATCATTTCATGAAAAAAGTACCTATCACTGTATTAAGTGGTTTTTTAGGATCTGGAAAAACCACCTTACTACATCACATTTTGACTAATAAGAATAACTTAAAAGTAGCTGTTATCGTTAATGATATGAGCGAAGTAAACATTGATGCATCTCTTATAAAAAAGGGTGGTTTTTCACGTACGGAGGAAAAACTAGTAGAGATTCAAAATGGCTGTATTTGTTGTACACTACGAGAAGATTTAATGATAGAAGTGAATCGTCTTGTGAAAAATGGTGATATTGACTATATTATTATTGAATCTTCTGGTATAAGTGAGCCTATTCCAGTTGCTCAAACGTTTACTTATACAGACGAAGTCCTTAACATTGATTTAACGAAAAATTGTCGCCTCGATACGATGGTTACAGTTGTAGATGCAAATAGATTTTGGGATGATTTTGCAGATGGAGAAAGTTTATTAGACCGAAAACAAGCCATCGATGAGAATGATACCCGAGAAGTTATTGATTTATTAATAGATCAAATTGAATTTGCAAACGTAATTATTCTTAATAAGATAGATTTGCTAGAAAAAGAAGATGTGATAGAGCTTCATCATTTACTAAAAAAATTAAATCCTAATGCAAAAGTTCTTGAATCTTCGTTTAGCAAAGTACCATTACAAGAAATTTTAAACACAAATCTATTTAATTATGAAGAAGCCAGTCAATCGGCCGGCTGGATACAAGAATTAAATAGTTACCATCATACACCAGAAACAGAAGAATACGGTATCAATTCCTTTGTTTACCGCCGCAAATATCCTTTCCATCCCGAGCGCCTTATGAATTGGCTAGAAAGATGGCCTTTAGATGTTGTAAGAGCGAAAGGATTCTTCTGGCTGGCATCTCGTAATAATATGATAGGGCTTCTATCTCAAGCAGGTTCCTCTATTACAATTCAAGGAGCCGGTGAGTGGATAGCGGCATTACCTGAAACTGAAAGAAATCAAATGATTACAGAAGAACCAGAAGTATTGAAAAACTGGGATAAACAATATGGAGATCGAATAACCGAACTCGTATTTATTGGAATTGATATGAACCGTTCGTTAATTGAACAATCATTAGATGATTGTCTATTAACAGAAAAAGAAATGCAACAAAACTGGAATACATTTATTGATCCTATCCCGGCTTTTACTTATACTTCATAACAATTAATAAAAGGCTTCAGTAGAATGAAGCCTTTTTACTTTATAGCACTCTTATTTAATAAGTTTGCTTTAATTATGAATACAATTGTACCTAAAACAATTAATATAGCATATACGATACCAACTACATTACCTATTTTTTCTAAGCCAAGCGGTAATATTATAGTAGCAACTCCAACTATATAAGAAAATGATCCTGAAAGCTTCGCTAATTTATTTTTATCTCCAACAAACGTTTCTTCTTGATATCCTGCTAACAAAAACACCCTCTTTTTCACATGTATTTGATACCCTAAAAAAATGATAAGTAACCCAACAAATAAACAAACTAAAAATCCAGCTAACATATACTCCCCCTCCTCTACAATATTTTACTATACATAAAAAACAAATTAGAAATTTCAGTTTATTAATGAGTCATTCTGTGATATATTGCATATTGTATTCAATTTGTATTTTTAGAAAGGAGAATTTTAGATCATATGGATTCAAATCGATTAAAAGGAATTATAATGGTCATAATCGGTGCTTGTTTATGGGGCTTATCTGGTACAGCTGCACAACAACTTTTTCAATATGACAATGTTTCAACCGAATGGTTAGTTACGATCCGTTTACTTATATCTGGAATTATTTTGCTCATTATTTCCTCATTCGGAACGAGAAAAAAAGAGATATTTAGCATTTGGAAACAAAAATCTGATGCTATTAAAATGATTTTGTTTGGTCTATTCGGTATGCTTGCTGTACAGTATACGTATTTCGCTTCAATTAAAGAAGGAAATGCTGCCGTGGCAACATTATTACAATATTTAGCTCCTATATTCATCACTGTATACTTACTTTTCAAATGGAACGTTCGTCCATCAAAAATTGATTTCATTTCAATTACCCTTTCATTAGTAGGCACTTTTCTCTTACTAACAAACGGGTCTGTTCATAACTTGGCTGTTTCTACACCAGCTATTATTTGGGGGATTTTATCTGGATTATCTCTCGCTTTTTATAGTTTATATTCAAAGGAATTGTTAGAAAAATGGTCTTCCTCCGTTATCGTTGGATGGGGCATGATTATTGGGGGTATTGGTGTAACGATTGTACACTTTATTTCTACAAACGAATTCATTTTATTATCAACTATGAAATATGTAAAACTAAGTACCCTACCGCTCATCACATTTGTCGTCATTTTCGGGACACTTATTGCCTTTTATTTATACTTAGACAGCATACGATACCTGACTCCGAAAGAAACAACATTATTTGGTTGCACAGAACCACTCGCAGCTATTATTTCTTCTGTACTTATATTGCAAGTGCCATTTCAATCTTTTCAGTTATTAGGCGCTTTTTGTGTCATTGTAATGGTGCTCATCTTAAGCCAAAAGCCGGATGAAGGGAAACAAAAATTAAAGCTTGTTCATGCAAAAAAGGAAAATATACAATGAAAGGATTGAATTCACTATGCCTGTCCCTCAAAATTATAAAAAACCAGGAAGAGTTTCAGCAAAATCACTCGTTTTAAATCAACTACAAAATTGGATTATTGAAGGTGTACTGAAGCCCAATGAAAAAATTAATGATGGGGAATTGGCTGAGGCACTAGGAGTAAGCAGAACACCTGTAAGAGAAGCACTTCAAATATTAGAGATTTCTGGATTAGTGGAAATGGTACCAGGGCAAAAAACGAAAATTGCTCCTATTAAGTTAGACGACGTATCTATCATTTATGAAACGATGGCTGGTCTTCACTCTATTATAGGAAAGCAAGCTCTTCAAAACATTACAAACGCTGATATTCAACTACTTTCTGAAATAAATGAGCATTTTCAGCAATCTATAGAGAAAAAAAACGCAAAACAAGCTTTAGAATTAGATATACAATTCCACAATACAATTTCTTCTATTGCTAAAAACCAATATATTGAACCCTTTCTAGAAAATATGCAACTTCACGTTTTACGTCTTGAATATTTGTTTTTCCAAAACTTTGTTCCAGCAAGTCAATCTATTGAAGAACATCACTCTATCATTCAAGCATTACAGAAGCAGGACGAAAAACAAATGGAACAAATAATGACCCAAAACTGGCTCCGTCCCATGAAAGAAATACAAAAAATAATTTCTACGAAATAAAAAGAGAGCTGGTTACACAAAATCGTAACCAGCTCTCTTTTTACTAATCTATATAGCTACGCCTGAATATTCGCATAATCTTCCATATCTTCGTACTCTTTTTCCAATTCCTCTAAAGACAGCTCGTATAATTGTCGGTCGCGAATCTTAAACACACCTGCTCCAATTAACTCATCAATTAAATGCCTCTTACGATTTTCAACAGCAAAACGGAGTTGACTACTCATCTTTTAAAAAACTCCTTTCTACGATCATTGAAAATGATAATCTCTATCAATTACCACTTTTGATTATAAAAGATGACTCTTTATAAGTAAAGTAATTTCATGAAATATTTACCTTGCAAAGTACTTGTGGCCACATTATATATATGTATGCCGTGCGAAAAATGTTATGACACTTTTTCTTATCCTTTTTCTTTCATACTTTGCAAGTTGTCTCATCATGATTAAATTCACCATCTATTTCTACTTGAATGGTGACATGTTCTACATGAAATTTCTCCTTTAATACATACGTAGCCTCTTTTAATACACTTTGCGTTTCATTCCCTTTAATAATAAGATGACATGTTAATACTTGAAAATCTGATGTGACAGACCATATGTGCAAATCATGAACTTCTTTGACAATCGGAATATTTAATAACGTACTTTTTACCTCTTTAACATTTATGTGCTGTGGTGCACCTTCCATTAATATATGAACCGTATCACGTGTTACACGCCATCCACTAATAATGACTAAAATAGACACAAGAATACTAGCAATCGCATCTGCAGCAGTCCATCCGAAAAATTTAATAAGTAACGCAGCAATAATCGCTCCGACGGAACCCAATAGATCGCCTAGTACGTGCAGGAAAGCACTTCTTAAATTCAAATTACCTTTCACATCTCCGCCTCTCATTAATATCCAAGCTGATAAAATATTAATAAGCAGACCAAGGACTGCAATAATGAGCATCCCATTACTAGCAATCTCAACTGGTTCTTTAAAACGACGGATTGCTTCAATAAAAATGTATACCGAAATGACAATAAGAACGACACCGTTACATAATGCTGCTAACATTTCGACTCGCTTATACCCGTATGTTTTCGCAGTTGTTGCTGTTTTTTCTCCGAGTTTAAACGCAAGTAAACTTAAAGCTAAAGATACTGCATCACTTAGCATATGCCCCGCGTCAGATAGTAGTGCTAAGCTATTTGTTACAAATCCACCAACAACTTCTGCAATCATAAAACTTGTTGTTAGTAGGAAGGCAATTAGTAACGCCTTTTTATTTTTTGAATGACCATGATCATGCGAATGTCCCATACTTATACTCCTTTAAGTACAATATCTGTATGTTAGTATGAAACAAACTCCCCACCTTTATCCCGAATTGACTGATTGTAAACGCCCGCTTCCTCTGTATACACACTTCGCTATTTTTTAAACAATCCCTTTTTCTCAAATAAAACAAGACTACTTCTTTTTTATTTTCATATTGTTTACTAATGAAAGAATTTTGAAGGAGGTTACTTAAATGAAACGTTTATTTCTCTGTATGGAACGTGAACTTGTTGTAGTGAAAGAACACAATGATAACTATGAAACGACTTATCACTTACAAAATATGCAACCTACCTGTATCGCTGTTGATCCGTTCCACCCAAACCGTGTATATTGCGGAACATTTGGACGAGGTCTATGGTTAAGTGACGATAGTGGGGATTCTTGGCGACCAATTGGGGATTCCTATCGTTACTTTGATTTCCCTAAAGAAGATGGTATTTTGCACTCCTCTATCACTTCCATAACAATAAGCTCAAATGAACAAGTTAACGGATATGGGGTCGTTTATGTCGGCACAGAACCGAGCGCTTTATTTCGCTCTGAAAATGGTGGTGAAACGTGGACTGAACTTAAAAATATGAAATCATTATTATCTTCTTATACATGGGCTTTCCCGCCTAGACCTTTTACCCATCACGTACGCTGGATTACAGTTGATCCAAACAACCCTAATACAATACACGTTTCAATCGAAGCTGGTGCTGTTATTCAAAGTAACGATAAAGGGCATACATGGATTGATAAAAAATTCGGTGCTCCTATCGATGCTCATCAATTACTTATGCACCCTGAAGCACCAAATCGCCTTTATGCATCATGTGGTGACGGATTTATGGGCGGACCTGATCGTGCTTATCTTGAGAGTTATAACAATGGAAACAGTTGGATCTCATGTAGTGCAGGACTTGAACATCATTATTTATACAGCATGGCAATTGATCCAGCTGATTGTGATACGATTCTCGTTTCTGCCGCGCCAAGTGCTGATCTCGCTCATCATCGTATCCCTTATGAGTCTTATATTTATCGAAAAACGAAAGATACTCCTTTCCAGCAAGTACAACAAGGACTACCATCTGCAATCGGTACAGTCATTTCGATGTTTGCTACAAACGAAGCCGAACCACATACGTTTTACACGTTAAATAACAATGGCGTCTTTCAATCCAATGATAGCGGCGAATCGTGGGAACAACTAAACATTCCGTGGAAAGATGAGTATAAAACGCAGCATCCGCATGCACTATTCGTCACTAGTTCTTAACGAAAAAAGACTGCCTAAATGATTTTAGGCAGTCTCTCTTTTATTTCTTTAAATCAATGACAATATCATCTAATACAATATCTTTACTCTTCGCTTCTTTTTTCGGCACTTCTATTTTCTTCTCTTTCCCATTCACATACTCTACTCCACCATGATTTTCAGGTGTATGTACTCGCAAGTGCACGCGAGGTGTAACGATAAGCTTTGTTGCATTTTCGTTTAGTTTTTGGAAGGTGGCACTCCAACTACTTTTATGTGGCTCTGCTACTGTACTACTTCCGCCATTTCCTTCACCAGCATAATGATTTCCTAAATCATCTTTTATTTCTAACTCAACATCCGCACTATCCCATATACTTCTTAATACCTTAGATTCTTCCTGATTGAAAAAAACGATAAATGACATCGGGGTTACTTCCATTTTGTCTATATTTACTTTTATTAATTCATTTTCAGAAACCCCATTAACCTTTATTTCCTTACTATTCATTGCCTTTAAACTAAGTGCGAAATTCCAATTCCCCTTAATTGAATTACCTTTATAATCCATCTCAATTTCTTCCATATCCCACCAAACATTTGCAACATCTAACCTTTTACTACTATTCCCACTCATCGTAGTCATACCTACGTACTTTTTCTCTCCAACTTTTGTTACTTGAGAGCTTCCTCCCCCGCCATTAAACCCCATCACCTGCGGATATCCAAATATATTTGGCTTCTCCCCTAAATCTTTATCACTCTCAATAGAATATGTGATTGTAATTGTTCTACCATCGAACACCGCATCATTAATGGTAACCTTAACCCCATTACTCTCTCTCGTCATATTCAATTCAGTCGAAAACTCTTTATAATTTTCATATAACCCCGTTCTACCATTATCTAAAAATCGGAATATGTCCCCTACTATTGGTAGTCCTCCAGCGTATGTAGGAAATCCAATACCGAGTGTTGCAACTGATAACCCTACTAAAACAGATGCAGCAGCGACACCTTTTTTCCAACTTTTCATCTTTTTCTTCGTACGTATCGATTGTTTTACATTTCGTTTTACTTTTTCCTTTTCAATTTCAGAAGCCTCAATTTCTTCTAGTTCTTTTTCATCTATATCAATATCATTTAATAGTTCATAAATGTCTTTCATATTGCACTACCTCCAAAACTAATATTCGTAGCATTTTGTTGTAGTTTCTTTTTCCCCCGGTACACTCGATTATCAATTGCTGCCCGAGTTAATCCTAACTTGTCACCTATTTCCTCTGTCTTCATACCAAGTAAATATTTCATAATGAACACCTTTTGATCTAGCGGTTCTAATTGATTAATGAGCTTCAATAATTCTTCCCTATCTTCCATAACGATTAATTCGTCTTCTGCTGATTTTTCTGTACTGATATGAAACTCATCTGAAATGATTTCTACTGTTTTAGTCGATTTCCGGTAATAATCAATTGCTTTAAACTTCGCAATCGCTGCAATCCACTTTTTAAAATCACTCGGCTCTCCATGGAATTTATTTGCGTTATTCCAAATGGAAAGAAATATATCGTTTATACATTCCTCTATGAGTCCATCATTTTGAATGGGAAATAGAACTTTATGCGTGATCCCCTTTATGAGTGGTAAGTATGTATCGACAACGAATTCTAACGCGTCTTCTTTTTGCCGCTGTAATCTTTTTATAAAATTTTTCTCATTTGATTTCATGTAGCGATTCCCCTTATTGTTTTGTAAAAGCTTTTACACCCTATATAACGTCTGAGAAAATTTTTTCTCTCATCTTTTTTATTTTTTGTATGTAATGGAATACTTTCCCTTAGCCATTTTCTCACATAACTATGCATTCAAAGAAAACTTTCTCAAGTCTGCAATTTAATTCATGTAGTACACTATTTATATAGTCACTATTTAATTTAGTGTACATTTTATTTCATTAATCTATTTTTAAAATTAGGAGATGAGATGTGTATGTGTGGAATTACAGGTTGGGTAGATTGGAAGGAAGACCTTTCAAATCAACATGTTATTTTAAAAAAGATGGCAAATAGTATTGAGCATCGTGGTCCGGATGCTGAAGGATTTTGGTTTTCACCTCATGCGGCCTTTGCACACCGGCGTTTAATTGTAATTGATCCAGAAGGCGGGACACAGCCTAAGACATTTCGTGCTGGTGATTATACGTATGCTCTTACTTATAATGGAGAAATTTATAATTTCCGTGAACTGAGAGAGCAGCTTCAAAAATGTGGGCATGCATTTGAAACCCATTCAGATACAGAAGTATTACTACATGCTTATTTAGAATGGAAAGAAGACTGCGTACGACATTTAAACGGAATTTTCGCTTTTGCCTTATGGGATGATCAGAAGCAACAATTGTTTTTAGCACGAGATCATTTAGGTGTAAAACCACTCTTTTTTACAGAAAGAAATGGCAGTATTATTTTCGGCTCTGAAATTAAAGCATTATTAGCGCATCCATCTGTCCCTGCTGAAATTGATGCGAATGGAATAAATGAAATATTTGGATTAGGCTTATTTCGCACTCCAGGATGTGGCGTCTTTAAACATATTCAAGAAGTACGTGCTGGACATTCTATAACATTTACACGTCATAAAAAAGTAGTTACTAAGTATTGGAATTTAGAAAGTAAGTTCCATACAG
The DNA here is from genome assembly GCF_001836235.1 of Bacillus sp. HMSC036E02. Classification (NCBI taxonomy): domain Bacteria; kingdom Bacillati; phylum Bacillota; class Bacilli; order Caryophanales; family Bacillaceae; genus Bacillus; species Bacillus sp. HMSC036E02. The sequence goes on along the minus strand of NZ_KV827854.1, from coordinate 386,203 downwards.
ACTCTATAGAAGATACATCTTCGCATATTTTATCTATTTTACAAGATACAGTAAAAAGACAATTAATTGCCGATGTTCCTCTCGTTTGTATGTTATCAGGCGGATTAGACTCTAGCGGTATTACTGCACTTGCGGGTAAAGAATTTGTTGCTGAAAATAAAACACTTCATACGTATTCTGTTGACTTTGTAAATAGCGCAAAAGATTTCGAACTGACATTTGCTCGCACTGGTTTAGACGCTCCTTGGGTAAAACGCGTTTCTGAACATGTCGGGACAGCGCATCATGATATTATTGTGAATGCTGAAGAATTAGCAAATCACTTATTCGTTCCCCTTCATGCAAAAGATTTACCGAGTGCTGGTGAAATGGAAACTTCACTATATTTACTATTTTGCGAAATGAAAAAAGATGCGACCGTAGCTTTATCCGGCGAATCGGCTGATGAAGTATTCGGTGGATATCCTTGGTTTCATCAAGAAGAACTACTATATGTAGATAAGTTTCCTTGGCTAACAAATTGGAAAAATACATCTCCTCTTCTACTAAATGAAGTAAGTAACCAATGTAATCTAGAAGACTATATTGATACACGATTCCAAGAAGCGATACTTGAAGTACCTACTCTTGAAGGCGAAAGTAAAAAATCCGCGAAACAACGTCAAATGTTTTATTTATTTTTAACAAGATTCCTTCCTTTCTTACTTGACCGTAAAGATCGTATGAGTATGGCTGTTGGATTTGAAGTTCGTGTACCGTTTTGCGATTATAGATTAGTTGAATATTTATGGAATGTTCCTTTCAACATAAAAAGTATTGATAATATTGAAAAAGGCATTTTACGTAGAGCACTACAACCAGCTTTACCTGACGATGTACGCAATAGAAGAAAAAGCGCTTATCCAACTTCACAAGATCCACACTACTTACAAACAATCCGTAATTTAACACTTGATATGTGTAACAATAAAAACAATCCTATTTTCTCACTTATTAACCATTCCATCTTACTTTCAATTGCTGATCAAAGTAATAAAGTGATTAACAATTTTGAAGCAAGAAGTGCCATGGAGTATATGCTACAAGTAAATGAATGGTTGAAAACATATCACATCCATATTGCTTAACAAAAAGGAGTTCAAGGATAAAAACCTTGAACTCCTTTTATATTAATTAGCACATTGTTTATTATCAGTATCAATAGACCATCCAATAATCGTGGCACAGTCTCTACCTTTCCACTGCAGTACATTTGTTAATACGGGCTCAATCTGCAAGCTATTTCCGTCGTGTAATATTTCTACTAAAGATTGATCATCATCAAACCTTCGTTTGTCACACTCTAAAATACCGTCCGTTGCCATTACAATGTGATTCATTCCTTTTTCTAATCCTCTTACACCTGACGTAAAGCAAGGTGTATTTGCTGCAAAAATATTTTTCCTGCCAATATATTCGTAATTTTTCCGTTTATTTAATCGTCCTTTTCCATTTTTCGTTTTCTCAGAATGGAATAAATACGCGAAACAATCACCAACTGATAACCAATATAAAAATTCGCCTTTTCGTAAACAAATTAAGCAAGCGAGTTCCTCATCATCTTGATCACACTTTTTAATAAATAACTCATCTGTAAATAACGCTAATAAGTACATATGTGTATGATGAAAAGCTAAATGTATTGGATAGGAAAATAACTCTTTTAATTTCTCTTTTCTTTCTGAAATTGCTTCTATTATATAATCAATATTTTTTGTTTTGTGGTGTGTATCAAAAATCATAACAAATTCAAATTGTAATTCAGGGTCCCACCAAGCAAGTACCGCATCTCCTCGTTCATATGCATCACTTTCTTGATTTCCCCCATATACGCCGACTGAAAGAGGACCACATTTTTCAACATGTATTTCATCTACATACATCTGTTCATGACTCATCCATTTGAATGTATTCACAGCTATCATCCTCTCTCTTGCTAAATGTATACCTTTACACATAGATTACCTTATATTTCAATAAAAATAAACTTTTTCAACATTTTTTATCCAAATAAAAGGATTTTATTTCTAAAACAACGAATATATCTTACTATACGATATAAAAAAGGGGATTTATTATTATGAACAACATTAATCAACATTGGGAGAGCATTTATTATCACTTACGATACGAATACGAGGACAATCTTTCCCACCAAGCAATTCGTATTTTACAAATCGTTTCTCGTGAGAAAGATATAACAATTGGAAAAGTCGCTACTGAGCTTAGCCTTTCTCATAACACAGCATCTGAACATATAAAGCGCCTTATTCAAAAGGGTTTCATCGTTAAAGAGAGAAATAAAAAAGATGAAAGAGTGGTAAACCTTACATTAACAATTGAAGGAATTGAAGTATTAGAAAAACATACTTTACTAGATAAAGAAAAGATAAAAATATTAGAATCACAGTTATCAAAAGAAGAACTACAATTAATTGAAAAAGCATTTTCGTTATTAGCGAAGGAGGCAAAATATGCATTTCCTCGTTAAAGTAATCGTTTCGGCACTTATTATCGGCGTTATCACTGAAGTCGCCAAACATTATAGTACGATAGGTGGCTTTATTGCTGCTCTTCCTCTCGTAAGTTTACTTAGTCTATTTTGGATTTCATTTGAAGGCGGGAATAAACAAGAATTGAGTCAATTTGCTTTAGGGGTATTATATGGATTCCCCGCATCAGCACTACTATTATTTATTGTCTATATTGGTTTAAAAAATTCATTTACACTTAGTACATCTGTCCTACTCGGTATAGGTGTTTGGTGTATCGTTTTTGCTTTTCAAAAATTATTTCAAGCTTAGGGGGAATTAACATTCATAAATTTGTAGAAATAATGGGGCAAAATATAGAAGTACATATAAAAGGAGGTGGTAAACAAACTGTAGTCATTCAAACCGGAATGACTTGCTCATTTTATGATTGGCTTCCTATTATAAAAAAGCTTTCACAGCACTTTACAGTCGTTTCATACCATCGCCCAGGTTACGGGAAAAGTGAGCTAGGAAATCAGCCACGTACAATAAGGCAAGTTACACAAGAGCTACATATGTTACTAAACAAACTAGCTATTCAAGAACCATTTATTCTAATCGGTCATTCCTATGGAGGATTATGTGCACAACATTTTGCGATGTTACATGAAGATAAGCTGCAAGCACTTATTTTAGTTGATTCTACTTCGATGAACTTACACCGTTTAGATGAACTTCATTTACCAATTTCTGATCAAACTGACTCGGATGATATGTGGCTTGAAAAATATAATACATACTCCAAAATGGATGTAGACACACTTTATAATGAACTAAAACCTATTCTCACCGATCAATCAAAACAGCAAATTGGATTCTCTACCTCGCCTTCATTATATAAAGCGACAGCTTCTGAACTATCGGAGTGGAAAAACTGTGCTCTCTCACTAAAAGAGCTATGTAAAACATTAGAAATACCATTAATCGTTATCGGTAGAGATCCTCAATATTCTATTACTCAATTGACTAATGGTGGCATGCCAAAAGAGGAAGCAACACAACTTGAAGCAATGTGGCAAGAACTAATCCATGAACAATTACAACTCTCAATACATAGCCAATATATACTTGCCGAACATGCTGGTCACGGAATCGAAATTGATCGGCCTGATATTATTATTGGGGCTGTTCAATCTCTATAAATAAAAAAAGGAAGCAACTAAAGTTGCTTCCTTACTTATCTATTCATAATCTTCTTCATCATCGATTTCTTCGTAATAAGCATTCCCATTACTTACATAAATAGGGCCATTCGCAACATCAATACGTAATACCCATGCCCATGGCACAGCTAAACGCTTATGTATTGCTCGCCAAAAGCTCATTGATTTTCTTTCGTACTCCTGGAACTCCTGAAGTAACTCTTTATAGGAGGAACCGTCTAACTGAATATTTGCTTCTAGCAAACGAGAATGGGCATAGTACTGCAGCTCTAGTTCAGCAGCAATTTCCATTTCTTCTTCTGTTGCCATACCAATAATTGTTCCATCTGCTGGTGCAATTTCATATACGTTGTGAACTTCAATAAGCCCTTCTTTCTCTTTCTCAAACATGTAAACAGCCTCCTTTAACATATAATTTTTATGTTACAAAGTCATACTTCTACAATAACTTCTCTCTTTCCTCTTTTTTTGATAAACTTTTACAAAATATTTAACCGATGACCTGTTTTCTCTATTCTTTCAGCAGAAATGAAACGATTTTTATCAAAATTTAATTTATACACATCAGGCATATGAAGTGTTTTCCAAAACTCCAAATCATATTTCCAATTAAAATAATTCATTAGTAATACCATAATATTTCCATGCGTACCTATTACAATATTCTTACCTTCATATTTTTTTAATATATTTTGTATACATATTACAGCGCGCTTTTGTGCTACAGTATTCGATTCTCCGCCTTCGTATGCAAAACTCCAATCTTTCCACACATTCTGCATAGCATCATTAAAATTTGATACTGGCTCTGTGCTCAATAATCTTTCACGCAAATCTTCTTCAGTTTGTATTGATAATTTATATGTATTCGCAATTCCTTGTACAGTTTGGATTGCTCTTTTGTAAGGACTAGAAATAACAACATCAATATGTTTATCTTTTAATAAATGCGTTACATTTTCTGCATCACAGTGCCCTTTTTCAGATAAAGGTCGTTCCCGTTCTTCTTTTGTATATGTAGAATGGGCATGGCGAACGAAATATATTGTTGTCATTTTTTAACCTCCAATCTTATTTTCCATCTATATTCAATAATAAGATTGGAAAATCCTGTATTAAAAAAGAGCACTTTTCATAAGTGCCCCTTTGTTTACATAATAAAATTATTTCATTATAATTTATTTCTGAATTCCTCACTTATGACAATATCTCGAATAAAGTAATCCATATTACTTAGAAGTTTTTCAAATGCTTTTTCACTCAAATTGTTCATCATAAAGACAATCTCAATCTTATTCCCTTTTTTATCAGTACCATAGAAACTATTTGTTAATACAAATGCCGTAGAACCACCTTTCTGTCCAGCAAATTCGAATATACCCTCTCCTACGGTTCCTTTAAATATATTCTCAACCTCACCTTGCATTTGTGGTGTAAAATAATTTCTGCTATTTATCTTTTCCAATAAACTCATGTAATCCTTCGCATTTGCACCTATAAACCGATCTGACCAAATACGCTGAAAATCCATATCGGCTTTTAACGATATCTCGCGTTTTGTCCATTCTTTCTCGTCTTTCATCCATTCATGTATTTGCCATACATGCTTAACATATTCATCATTAGACATATTACGTAGCTTGTCCAATGCTTTATTTTGAGGAATATGCAGTTCTTTTTCAACATAGCCCCTCATATATAATGCCCCTGTATACGTTGGATAAAATTCATCGTGACTATTTAAGCCTAACTCTTTCAAACTTTCATTTATCCGCGCTGCTCCAAGCTTGTCCAATAAATATGATGCATTCGCATTCGAACTATAATGGATCATTCCTTTCACTACTTCTTCTAAAGAAGTTTGACCACCCTTCACTAACTCTTTACCTTTTACATCATCTAGCCATGCAGGGTGTGCACCACCATCAGTATTTTTCACATAGTATTTTTCTAATTCTTTCAATGAAATTTTCTCGTCTTTTCTTATTTTCCCTTCAGCTACTTGCTTAGCATATTCAATTGCTATAACGATTTTCGACATACTTGCTAGCGGTAATTTTTCTTTTTCATTTATTGATGTCAATGTTTCACCATTTCTTTTAACAATTAAAGAAGTTGTTTTATCATCCTTATGTTCTTTTATGTAATTTAGCACATAATTAGAGTCTTCTTTGGAATTGACATATTCCTTCACTGAAAAGAAAGCTATACAGCCTACTATAGTAATTCCAGCTATAATTCCAACAACTTTTAATCCCCTCATGATACTCCCCCTAAAATAAACATATTATATATTATACTAAATAAATTTCCCTTTTTAAGTAATAATTAGATTATTTATACAAAAATACTTCTTTTCTTAAACAACAAAAAAACATGCCTTCATTAGGAAAGCACGTTTTGTGATATTCTTCACATTGTTTAGTTAAAAAATAAATGTTTACTTACCATGATGTAACATTAAATCACTAAGTTCTTCTTCAATGTGATTTAATTTCGCAACGCCTTCTTTCCATTTATGAATATAACGTGAAACCCCAACGAAAAACAAAACAATAATTGTGGAAAGAATAATACCATATACGATTGCTACAGTACTCATAGTTACACTTCCTTATAATTAGTAATGTGGTTATTAGTTATATTTTTATTATAAACCTTTTTCTTTTAAAATACTTCGATTTCAACTTTTTGTAACAAAATTGATTTTTCTAACATTTCGTTCGTGAAAATGGCATATTTTTCACAAATTATACAAAACTTCACCATATGTACTATTACCATATGAGTTATATTATTAAATAGAATAAAGGGGATGATATACTATGACGACTTGGTTTATTGTAATGTTAGTTGTATTTGGAGCATTTAAAATTATCGTTTCTAGCCTTCCTAACACTGTTATTGAATCCATTATTAGCAAGTACGAAACACATCCAAAACTTGAAGAAGAGAATGTGACTATTACAATTCACGGAAATAACGTAGAAGGCGAACAGAAATCAAAAATTATTCATGATTTTAACGAAGGTTTATTTTTAGATCGCTATTATGCACCACCCCATAATGAAGGCACTCCCTTAATTATCAATGCAAAACGGGGTAAAAAAGATTTCACATTTTATATTTACAGTCATGAAGAGCATGTTGATGTTGTAAAACAATATAAAAAGAAGGTAGTTGCTTATAGTTTACGCTCTAAAAACCTTCAAAATAGTGATATGTTCGTGTCAGCTGACTTAGCTTAATACTCATATATTGGAAAAAGGAATCCAAGAAATATGGATTCCTTTTTTTCTCATTTACTGAAAAATAAGCTCTGTCTTCAAACTATCTTTCGGTAACAACCAGCCTTTTTTCTCTAAACTCGCCATTAATAATTCCCTTTGCTTTGTCGCAATACTTTCTTCATTTGTTTTAAATGACACTTCTATTACGAAGTCATCTTCTAATTTTCCGGTATTACTTAATGGCCAAATTTCAATATTTGCTTTTATGTTTTCAAACTCTCCTGTATATCGTTTCATTAATACAGGACCGTAAATACGGGAATTCTTTAACATTTCTTCTCCCCAATTTGTATACAACCATTTGTTCATTTTCCCTGGTAATTTTTCTATTAACATGTTTTGAGCAGCTTGTTCATTTGGTAAATCAAGTATCCCATATCCTTTAGCGCTGTAACTTTTCTTATTTGAAATGCTTAATGTTTTCTTCTCAAATCCCCAATCTATTTCCGCCTCATAACTATCCGTATTACTATCGAATCCTTCTTTTTTAGCTACTTCTAGTGCATCTTGAATTACACCATTTGGAATAGGATATCTTTTTTTATATGTTAGTTCAAAATCTTTACTAAATTCTTTCTTTCGAATTCTAGCAAACCAACCTTCCTCACTTAAACTTTTATTCGCAGTATCTAAAAATTGCACTTGTATTCTTTCATATTTTGTACCAGCCTGGAAATGTTCTAGCACCTCTTGCTTCATCTCTTTGTTATCACCTAATACTTGTTCTGGCTTCAATAATAACTTTACTTCAAAACTAGGTTTCATTGGACTAGCTGCAAACCCTTCCTTAACGTTATAAAGGAAACAACAAAAGAAAATGCTTACGAATACAAATACTTTTTTCATATACCTATCCCCTTTACATTTCAAATGACTTCTATACGTTCCATTGCAAGTGAATATACATTTTCATACCCTGCTGTACTTAGCTTTTGTTGTAATCGATCCGTATCCTCTTTCAAAGCGTGCACTAACACCGTATGTTCTGGTAATAATGTATTTAGCATCTCTTTAACGTCTCTTATACTTTGGTGAACTTTATACGGAACTCTCTTCACCCTACATGTACTCCTTACATGTTCTTTCATAACTTTTTCTGCAAAACTCCCTTTCGCAATATGCCCAGTAAAAATAACGGCATTCCGTTTTTCATTCCGAAGTTGTTCATAGTATAACTGTGCTCGTTTCGTTTGCATATTCGCATCACTCATTACAACTATTCCGTAACTATTTTGCATACTAATGTCATTATCCATAACTATTATGTTTCTTTTTAAACTCTCCATAATCCATTTAAGTTCTTCATTATTTTTTATCCAACCTTTATATATGAACATCTCTTCAAATCCAGCCAAAATTTCTTTATCTACTATAAGCGGAAATTCTTTATATCGTTCATATAAATACAATACTATATCTTGCGCCCTACCAAGTTGTGGCAGCGGTAATAATGCTATTCCTTCATTTTGCATAACTCGTTCAATTTCTGCACATAGGTCGTCTAATCTTTCATTTTGCGAAACATCATCTGTGTGATAAGCGGCATCTACAATTGCAACTTTTATATTGTGGCCCAATTTCTCAGGTAAATTAGCTCGTAGTATATTAGACTCTGCTGAATAGTCGCCTGAATAAAATACGTATGTATTACACATATCAACTAAAAACCAAACAGCTCCTAATACATGCCCACTATACCCCCACTGAAACCGCAATGTAGGAGTAATTTGTAACCATTCATTTGGATTGCTAATCTCATCAATACATACATAATTTAAATCTTTTATATGTTGGTCGCTATAAGGTAAATTCCATCCTTGCATCACATTATAGTTTCTCCATTTTTCATAATATAACGGCAGTTGCTCCTTCGTATAACGAGTCGTCCAAATTTTTTTCTTATAGCCATACTTCGCTAATAAAGGTAAACCCATCGTATGATCTTCATGAATATGTGATAAAAATACCGCATCTAAAAATGGAACAGCTTCTCTCTCTATTTTTGGATAACCATTCTCATAAGATCGATTAATACCACAATCAAATACTATTTTCGTCTCTTTATTTTTTACAAAATAGCAAGAGCGACCGTATTCTCCTGCTCCTCCCCATACTTCCACTCTCATCATGCTACCCCTTTTCGCTTTTGCTCCATATGTTGCAGCAGTAATAAGCACATTGTTGTAAGTCCAACAGAAACAACGGCCATCGCCATTCCTATAGATACTTCACCCTGTTCAAATTGAGCAAAAATAAACGTTGCTGACGTTTCTACTGATGGAGGTAATACGAGAAGTGATGCTACTAACTCTCTTATTGAAATTGTAAATGTCATCGCCCATCCGGCAAGAATGCCTGGGATAATAAGAGGCAATATTATTTTTCTAAAAATATAAATATAATTTCCAGAAAAAATACTTCCTGCCTGCACGAGAGAATCATCAATTTGTCCGAGTGATGATTTTACATATTGCACCGTGTAAGGTAAAAACAGAACAACATACGTTACGATAACCATGATTGGTGTATTATAAATTGATATAGGCATATATGGTGAATTCCAAAATAGAATAAGACCTACAACCATAACGATTCCTGGTACCATATTCGGTAACATACCGCACATATCAAGCCATTTTTCAGAGGTTTTTTTCCCCTTTCGAATCATAAGTGCCAAAAAGACTCCAATCATTACCGCAATAATCGCTGTTACGAGTGAAAAAAGAAAACTATTCCATAAAGCCTCTAATCCCGGAGACCCCATTGTAAACAATGCCTCATAATGACTTGTTGTAAAGTTATTTACATGTAAACCGCCGCCTCTTAATTTTGAAAAAGAAGCAATAAGTATAGAAAAGTATGGAATTCCAATTGATACGATTAATAAACCAATTACATACATCCATGCTACAACGCGCGTAAATATAGACAAAGTATATCTTTTAGATTTCACACCTTTTCCACTAACCATTGCATATGAATACTTTCGATTCAATACATTTTGCATATACCAAATGAGCATACAAGCACTAAGTAATAAAGAAGATAATGCTGTTGCACTACTAAAATCAATTGGCCAACTCGAAATAAATTTATGAATTTCTGATGTTAACACGTAGAATCCTATTCTACGTCCGAATGTAGCCGGTGTTCCAAATTCAGCAATCGTCTTTACGAAAATGAGTAAAGCACCCATTACATAACTTGATACTAATAACGGCAATATTATTTTTCTTAAGCGATAGAAAAAACTTCCGCCATGAACTGCTGCAGCTTCTTCTTTACTACTCCCAATCTGAAGTAACGTGTTTTTCAGCATGAAATAAAGAAATGGGAATAAATGCAGACTCATAATTAAGACCATACCTCCTAAACTAAAAAACGATGATGAAACTGTCTTTAGCATCGGAAAAAATTGTTCAAAATAGCCGTTAGGTTGCATGAACAAAATCCAGCCCATCGATCCAATATACGGCGGTGTCATAAATGGAATCATAAAAACAATATCTAACTTACTATACTTTCCTACATCTGTTTTGCTCATAATAAATGCCAATGGAAATGCAAATATTGTAGCACCTATTACAACGAGTACACCTAGAAGCATCGAATTTAGAAAAATCCCCGCTAATCCACCACTCTGCATCACCTCAAAAGGCTTTAAAAAATTCCAACTGCTATTTTCATATACACTAGAAAATAAAATAAGAAAAAGTGGAATGACGATTAACATCGCCACAAGTAATAACGCTACCGTCATTCCAACTTGTCTTACTGATACGAATCGATTTACCATGGAATCACCATCTTATTGAAATACTTTCTTAAATTGTTTCCCTATTTCATCTTGCTCTTTCTCAACTGTTTTCCAATCAATATTTAATACTGGAATCTCTTCTACATTTTGTCTATTTTCAGCTTTTATATCTGTTCTACCAGGCAATAAATACGCTTTAGAAACTTGTTTTTGTACATCATCGGATAATAAATAATCAATAAACTCTTTTGCACCTTCAACATTTTTACTATCCTTCATAATCCCCACTGCACGTGGGCTAATAACTGTTCCGCTTTTTGGATATACGATATCAACAGGTTCACCCTTTGCTTTTGCGCTATACGTCATATAATCAACACCCGCAATGACCATATCTTTCGCACCTGTTACAACTGGGTCTAACGCTTCCTGGTTTGCTCCTGCTACTGTAACTTCATTTTTCTTAAGCTGCTCAAATAAATTCCATCCATCTTGTCCATTCTTTTTCACGTATCCTGTTACAAAGTCTAAAGCTGAACCTGAAAGTGCTGGATCTGGAAGATTCACTTTCCCTTTCCATTCTCCTTTCGTTATATCGCTCCAATCTTCAGGCGCCGTCTTCACATTTTTTGTATTGTACACAATCCCTAATGCTGAAGCACTATACCCGAAATAATGGCCTTTATCATCTGACCATTCAGAACGCAGCTTATCAGCTTGTTTCGCCTCTTTATAAGCTAACGTTTGACCCTCTTTCTTTAATCCTTCCATCGCTGGTAAGGAAGCGAGTACGACAACGTCAACGACTGGATTTTTCTTTTCAGCTTCCATTCTCGCTAAAATTTTACCAGTTGTCCCTTGAAACATTTCCACCTTTATACCAGTTTTCTTTTCAAAGTCTTTTTGAATTTTTTCTGCTAACCCTTTTGGCCCTGCACTATATACAACAATTTTCTTTTCATTCATATTTTTACTTTTTGCATCTGCATTACCTGTCTTTGAACTACAACCTGTTACTACAGTAGAAAATAGTAAAGTACATACAAATAAAGACTTAAGCGAACTGAATTTCTTCATACGATTCTCCCCCTATATGATGAATACATTTTTTTGGTACATATAACGATACTGGTTTCCCGATGCTTAGCTTACTATTGTGATAGGCTGTCCAAATGCCTAAAGTCCCCATATTTACTTTCACTTCATAACGTTCTCCTACATATGTAACATGCTGAATTTCACCTGTATACATTTCGCACACATCATTTTTTGTCCAACTCACATGCTCTGGACGAATCATTTTTTCACCCTCTACAAGCCAATTCGCCTTACCAACAAATTTGGCAACAAATTCATGAGACGGTTTCACATAAATATCTTCCGGTGTTCCTTTTTGTAATACTTCTCCTTGTTTCATGACAATAATTTGGTCTGACATTGACATTGCTTCTGTTTGATCGTGAGTAACATACAGTGCAGTTAAACCAATGGAATGAACGATATCCATAAGCTCTATTCTCATTTCTTCTCGCAAAATTGCATCGAGTGCACTTAGCGGTTCATCAAACAAAATAAAATGAGGTTTTGTTACAATTGCTCTAGCGAATGCGACACGTTGTTGCTGTCCACCAGAAAGTTCGTGCGGATACCTTTTCTCCATACCTTGCAGGCGAACACGCTTTATCGCATCTTCTACTTTTTCTCGTAAATGATTCATTTGCTTTGTAGCTCTTAAACCAAATGCAACATTTTCAAAAACAGTCATGTGCGGCCATAAAGCAAAATCTTGAAATACCATACCGATATTCCGTTCATGAGGAGATGTCTTTATCTTTTTTGTAGCAGAATACATGCACTGGTCTCCAAAATATATTTCTCCCTTATCCGGTTCTTCAAGTCCTGCTATCATTCTAAGTAAAGTCGTTTTCCCACATCCCGAAGGTCCTAAAAGTGTAGTGAATTCCCCTTGTTTCATTACAATCTGCAACGGCTTTAACGCTTGTGTTTTTCCAAATGTTTTTTCTAATCCATTAATTTTAATATCCATCGTCTCACCTCTCTCCCCTCATTCTTAACCTGCTTTCATTCTATATGGAAGATTTATACTGAATGTTAATGTACTGTAAAGATTAAATTAAAAAACTTCTAATAAACTATTTATTTCTATAGATTTTTTCTATAGTTAAAATAAAAAAGGCGGCAATTCATAATGAATCTCTTAAAATTAGAAATTGTAGTACTTATTAAGAAATACAAAAAGCTTACAATCGTTGCAGAAAAACTTGGCGTTAAACAACCAACTATTACTTTTCATATAAAAAGCTTAGAAGAAGAACTCGGTGTGTCTTTATTCGAATTACGTTCTGGAAGGTATTTCTTAACAGAGGCTGGTGAGGCTTTGCACCATTATGCTTGTAAAATAGATGCACTTATGAAAGAAGCTAGACGTGTCACGCAAGAGTTTAAAGATTTTCATAAAGGTGCTATAACAATCGGCGCTAGTTATGTACCAGCGACTTATCTTTTGCCAGCAGTCGTTCATCAATTTCAATGTGAATTTCCCAATATAAAAATAACGCTACTAGTGAAAACAGCCCCTGAAATTCGAATGATGCTACAAAATCACGAAATCGATCTTGGGATAATTTCCGCTGCTCCATTTGATGAACCACTTTTAAAACAAACGAATATAATGCCCGATACACTTGTTCTTGCCTTTTCCAAAGAACATCATTTTTCAAAGAAAGACAATGTATCGTTACAAAATATAGAAAAGGAACGCATACTATTGCATCGTAACCCATCTACAACAAGAGATTTACTTACACAATGGACGTTAGCGCATAACATTACATTCCAATCAGAAATTGAATTAGACTCATTAGAAACGATGAAACAAATTTTAAAATATGGTAATGGAATTGCCTTGATTTCTAAACTTGCTATCGAACAAGAAATACAACGAAATGAGCTATGCTATATACCAATCCCTGAATTTGAATTTCAGCGTAATATTTATACGATTCATCATGAGGACAGATGGAATTCTAAAATCATTTCTTTTTTACTACAGAGCATCACTTCATTTGCAACAAAAAATTAAAAGGCTGTCGTTATGCACGACAGCCTTTTAAACTATAAATCTATTTATTTTTCTTTGCCTCAATTTTTGCTTGCGCCTCTTCAGCCTTATCTAATGCTTCTGATACTTTCTTCTCTTTTTCTTTCACTTCATCTATACTATCGACAGCTTTAATAATTTTATCGATTCCCTCTTCTTCTACCTTTCTACGCTTTGCCACTCTTTCATTTACTTTCTCTTCCACATCTTTTGCTTTTTGAAGCATATTCTCTGCATTTGATATTACAGCTTTTTCAAGTTCATCATCTTTTTTCTTTTGTAACACTTCATTTGCAATGTCTTTCGCTTCTAAATACTTACCGTCTTTTAATGCTGTTGCTCCGTGATCCATTTTCTCAGCAACTTCTTTATATGATTTCGCTTCATTTCCTGATTTCTCTTTTTCTGCTTTTTCGAACCACATTGTTGCATCACTATACTTTTCATCTTTCAATGATTGCATACCTGTTTCAATATATGTGTCATAATTGCTACATCCAGCCATTACGACTAATAGAAAAAGCATAACAAAACTTAATTTTTTCATGCTGTTGTCTCCTTTTCTTTGCAAGCTCACTTTACTTTAACATACATGAAAAAGAGTTTCAAAAACTAAAATACTAATTTAGTCATTTTTATAATGATAAGTCAAATTTTTATTATTTTCTTATTTTTAAGCGGACACATCTAGTTGTTTTTTCGCCATATGTTGCTTTACTCCAACTAATACAACTAACAATAAACCTCCGCCTATTGTCATCATAACAATGCTAGTTGGCAACATATCTAATAGTAGTCCATATACAATCATACCAAGTGGTGCGATTGCAGTCGCAATTGTTTCAAGTAGGCCAAACACACGCCCTAGGTAGCTCGGATCTGTCGTTTTTTGCATATGTACTTGCATTGGAATGTTTACAATCATAATTGCTATACCAGTTAACATCATAAAAGCAATATAGTAAATAAAACTTGCTACTTTTGGAATGGTAACTAACAACGGAAAGACTGTACATAAACTTAAACCTGCACACAAAAACAGTCCAGTATAAATTGAATGAAACGGATTATTCACTTCTTTACGCACCGATAAAGCAATCGCACCAATTAACATCCCGACTGCTAACATTCCCTCTACAGTACCAAGTTGCTTTGAAGATAAATGTAATGTATGTACGATAATGTATGGAAGTGCAACGGTTAGACCACACGCAAAAAAGTTTACCCACAATGCTATTTTCATTAAACCATATATTTCATGTTTTCGTTTTATATATGAAAAACCTTCTTTTATACTCGTCAAGAAATGCTCTTTACTCTCAGCCACTTCTTTTTTATATAAATCAAATACAATAAATAATTGCAAAATAACCGCTAAAAAGAATGTAATGCTATTCAACAAAAAGAACGACTGAATTGAAAAGAAACCAAATACAACTCCGCCAATAATCGGCCCTAAAATATTTGATAAAGAAGCCGCCGTTTGATTTAAAGCACTCGCTTTTTGAATACGTCCTTCATCTACTAAACTCGGAATAGACGAAGTTAATGCAACGGAATAAAAACTTGCACAAATTGATAATAATGCTGCTGAAATATAAATAAAAAGAAGTGATGGTCCAAATATAGTAGCAAGAATAAACATACTAAGCATCGTTAAACTACTTAATAAATCAGTACCAATGACAAGCCATTTTCGATTGACGCGATCTGCTACAGCACCAGCAATTGGACCACAGATCATCCTTGGAAGTGATCCGCAAACGAGCGTAGTTGCAAACCCCATCCCTGAACCAGTAGTCTTTAATACGTATAACCCCATTGCGAACGTATAAATACCTGCGCCTAATAAAGACGTCATTTTTCCAATCATCATTAAAATGATGTTTCTCGTTGCAATCTTCATTCTTGAATCATGTTGTCCTATACTTATATCTCCCATTTTTGACTCTCTCCCCTTAAAAGTTAAATTGTGTTAAACTTATTATATAATCAATTTTCCGATTTCCACAACATAAAGTTAAATATAATTTAACTTTTTAAATATAAAGGAGCAATAATATGGCAACTCTCGGCGAAAAAATTAAAACATTAAGAAAAGAAAAAAAGCTTACACAAACAGAGCTGGTAGGTTCGGAACTGACAAAAAGTATGCTTAGTCAAATTGAAAATGGAAAAGCTACACCTTCTATGAAAACATTACAATATATTGCTGAAAAACTTGAATGTGAAATGAGCTTTTTATTAGAAGAAGATGAAGGAGAAATTGTAGAACTCATTCAAAAAATGGAGCCATTAATAAAAGCAAATAAATGCGATGAAGTATACAAAACTTTACTACCTATCGTTCAAACAGAGCTACCTTCTACTTTAAATACAGCTCGCTTATATAAACAGTTCCTAACAGGAGCAGTTATTATGAACGATTATCATATTGAATATTACGTTGAAACTGCTGTTTCTATATTTGAAAAATATACTTTATATCGAGAAAGCACTGAAACGAAACTACTGTTTTACTATATGCTCTTCAAACGTAAAAAATATAAAGAATGTTTACAGATGATTGCTACAATTCGTGATGAATATAAAGCAAAGAATTTAGAAATGGATCTGATTACACATATACAACTATACTTAAAAGAAGCCATTATTTTACTCGCATACGGCAATTATGAAAAATGTGAAAAAGTCATTTTAGATGCACTTGCATTTTCAAAAAAGCATCAAGTGTATTATAAAACAGATGAATTTTACCGGATTTTATCTTACCAAAAAGTCATTACAGCTGATAAAGAACAATATTTATATTACATAAAAAAATCTGAGCAATTTGCCATTTTTACAGAAGATATTCTATCCATCGCAATTATTGATATTTTAAAAGCATACTATTACAACACAATTACTAATGAATATACAATCGCATTAAAACATCTAGAACAATTTCGAGAAAAACTAAAAGATGAACCAATCTTTCAAGACGATGGATTATATTATCTTGAAAAAGGAAAATCTTTGTATGGCTTAAAACGTTATAAGGAAGCTTTGGCAATATTAAAACACGCTACCATACCAGATTATATGAGTCATCCACTTGATCAATCGTGGGTATTAACAGCTGGGTCTTATCGTGCCCTTTGCTATATAGAACTTCAAGATAAAAAATCTGCCTTAAAAGAGGCAAAAGAAGCCGTTCAAGCAATAGATAGCTATCCTGATTCCATCTTCACTTCATTTATTAAAGAAACATTACAAATAATACAAAAACTTTAAGAATGTCTCTAAATGGTATATTATTCCTCTTTTTTAGCAAAGATAATAATGATGGGAGGAATATAAATGAATATTCAACGTGCAATAGAGCTTTCTATGTCAGCAGAACAAGCCAATGTCAATTTTCAAGGCATGCCTGTTATGATTCAACACGTCGATGAAAGCAATGAAACCGCCCGCATATATGAAGTAAAAAACCCAGGACGCGAATTAACTGTTCCAGTTAATAGCTTAGAGGAAATATAAGAAATGCCACTTCTCTTTTGAAGTGGCATTTTTCTTCTTTCAGATTACTTATTATAAATTTCTTCAACCCTTTATTTTACATGAGCTGAAAAAATAAGAATTTTCTACTTCTTTTCTTTTTGTGACCTGCTAAAATACAAACTATGGATTAATTATTCGTACTATACATTAAGGAGGAAAAATAATGGCATCTACTTTAGAAAAAAACAAGCCTTATTATGCAGTTATATTCACTTCTAATTTATCAAATGATACAACAGACTATAATACCGTTGCCGAAGAAATGGAGAAACTTGCAAAGCAACAACCTGGATTTTTAGGTGTAGAAAGTGCACGAGGTAATTCTGGACTCGGAATAACAATTTCTTATTGGGAATCACTTGATGCGATTGAAAATTGGAAGAAGAACACCTTACATAAAGAAGCGAAAAAAAGAGGTCGTGAGCAATGGTATGAAAACTTCCACCTGCGTATTTGTCTTGTTGAGAAAGAATTTAAGTTTCATAGAGGTACTTTATAACTATGAAGGAAAAATTAGCTCTCGTTATTGTTCATGAAATATATGGTGTGAACGACCATATGCATCACGTTACCCAGCACTTTACTTCATCTCATATAGACGTATTCTGTCCTAATCTTCTACACTTACAACATGCATTTCATTATCGTGATGAAGAAAAGGCATATGAACATTTTGTAAATCATATTGGATTTGATGATGGAAAAAAGCAAATTGAAGAATTCATTTCTCATCTTTCTAATAGTTATACACATATTGGACTTATCGGCTTTAGCGTTGGAGCTACCATCTCATGGCTATGTAGTAACAATCCGAAAATAAATTTTATTATCGGATGTTACGGTTCTCGTATACGCGACTATGTTCACATAAAGCCTACATGCGCTACATTACTTATATTCCCTGAAAAAGAAGCTAGTTTTTCAGTATCCTCTTTCATTCAAACATTGCAGCAACAGAATAACCCTTTATTAGAAATAAAACAACTACACGGTGAACATGGATTTCTAAATCCGTACACTGAAAAATATAACGAGCACTCTACAAAACAAGCATACAATTTAATAGATTCATTTCTTGTAAAGTGAAACTTTAATCAGTGGGGGTTGTTCATCCCCCACATAACCTCTTTTCTTACGCTGAATTTTGAGGCGGGGGTCTTACTGCCCGTTAATGCAGGATAAAAACAAGCTTATGAAGGAGACTCAAATGACGCTGACATTACTCTTACTTGTTTTCATACTCATTGCCTTTATCTCAGCGCTAACTATCATTTTTATAACCGTAAAAAAAGGAGGATTTTTCAACCGCCCCTACTTACAATCTATTATCGTTTGCATTTTATTTTTTACTAATTGGATCTTATATGTAACAACTTTTTATTCGCTACTCCCCGAGAAAGTTAGTGAGTTCATATTCTTACCCATTTGGTTTTTCCTTTGTATTTTAGGTTTTATAACTTTCTGGCGTGAATGGGGAAATAATCGTGTATTCTCCATATGTATCGGTTTTCTTTCCTTGACTAGTTTTTTATTTGGATTATTGTTGTTAGTTCTTTCGGGGATGTAATAGAAGAAGGAAGAAAAGCCAACTTTCAACTTTTCTTCCTTCTATGTTTACCTTTAGTTTTCACTGTCACTGATTCACAAGGTGTATAATATATTTGAGGTGTCGCCTTATCAACAAACATCATAAACGTAATAAAGCCGATAATAAAGAAAATAAATAACGTTAACAAAATTGCTCCTATCGTTAAAAGTATCATAACACCACCCCTATATTTTTCATGTTATTACACTTTTCGCTATGATATGAGTGTAATCCTTTTTAGAAAAGGAAACGTAACAAAATAATCACAATCACTCCCGTTAATACTGTACCTAATAAACTACGAGTATATATCGCTACAAGAAATGTTGGAATTGCTGCAATAAGATAATCCCACTGCATCGTTTCATGCATAAATAAAACTTGTGCTAAAAGCGCTGCTAATATCGCAATTGGTATGTAATTTAACCATTTTAAACCCCAGTCAGGAATTTGTAGTTTGCTAAATACGAGTAGAGGTAAAATACGTGGCACGATTGTAACAGCTCCTGCTGCTAGTAAAAGTAATAATACATCTAATCTCATTTCCATTTTTCAATCAACACTCCAATCGTCGCAGCTAGTAAGGTTGCGATAATAACCGCTATACTATCTGGCATAAATAGGTGTGAAACGTATGCGATAATAATCGCTACAATTGCAACACTTAAATGAATTGCTAGTTTCGGTTTACTACTTATGAGCTGAAGTACAAATAATCCGATAAACATTGCTGGTAATGCATAATCCATCCCGTATGTATGTGGATCTGGTATCCACTCACCAAATAGCCCGCCGATAATAGTAGCAAGAATCCAGTTTAAATAAGCCGTTACATTTAGCCCAATCATCCATCTTTCGCCTAAATATCCTTTTTGCGCTGCATGCTGCACTGCAACACCGAACGTTTCATCTGTAATTTGAGAACCGATTAGTAAGTTTTTAAATAGAGGCAGTTTCATAAAGTATGGTGCAAGTGCAGCACTCATAAGAAGGTGGCGCAAGTTAACAAAAAATACAGTAAAAATAATTGCGGAAGCAGGAGCACCGGCTGCATACATACCAGCTAATATAAATTGGGCAGAACCTGCATAAATTAAAGTGGACATAAACGCAATTTCAATGATGGAGAAACCAGCTGTTTTTGCAATTACACCAGCTGCTATACCGATGCTCAAGTAACCAAATACAGTTGGTAAACAATCTTTTACTCCTTGCTGAAATGTATCGTCACTCTGCAAAGCTACATGTGCCTGAGCTTTACTCATCTCTATCATCCTCCATTCCTTCTAAAGTTCGTTTTCCTGTTACGACATGAACTAAATCTATATTTTCACGCCATAACGTATCTAACTTATCAGCTCCAAATTCCTTTGTGATTTCTTCAACCATAATATCGTGCCGCACATACTCTGTAGCAACGAGAACTAGCGCTGGGTCATACGTTGTAACGGCCCATGAAGTGCTATCATTTGAGAAGTTCGCAATTAATACTTCCTCTCCATCACGAGCAATAACAGTTAAATGACCACCCATTCTCTTTTCAACAACGTGGGGCGTCATATAATTATGATGAAACGTCGCTCCTATTTTTGTTTCTGGAGCTCCAAATAAGATTGAAAATATATGTACGCCTTCCTCTTCCTTTTGATGAATGTATGGTTCAATTTCATGCACTTGTTCTTCCCATACAGAAACCCATAACTCTTCCTTAGCTCTACTAATTATATTGCATATTTCTTTCAAAACACGATCATTTGAACGAATATGCGAAATTACATCTATTTGTCGCTCTTGTTCTAAACAATTTAATTTCTCATCTAAAAATTCAAAGGACTTTTCAAAGTCTTTTCGCATTCGATTCATTAATTCGGTAGCTGGTACTGGTACATATTTAACTGGTTCAGAAGGTACAATATGCACCGCTCCTTTATCCATTAACTTACCGAGTACCTCGTAAATCATAGAACGAGGTACTCCTGTTTGTTTACTTACTTCATAGCCTGTTACTGGGGAATGTTTTAACAATCCAATATACGCTTTACATTCATATTGGGAAAATCCTAACTTTTGTAATTCCTTTATAATTTCATCCATCGGTAACCCCTCACAATCTAAATCGCTCTTACTTCAAAACGACGATTTTGCTTCCCTTTACTTTTTACTTTATCAATAACAAGTGTTCCTATTTCACTCGTATTTTTCACATGTGTGCCTCCACAAGCTTGTTCGTCTAAATTTTCAATTGTAACAATGCGGATTTCTTGGATAGTAGTTGGCAGGAGATTTATTGCTGTTTTAATCATTCCTACAGCATTTTCTGCTTCTTCGCGGCTCATATAACGAGTGGAAATTTCTTTATTTTGCTTAATAAGTTTATTCACTTCCTCAACAATTTCTTCTACTTCCACGCTCGATAACTCTTGTAACTCATTAAAGTCGATACGTGCTTTATCAGGATAAATTTGATTTCCGGTGCATAGAGCTCCATACTTTTCATAAACAACAGCTCCGATAAGATGCAGTAAAGAGTGATGACGCATTAAATTATGACGTCTTTCCCAATTTATCTCTAATTTAACTGGACCTAACTTTACTTGAGCTTCATCTTTTATATAGTGAACTATTTCTCCTTGCTCCTTCTTTACTTTTTCAACTTCAAATACAGACCCATCTTGTACAATGACACCCGTATCACATTCCTGTCCTCCACCAGTTGGATAAAAAACTGTTTCTTTTACAAATACTTTATTCCCTTCTACTCTTATCACTTCTGTTTCGCAACTCGTTTTGTATGCATCTTCTAAATATAATGCCGTTGTCATACTCTCACCTCTTTAGTAGTTATAGTTATACCTACTAATATAAAAAAGAAACTCCGTGAAGTCAATTGATAATTCTGAAATTTAAAATTAATAAAAGACTCCTTTATTAGGAGTCCACTATCTCAATATTTCATTCGCTTCTTTTTCATAAATTTTATCAAATGACGTCATAACGCGCTGTGATGCTTGAATCATCTTTTGATCTGTCATAAGATCTGCCATCTCTTTCGTCATATCTACATTTGAATTTTCTAGCATATGATTTTTTACTATTCCTGTTCCGTTCGGTAAATTAGCAATGTTTCCTTCTGCTAGTGTAAAGCTTTTGTTCTCTCTTTGCACAAGACGAGCATTCGTTTCGGCATCTACTGTTTTTGTTTGCAAACGAGCAATATTATTTTGTGTTACCTCATCATATAATGTACCATCTGCTTGTACAGCAACCTTTGCTCCTTCTGGAATACGAATACGCTCATTATTCTCTCCCATTACGAAAGCACCTGAAGATGTTTGTAAATATCGATCACTATTTAATGTGAAACTACCATCTCTCGTTAAAAACGTTTCATCATTTTTAGAAGTAACAAAAAATGATGTTGTGCCGGCCGCGCCGTCATCTAAAAAGAAATCTGTAGCGCTATTTGTCATTTGTATATTTCCTTGTACTAAATTCACATGCGTTGCAGCTGGTACTACAGCGTAATCAACCGAACCGATATTTGTTACCGCCCCATCTCCGCGGCGATATGTGTCTTGTACATCAAATACTTTAGACGTCATATTTTCTGCTTTAAATCCTGTCGTTTGAGCATTTGCAACGTTATTCGAATGAACATTAATGCGCTGCATGTAATTCATCATGCCCATAGAACCTATATAAAGACCGTTCATATTCGTTTGAATAAGGCAAGCGCCTTATTCTTCACCTCTTTTCTACGATGTTTGTAACATTTGTTTTGCTAAATGTTCAGCTGTAGCGATATGTATATTTTTCTTTATGTCTTGGCCATCTGTCATTAATACAATAGGAGCTGATGATACTGCTGGAATTTTCAACAATTCGCCACTACTTGCTGTTTCATCAAATTTCGTAAACACAATACCATCTATATGAATATCTTTAAAGTTTGTAATAATTTCAATCATATCTTTACTTTTCATTGAAGCTGATAACGTTAAACAAATATAATCTGGTTCTACTTGTCCCATCGTTTCAATCATTTCTTCCACTGTTTCTGACGTACGATAATTTTTCCCTGCTGTATCAATTAAAATATAATCGACGCGTGCTTCTTCTTTAAAATACGTAAGCGCTCTTGTCATTGCAGCTTCATCACGCACAGCAATTACTTCAGATCCAATTGTCTTTACGTTATCTTGCAATTGCTGCACTGTCCCTATGCGCGAATGATCGGTCGTTATAAAACCAACTGTTTTTTTCTTACCGTGAAATTGCCATGCCATTTTCGCAAGTGTCGTCGTTTTACCAACGCCAGTTGGACCTATTAATGCAATTGTTTGTACTTCTTTTTCAAAGACGTTTTCCGTATTAAAATGAGATTTCATATCTTCCAATATGTACCTGATAACTTCTTCTTCCGTAATCATCGTTGCATTTTCAAACTTTATTTTTAACTTTTCAGCATATGCATGAATGAAATATTGTTCCACATCGTTTTGTTCTAGCATCCGAATTACTTTTTGAATAATAAACGGTACAGATTCTTGATTTTCTTTCTTTGGAGCTACTTCTTCTTTCTTTACTGGAACGACTTGTTTCACAACTTTTTTCTTTTTCGTTACTTCCGTTTCTTTCATCGGTTTCACAACGACGATTCCTTTTTCAAACAGCTTTAATAGTTTCTCTTTTTTTCTTGCCCATTCTTCACTATTTCCTGTTTGCATCGCCGCGTATGACATAGAAGTCGTTACGTTTTCTAAATTGTGCAGTACTGATTGAATTCCATTCGCCTTCACAATTTGTTCTGAAGGATCATTCACAACATCCATTAATTGTTCATGAAATTGAGCTGTACCTTCATTCACTTCTTCCTGTTTTTCTTCTGGAAATGCAACTAACATTTCATAATCCTTTTTCCAAAAAAACGGTATATTTCGTTTTACACTTTCATCGACAACGTAATAATAATCTGTACCATATTGGTCAAATAACTTTCGATACAATTCATTTTTCGAAGCTGCTTTTATTCGCATTAACGCTTCTTTCTTTTCTGTACTTTCCATTACTTCACCCCCTACTATTCAATATAGGCAATTTGATCCACAACAATTTCTGGTGCTAATTCACTAATACAAAGTACTTGTGCTTCCACTTGATAACGTTCTAGCAGTCTTACAATCGCAAATCTAAAATCTTTTCTACGTGTTAATAACACTGGTTCTCTTCCCATTAAACGTGCTTGCTTAAAGACGCGCTGCACTTGCTCAACGACACGTGTTTCTAAATCTAAATCCCAGTTTAATAAGTAACCTTGATATGAATTATTCACAACATCCGCATCTAACTCGATTGAATCAGAGAAGAGCGCTGCATATATTTTTCCGTCCGGATTTTTCGCATTTTCACAAATAACTTTTGAAATACATTCACGAACAAATGATGTTACACCATCCACGTGGTTTTGATAAATTTCTTTGCCGTCAATAATACCTTCAATAATTGTTGGTAAATCACGAATAGAAATACCTTCTTTTAGAAGTTGTTTAATAACATTTTGAACAAGTGATAAATCAATTTCTTTTTTCTTAATCTCTTCTAATAGAACGCCATTATCATTTTCAAGCGAGTTAATTAAGTCTTTTACATGTTGGCGCTGAATTAATTCATGAAGATTACGTCTAACGACAACATCTAAATGTGTAATTAATATGCTAAGTGGCTCTAACACTTGATAGCCTTTCATTTGTGCATCTTGCACCATATGCTCTAAAATCCAATATCCATCTTCACCGAAAATTGGATCTTTCGCTGGCTCTGCATCTAAATCAGCCATTACATTCGGTGTTTTCAGTGCTAATAAATAACCTGATTTTAAAACACCTTCAGCCGCCTTCGCACCTTTAATTCGAATAATGTAACGTCCGCGTGGTCTAAAGCTCGTATTATCTTTAAAGTTAATTCCAGGAACGTTAATACCGAGGTCAGTAATAATTGACTTCCTCATAAGAACAACTTTATCACGAGCTGTTTCCCCGTTAATTTTCTGCTTTACAAGTGCTGCTAAATCTAAACCGAGTTCTACTATAATTGGATATTTATCCGTAAATACTCCAAATGAATCTTCTACTTGTTGCAGTTGCTCATCTTCGCCTTGGATCATTTCTATTTCTTTTTGAAGCTCGTCTTCTTTTTCTTTCTTTATTCGATTTTTATTACGAATTCCTAAGAAGATAATTGTTCCGCCAACGAGTGCGAATGGTAGAAACGGTAGCGGAGTAAAAATACCCATTGCGATAAATAAACCACCGAGCGCATATACAACGACTTCATGCGCTAATAACTCTTTAAAGATACCTTCTGTTACTGTATCTGGTGAGCCGTCAAATACACGAGTTACGATAATACCTGTTGAAATTGCAAGCATTAGCGATCCAATTTGGTTTACGATTCCGTCACCGACAGTTAGCTGCGTGTAATGAAGAGCCGCATCTGCAAAGCTCATCCCTTGCTGCATCATTCCGACAATTAAACCGAAAATAATGTTTACGAATAAAATGACAATCCCGAAAATAACGTCCCCTTTAATGAACTTTCCGGCACCATCCATCGCTCCATAAAACTCTGTTTCCATATTTAATTTTTTTCGTTTTGCTTGTGCATCTTTTTCTGAAATAATACGCTGGTTTAAATCAGCATCGATAGACATTTGTTTCCCTGGTAAAGAATCAAGTGTAAAACGAGCTGCTACTTCAGCTGTACGAGACGCACCGTTTGCAACAATAAACTGGAATATGATTAATACTGTAAAAATAACGATACCAATTAATAAGTTTCCGCCAATTACGAACTGGCCGAACTCTTCAATAACATGACCTGCATTTCCATCTGTCAAAATCGCTCGCGTCGTCGAAACGTTAATCGATACGCGGAAAATCCCGATTAATAACAACATCGTTGGAAATGACTTTAATTCATCCCACTCGTTAATACTTGTCGCTCGCATATAAATAAGCACTGACATACTTAGTAGAAAAACGATAATGATATCAAGTATAAATGGTGGAAGTGGAATTAAGAGCGCCACTACGAATGACGCTGCTAAAAAGATAGAAAAATAGGTTCTTGCAGACTCTATCTTAAACAAAGAGATCTCCTCCAAACGCGCTATTATACTTCAAGTTCGTTCGTCTGAATTAAATAGCGCATAACTTCAATTACAGCTACGTATAAATCTTCTGGAATCGTCTCATCTTCCTCGACTTGATAATATAAAGAACGAGCAAGCGGACGGTTTTCCACCATTGGTATTTCTTGTTCACGGGCAAGCGTTCGTATATATAACGCGAGCTCATCTTCCCCTTTTGCAACGACAATTGGTGCTGCATCAACGTGTTTATTGTAACGAAGTACGACCGAAATATGAGTCGGGTTGTTTACAATAAACGTTGCGCCATCCATCTTCTTCGCAATTGTTCCTTGCAAGATTGCATGCATAAAGTTTTTTCGTTTCCCTTTTACTTGCGGGTCCCCTTCATTATCTTTATGCTCTTGTTTCACTTCTTCTTTTTTCATCTTAATATCTTGCTCGTACTCCCATTTTTGATAAATGAAATCAATAATAGAAAGAACGATTAAAATAATTAAAATTGCTAAGAAAATAAATTTAATTTGCCTAATAATTTCAGTAAGTGACGCAGTCCAATTAAATCCAATCATGCTCACGATTTTCTCTAAATTCTTTTTAAAAAGAACGTAAGCGACGTAACCGATTAATCCCATATAAAACAGTGATTTCAAAATATCTACTAAGCTTTTACGACTAAACAGTCTCGTAAAATAGTTTTTCGGATTAATTCGTGACGCTTTCGGCTTAATAACTTTAGAAGAAAATAGGAAGCCGACTTGAATCATATAATTGAATAAATGAAAAGCGTATACGAGTATTAATATTGGAGCCGATACTTTCAGTAATAAAATCCCCATTAAATAAAAATACTCGGTTGAATCTGTATTTTTTCCAATTTGATTAAACAGCACCGATACGGAATTCGCAATCTCAAACCCTAGCCAATCTCCGAAGAAATAAACGACAACTGCTAATACGAGAATGGAAAATAAATTATTTAAATCTTTACTCCGGGCAATATTCCCTTCTTCACGCGATTTTTTACGCTTCTGCGGGGTGGCCTTTTCTGTTTTATTATCCTTTGCCATGCGCGTCCCCCTACTTCGTTAAGAAAAAGTTAAATAGTTTCGTATACTCTTCAAGTAATACATCCGTCATATTTTTAAACACATAACCGAGCATCGGTACACTCATCGCAATAAACAAAATACCGCACGTAATTTTAATTACGTATGCATTCATAAAAACGTTTAATTGCGGAGCGTTTTTTGCAATTAAAATAAGAACAAAGTTAATAATGAATAAACTTCCCATGAGCGGAAGAGCAATTTCAACCGCTGATGTGATCGCAAATAATAGCGTTGCGAGTAGACTATCTAAAAAACTAGTCGTCAGCAATTTTGAAATCGCCTCTGTATATTGAAACGACTTTAAAATCGTGGCAACGAAATAATTAATGCCGCCAAGTGAAATAAAAATAATGAGAAAAAATATATCAAAAATGGTTGATAGTAAAGTAGACTGTGAGCCCGCATTTACATCAAACAAACTTGCTTGTGATAAACCGATATCAAAGTCTAAAATATGCCCGGCCATTTTTGGAATGTTCCACAGCATTTCTACAATTTTTGAAAGTGATAATCCAATTACAATTTGCGTTCCTGCATAAGCTGCAACGTCCCAAACTGTCTTGATGTGAGAGACATCCACTTGATCAGCCACTGTAATTGAAAGAGCAAGTCCAACTGTAACCTTCGCCATTGCTGGAATAGATCGTCCTGAGAAAAACGGTAAAAAATATAAAAATGAAGTAATGCGGCAAAACGCAAAAAACGTTGCCGCCCATAATTCCATATTCATTTCAGTTCACCTATCTTAGTACGAACGCAATAGCGATGGGATTTTATCAAATAAATCTAAAATAAGTGTCGTTAACTCTTGGAACATCCACGGACCTAAAATGATAATAACGAGGACAATACTCGCCATTTTCGGTAAAAACGTCAGCGTTTGCTCTTGAATTTGCATCATTGCCATAATAACCGCGATAATAATAACGACAATCAGACTTACAACGGCAATCGGCATTAAAATCATAACCCCTTTATAAAAAAAGGTTTGGAAAATATCTATAATTGGTGACGTATTCATTTATATGACTCCTATCACATAGCATCCAGCGCTTCAGGCGACCGTCTTAAACATAATATCGACGATTTTTGTATATCCACCTAAATATACGAAAACGAGTATTTTAAACGGTAAACTTAAAATCATCGGCGGTACCATCATCATCCCGAGGTACATTAAAAGTGTACTAATAATCAAATCTATAAATACAAACGCTAAATAAATGAACATCCCTGTAAGTAACCCTTTTTGAATTTGCGTTAACGTAAAGGATGGTACGAGTGTAAATAAGGAAAGATCCTTTAAATCTTTCGGCAACTCTTCTCCGCGTACTTTCAGCATCATTTTTAAATCATGCTTATACGTATGCTTTGACATATATTCTTTCATAATAGGAGCTGTCGTTTCCGCAGCTTGACTTACTGTTATTTTCTCTTTCGTCATCGGATCCCACACATCACTCTTCAGTTGCCCGAGTACAGGCTGCATCGTAAAGAGTGATAAAAATAATGCAAGTCCAACAAGCACTTGGTTTGGTGGTAAATTCATTACCCCAAGTCCTTGACGTGTAATCCCTAGAACGATCATAAAATAAGTAAAATGTGTAAATAATAGAACGATAGAAGAAGATAATGATAAAAGGGTAACGAGCGCAAATAGTTGTACACTTGAATTACTCGTAAACTCTTTTCCATTTTCGAAATTAATAAAACCGTTCGGGGCTGCATACGCTGGATTTACAAAAATAATTGAAAAAACGATAGAAAATACGAAAATAACGGCTAATAATGATAACTGTTTCTTTATTCTCATGATGGATCCTCTACTTTTTTCGTTTCACTCTTCACCGCGTCTTCTAGTGCTTGTTGAAACTGATTTCCTGTTCCGGTTAATTGCACAGACTGCACACCGTTATTACTAATAACAGTGAACACTTGCTTTCCGTCCACTTCAAATAAAAAGGCACTCGTTTGATGATTTAAATAAACGCCGTCTTTTACTTGAATATGGCCATTTTCACCCTGCTTAAAAAACTGCTGTTTGCGCGTCTTTTTCGTCATATAATATGCACCGTAACCGAGCGCACCAAACAGTAAAACGACTTGAAATAAGGTCGTCATATACGACATATGACTCCTCCTCTACTCTTTATCTTGCATTTGACTTTGCGCTTTCATAAGCGCCGCTTGTTTCTTATCAGCTTCAATTTCAGAAATGATAATACCGAATTTCTCGTCCATTACGATTGCTTCACCGATGCCGACTTTCATATTACTTAAATACACATCTACTTTATGTCCTAAGTTTTTCTCTACTTCCAGAACATCGCCAACTTTTAACTGCTTTACATCACCAAGTGTAATAGATGACTTTCCAAGCTTTACACCAAGTTCAATCGAAATATCTGAAACAGTATCAATATGTGCTTTACCTGCTTCATTTCGCTTTCCTGCAAAATCTTCTAATCCCATTAATGACACGGGAGATACTTCATGCTTCATATGGATCCTCCTACTCTACAAAACTTTTAAATAGGAGCGCCTTACGCGTTCCATCTTTTCCAATAAAACAATTAAATTTATGCTTTCCATCTACATAACCAAGTAATTCATCCGAAACTTTCGTATGAAGCGGAATAATATCGCCTTCTTCAATTTGTTCAATCTCACTCATTGTCATTTTCTGCTCACCAATTGCAACGTGAACAGGTTTGTACACTTGATTTACTTTCATTTCCACTTCAGACGTATACTTTTTACGCTTGTCTGAAGAATGTTCGACAATATTTTCAGACGTTAACTTATCCATAATTTCTTCAACAGATAAGAATGGAATTCCGATACGCACCGTCGTATTCCAAAAATCTGTTTTCATATTTACGTTAAGTAATGAAATGATATCGCTCGCTGTCGTAATCTTTAATGCATTCGGATCTGTTTCCGTCGTTACAAATTTCGGTTCAATCGCAACAACACTTTCAAATGATTGCTCTAAATTTTTACAAAGAAGCAAGAATATATTATCAAGCGTTAAAAACTCAAACGCTGTTAACGGTCTGCGCATCGTAAAGTTACGCTTACTATCTCCGCCAAGCCAACATTCATGAATATAAATAACGAATGCTAAATCAATCTCAATAACAATTTCTCCAAGCTCTGGTAAACCGAGATCAATTACGCAATATAAATAATAATCTTTCGGCATTTTCTCCACATATTCACTCGTAAATGGAACTTGCTCAACTGTTGAAGGCTCTAGTTCAATTGGAATACGCATACGCGCTGATAACGTCTGTGACGTCTGTTTTCCAAAAGTAGAAGCAATCGCTTGCAAACTACGTAAATGCTCAACACCGAACTTCTCTGGTCTATTAAAATCATACTCTTGAAATTTCTCTTGCTTTCCTGCTTCTTGTGCGAAAGCTGGCATTTCCTCGCCTTCATTTACCGCCTTCAGCAGGGCATCAATTTGCTCTTGGCTTAATTTTTCGCCACTCATGACAATCCCCTTCCCTACCTTTTCAATTCAACGATTTCAACGTACATTTTTCCATTCTTCGTTAAAATCTTTCCGGTTCCAATCTCTTCATTCTCAAGCATAAGACGCACCGTATTTTTCGTTGAATTTTCAAGACGATACAATGTACCTTTCGTAATATGAAGCAGATCTTCAATTTTCTTTTTCGTATTTCCGATTTCAAAATAAATTGTTAACGGAATATCATCTTGTAATTTCAAATCTAGCCAACTCCCATATCATGTTCACGAAAATTTCATGTTCTCTCTATATATGAAACTTCTTATTTTGAAACGTCGATATTTAATATTTTTTTAATATATCCTTGCGTTTCTTTAAATGGCGGTACGCCTCCGTACTTTCTCACATTACCAGGACCAGCATTGTAAGAAGCAAGTGCCAATACTAAGTCACCGTTATTTTTCTTTAAATAACCACTTAACTCTTTCACGCCACCTTCAATACTTTCAGCTGGTGAAAAGGGATTCTTCACACCCATCTCCTTCACATTCGCTGGCATAAGCTGCATAAGACCCATCGCACCGGCATGTGATACCGTTTTCGGATTAAAATTAGACTCTACTTCAATCATTTTTTGAATTAACGTTTTTGGAATTCCGTATGTACGACTTACACGATCAATAATATCCTCATACTTGCCTTCATTGGAAGAACGTATTTTTTGAATATTATACTTCTTCGTTAATTCCCACGTATCAGCAGCCTCATTTTTCGTTTCTGGGAAACGTCGTTCAAACTCTTTTTGCGCAACTTGCACTTCATCTGCTTTCTTCGTTTCAACCTTTTCTTCAGGCTTACTCGCTTCCTCTACTTTATTAATAGTTTCTACCGGCTTATTAACAACCGCTTCTATTTTCGTAGATTGTACCGGCTGACTCATATCTTCTATTTTTGCCGGCTGCGTAGTAGCCTTCGTCTCCCTCGCAGGTTCACTCTGCAACTTCTCTTGAAAACGACTACTAACAAATGCTTGTGGACTACTTAGCTTTTGCTGAATTTGCCCTTTCTTATATGCAAGCACTTCTTTTACTATATTTCCAACTATCATAATATCACCTTTTCGGTAAACAAAGATAATCTAATATTAGAGTTTTTTTTTAAAGTTTGCAATAATCCTTTTAATAATTATGTAATAAAAAAATGAATATATTGTTAAACTGTTATTTTTTTATATTTATTAATTCGAATTTTTAGTTGACACCCGTTGTGGCAAGGATTACAATAAATCTCGAAATTGATTTTTTCGCATATTACCGTTTTTCAATTTGCAGAAAAGTCAATATAAAAAAATGGGGGTTTCTTAACATGAGAATTAATACAAACATTAACAGCATGCGTACTCAAGAGTACATGCGCCAAAACCAAGCAAAAATGAGCAATTCTATGGACCGTTTATCAAGTGGTAAACGTATCAACAGCGCAGCTGACGATGCAGCGGGTCTTGCAATCGCAACTCGTATGAAAGCTCGTGAAGGCGGCTTAAACGTTGCTGCTCGTAACACACAAGATGGTATGTCATTAATCCGTACTGCAGATTCAGCTTTAAACTCTGTATCTAACATCTTACTTCGTATGCGTGACCTTGCAAACCAATCTGCAACTGGTACAAATACTACAAAAAACCAAGTTGCTTTAAACAAAGAGTTTGCTGCATTAAAAGAGCAAATCACTTACATTGCTGACAATACTCAATTCAACGACAAAAATCTATTAAAGTCTACACAAGAAATTAAAATCCAAACTCTAGACTCTGATGCAGCAGCTCAACAGATTGGAATTAAATTAGAGGGTGCAAGCCTTACAGATCTAGGTATCGCAGACTTAGCAATTGAACCTCCTTTAACAGATGATGCAAAAAAATCTAATGATGCTTATAAAACATTACAAGAAGAAATGGCAGCAGCAGGTACAGATGTGGATGCGCAAAAAGCAGCTGTAGCTAAATTTGGAAATGCTTTTAAAGCAGCTGGATTTGAAAGTGCAGATGCAAGTAAAGTTGGAACAGCAGCTACTGCTTTTGCAACAGCTGCAACAAATGAAACAACAGCAGCTACTGCTTACGCTGACATTGTAAAAGCATTTGATGCAATTAAAGATACTGCAAAAATAGATACTACAAAACCATCAGCTTTAACTGCAGTTGGGCAACTTGATGCCGCTCTTACAAAAGTGGCTGATAACCGAGCTACTCTAGGTGCTACATTAAACCGTCTTGACTTCAATGTAAACAACCTTAAGAGCCAAGAAAACTCTATGGCAGCTTCAGCTTCTCAAATCGAAGACGCTGACATGGCGAAAGAAATGTCTGAAATGACTAAGTTCAAAATCTTGAACGAAGCTGGTATCAGCATGCTTTCTCAAGCAAACCAAACTCCACAAATGGTTTCTAAATTATTACAATAATCCATTTGAGTTAGTTTCCTGAATAAACCTCTCTGCTTGCGGAGAGGTTTATTTTTTATAAAAACTTCCTTTTTTTGATGGAAGAGAGCATCTGCGGTGCATAGAAGAGGTTAGTGCTTATCTTAATCCCCTCTTATGTTAAAACACAAATAGCAAATAAGCATATGCCTTTTTATCTTTTCATGACCTTTTATTAACTTTAGAACACTAACTATATCGATCTATAAAGGGTGTCTATTATGCGTATTGGTACGAATGTTTTGAGTATGAATGCTAGGCAGTCGTTGTATGAGAATGAGAAGCATATGAATGTTGCAATGGAGCATTTGGCGACTGGTAAGAAGTTGAACAACGCTTCGGATAATCCCGCTAATATTGCAATTGTTACTCGGATGCATGCGAGAGCAAGTGGTATGCGTGTGGCGATTCGTAATAATGAGGATGCGATATCGATGCTTCGCACGGCGGAAGCTGCCCTTCAAACTGTGACAAATATTTTACAGCGTATGCGTGATTTAGCTGTTCAATCTGCGAACGGTACAAATTCAAATAAAAACCGTCATTCGCTGAATAAAGAGTTTCAGTCTTTAACAGAAAAAATTGGCTATATTGGCGAGACGACTGAGTTTAATGATTTATCCGTATTTGAGGGTCAAAACCGCCCTATTACATTAGACGATATCGGTCATACAATAAATATGATGAAACATATTCCTCCTTCCCCTACACAACATGACATCAAGATTTCAACAGAACAAGAAGCAAGAGCGGCGATTCTTAAAATTGAAGATGCTTTGCAAAGTGTGTCACTTCATCGTGCCGACCTTGGTGCTATGATAAATCGTTTACAATTTAATATTGAAAATTTAAATAGCCAAAGTATGGCGTTAACAGATGCTGCATCTCTAATTGAAGATGCAGACATGGCGCAGGAGATGAGTGATTTTTTAAAGTTCAAATTATTGACTGAAGTTGCACTTAGTATGGTTTCACAAGCGAACCAAATTCCGCAAATGGTCTCTAAACTACTACAATCATAAAAATTAATCTTCCTTCTTTGGAACGATTCCATACAAAACAAAAGGGAAATACATATAAACTATGTATCTCCCTTTTATTTTGTACCCAAATTTTATTACTGTGTTACCGTCATAACTTGTCCGCTACGGTCAACCATTATTTTCATTTTTCCGTCTTGTGCATTATATAGCCCAAGTTTATGTAATTCCATTTTACAATCTTGTACGAAAGTTGGTAATTTACGAATTTGATCGATATCAGAACTTGTAATGAAATGAATTAAAAGCTGCGTCATACCTTTAATATCTTGTACAAGCTCTTCTTTCTCTCGTTTTAGCCTTTCATTTTCTAGTTGTAACGACTGCAATTCATCTTCTAGACTACGTGTGTTCTTTGCTTCTCTAGAACGCCCTGCTGCCATGCTAGAAAGCTTATAAATACCTTCCATAAACTGATGTAGTTCGTCTTCTTTCCTTTCACTACATTGATTAATTGTTTCAAAGTTATCAACGATACCAGATATAACTGTTACAAGATTTTTTTCATCCTCTTTATGCTGGATTTCTTCTTTTAATTCGTACTCGTTTTCTTGTTTTCTTGCAACGATTGTCTCTTTTACTGGTATATATTTTCGCTTTCGTCCTGGTTTTTGTTTTTCAATATTTTCAAACGGTATTTCACGTTTTTTTAATTTATAATACGTATTTTGCAATTGACTTTCTGTTTTTGGAAAAAGATTTAGTTCATTTTTACTTACGTATTTTGAAATATTTAAAATGTTTAAACCGTGACGTTGACAAAATTGATACACTTCATACAGTAGCTCTAGTTCAGACTTCAGCCATGTAATTGCTGATTTTTCATATGCTCGCATCCCGCCATTTTTTTCTATATCTATTTGAAATAATACCATTCTATTATGTAAATCAACTAACTCTTCATACTTTACTTGGAATTCTTTTTCTATTTTTTTAAATTCCGCTTCTAGTTGCATATCGTTCATTTTATTATTTGACATGTTTTGTAAAAGACCTAATACATTAATTGCTGTGTGGTGATACATAATCTGTGCCACTCCCCCTCATCCTTTCACAATTCTCATCTGACTTCCATGTCTTTTAAGAAAATAGCAATTTTTACATATCCATATTATAACAGTTCGAAATTATCTGTCAAATAATAAACATACAAAAATGTATAGAAAGTATAAAAAATTGGAAAATGTTTTTTATTAATATGCAAAATTGCATATTAATTACATTTAATTATATTATATGGTATTTCGGATGTTTTTTCACCGAAAAAATTTGCGTTACCACGAAATATTACTAAAATAACAATCGAAAATACGTTTGCTTATATTTTTAAATCAAAAATCTTCAAATGAAGAATTTTCATACATACAGCACCAAACACCCCAGAAACCTTTCATTTTTCTACCAGCTTAAAGTATAGAATACTAAAAAGGAATTAGCCATATGTAGCATTGGCTAATTCCTTCCTCTCTCTAACAGAATAGAGTTATAAACCCAGTCTTCAAATCCTCAATCAAAGTCTCACTTCTTCTTACCTAAAACTACTTCATACCTCTGAACTCACATCGCATGAGACTCTATTAAGCACTGAAAAACTTCCTTACATAAGTAGTTCCTCTATTCCTACTAAATAGAAAAATGTTATACACCAGCTCTTCTACTTACCTATAACCACTCCATATATCTGATCTCAACATCGCATAGGGCTCTATTAAGCACTGACCGCTCAACACTTGGCTAGAGCTTCTATTCCGGCTAAATAGAAGCTTTTAAAGCACTAACTTATCAACTAAACCAATTAGCTCTTGAATATCTGGCTTACTTACTTGGGCATTTGCTCCTACAGCTTCACCTTTATGGAATAATTCATTTGTAATTAATGAAGAGAAAATAATGACTGGTAAACGATTCATTACTTCACTATCCTTAACCACTTTCGTTAAATGATGTCCATCCATTTTTGGCATTTCAATATCCGTAATTAGCAAGTGAATATGCTCAAACATTTTTTCGCCTTGCTCTTTCGCTAATTTTTCAATTTGCGCTAACGCTTCTGCACCATTGCTGAAGAAGTTCATTTTTGTATATCCAGCTGATGATAATGTTTCTTCTAATATTTGGCGAAGCATCGCTGAATCTTCTGCAATGTAAATTACTTTTTCAGCTCGATCTGTTTTTTGTTCTAATCCTGCAATTGATTTATTGTCATAACCAGTGCCGCTAATTTCACATACAATTTTTTCATAATCTAATAGTAAGATGATTTTTCCATCTAGTTTTACAATACCAGATGTCGTTTCTTCTAGTCCCATAGATAATGAAGCTGGTTCATCAATTTGTTCCCACGAAATACGTTGAATACGATGCACTTCATCAACGCGGAAAATAACTTTCATTTGGTTTAATTCTGAGATGATAAATTTCGTTTGATCAAGTGGCTTTGTTGACTTTAAATTAAGAGCCATTGCCAAGTTAATAACAGGTAAAATTTCACCACGTACTTGAACAACACCTTCAACTGCATGATGAGATTCTGGCACAGTTGTAACAGGGAATGGATTAATGATTTCACGTACTTTCATTACATTAATACTAAATAGGTTTTCACCAACAGTGTACGTAACAATCTCTAATTCATTTGTTCCGCTTTCTAATAAAATACTTTGTGCTTGTGACATAAAGGTGTCGCTCCCCTTCCATTAATTCCGTATATCTAATTATTAAGCTTTATAAAAGAGAAAAAGTCAACTACCTATATAAAAAATATAGATAGTCGAACGATTCATTTTATAAAAAAACAATTAATCTTGTATAAACGAAGCAAGTGCCTCTAATAAAACTTCTTGTGCACCTACAATTTCCGTCGGCATCGCTTCCCATTTTTTCGAAAGCTCTGTCTCTACTCTTATTCTCAGTTCAGAATTCATTTCTGCTAGCACATATTCTTTCGTTGCTATATCAACATCAAGTAGCGCGAGTGCATATAATTCCGGGTCATTTATTTTTTCGAATAATCGCTTTAATACTACCGGTGCTATATGTTTTAATTTTTCAATATGAATTTCCTTATCCGAAAATAGTAACTCATATTGAATAAACGTAACATTTTCTTTAATCACTTTAAAATAACAATTATTTTTTTTATCATTCACAAAATAACCGTTTGGATCTGCGATAATACTTTCTACTTTACGAATTAAATCTGGCAAACTATTCGCCGCCATTACAGTCCGCTGCTCAACCTCACTCGGCGAAATGAATGTAACGCGATACTTATTTTGCGCCATCCTCCTCACCTCTCCTTTTATAAAAATCTATTGTTACATACTATCCAGAAGGCACTGGCCTACTATGAAATGATTATCTCAGTACGCCTCCATAGCTCTATTCTTACAACTAGCAGCTCTTCTGGACCATAACTGTTTATCCACACTAAACTTTGCTTACCTCTTCTTATACTACCCTAGTAACTCTCCATACCTTTGTCCTTACACACCAGTCGAGGCCCTATTAGGCACTAACCGCTCAAAAACAACGCTGGGTCCTCTCGTCAACCCTAAAAAGAGCTTTTTAGATCTTTTTAAGAACTTTTCAATAACTCTATGTTATTAAACCAAAACGCTATCTGCTGATCCGTAATATTTGGCAACATAACAAAAAACTCACGACACTTCATCTCATCCTTAAACAGTTGATACTTCCAAACACTATCGCTACCAACACTTATGAAATAAAACTCATGGATACGGCCAATGATTGCTTGTTTTTCGCCAAATGAATACGGTGGCACTTGCTTAATTTCAAATTGATCTGGTAAATATACATGCTCTTCTCGTTCTATTTTTAATACTTGCTCGGCAAGTTCACGTTTATTTTCGAAAAAAGGCAATTGTAAAATTCGCTCTTGTCTTGTCATACGAATAAAAAACCCTTTCTACTTCATTACATTTTTTCCATGCGATATATTATCGAATTAAGTTTACAACTTCATTTAATACTTCATCTGAAACTTTAATTACTTTCGCATTTCCTTGGAATCCGCGTTGGTATAACATTAAGTCAACGAATTCTACAGATAAATCTACGTTAGCACCTTCTTGTGCACCACCGCGTACTTTACCTGCACCGTTTTGACCAGATGTACCAAGAGCTAAAATACCTGTTGTATTCGTTGCTGTATAGTTACCATTACCTGTTTTCATTAGTCCGCCTTCGTTCGGGAACATCGCAACAGCTAATTGACCTGCAGATTTCATACTTCCATCAGAATATTTTACCATTACGTATCCACCGTCAGCAATGAAGCAATCTTTAACCGTCGCTGCTGCTCTACCATCTACGTCTGTTACTGATAATGTTTTATCTGTTGGATGATTTGTTAAATGGCTTAAGTCTAATTTTATAGAACCGCCATCAAATGGAATATTGGCTCCTTGCTCTTTCGGATTTGGATTTCCAACAGCATCAAATGTCATATTACCACCTGCACCTGGAACATCTTTAAACTCTGTTTCTTTTTTCGAGTCATTGCGCATTTGTACTTTATATGTATAGTTATGTTCACTCGTTTGTTTAAACTCTACACGCATTGTCCATGTATTCCCCGCATTATCATATACAGGTAAATCTTGTGTAATTTGTTTTTCACCAGTTGGAATATTCCCTTTAATTGTCCCTTTTGATGTTCGAATACCACCAATTGCTGTTCCCATTGGAATTTGCAACGGTCCTGGAATTCCAGATAAATCAACTTCACCAGTTGCCTCATTTGCAGGGTATGCAAACACATATTGACCTTCAGTATTCGTAATATAGTAATCTGAAGATATTCCAAACGTACCTTTACGAGTAAATTCCATATTTCCGCCTTTTGAATCACCTACAACGAAGAAACCATTACCTTCCATTGCTGCTT
Organism: Bacillus sp. HMSC036E02; assembly: GCF_001836235.1. Classification (NCBI taxonomy): domain Bacteria; kingdom Bacillati; phylum Bacillota; class Bacilli; order Caryophanales; family Bacillaceae; genus Bacillus; species Bacillus sp. HMSC036E02. The sequence goes on along the minus strand of NZ_KV827854.1, from coordinate 346,998 downwards.
GTGTTTTGCCACCTGTTAACGTAATTGTACCATCACTATAATCCGTAACCGTACCACTCATTTTCACACCGTTACCAATACTTTTCGGATTCGTTCCTGCGTATTTACCGTCACCTTTTGCACCAATCGAATTGTTATATAGTAAATCATCAAACATTGCTTTTTGTTTTTTATAACCTACTGTTTGTGCATTGGCAATATTATTTGAAGTTACACTTAATGCATTTTGTGTTGCATTCATCCCTGTAATACTTGTATATAACGCTTTAATCATAACGTATGGACACTCCTTATGAATTTGTATTTTTTACTTCTTCAGTTACTTTTTGATCGTCTTTCTTTGCGTCTTCTGGGTTCGTTTCCCCAATCGGTTTATCAGACACTCTCTCAACGAAACGAAGAGAGACAACTTTATTATTAATAACGAGCTGTACATCGTTATTTTCCGCAAGACGAACCGTTTCTACTTGACCGGTTACTTTGTTTCCGTCACCGTCAACACCTCTTACGTATTTCCCTAAAAACTTCATTCCACCATCAAGTGCTGTTGAATACATCGTTGATTGCAGCTTATCTACTGCTTTCGTCATATTCTGTACTTGTTCCATAAGAGATAACTGCGCTGTCTGATTCATCATTTGATTCATATCCATCGCATTAAATGGATCTTGATGTTGGAAACTTGATAAAAACAATTTTAAGAAATCATCTTTCCCCATTACCCCAGGAGTCTTTTGTGCTCCTGCTGAAACTCCATTACTTTGTTGCACTGGCGATTGTACACCATTAACAGGTACATTACTTTTTTGCGCTCCTGCTTGTAACGGAATATGATTTGTACTCGTTGTATTTAATCCAACTGTTGGCACGCTTTATTCCTCCAATAATCCCGCAAATTCTGTTGATTGTTGTTTTTCATGATTTGTATTTGCTAATTTCTGTTTTTGCCTTTGCTCTTGTTCTCGCTGTTCTTTACGATTTTCATCTTTATCTGAATAGCTAATTTGAATATTGATTTCTTTTTCTTTTAACTTTAATCTCAATTCATCAAAAATGATTTCAACACGTTTTTTCGCATCGTGTTTTTCCATTTCTACGTGAACGTCAATTTGATCTCCGTGTTTTTTCATAAACACTGTTAATGTACCAAGTTTTTCTGGATTTAACTGAAATAAAACACGTTCTTGTTTCACTACAAATTTTTGCAGCGCTTCTACTTGCGCTTCCATTTTCTTTCCTAAGTCAGGTAATGAAACTTTCTCAGCACCACTATTTGATTTCCCTATTTGTTCGGTACTCGTCGTTTTATTTAATAATTCTGCACCTGCAGAGCTCGAATCGTTTAATGCATCAACTTCTGGCAACTCTACCTTTGCATCATCGCTCTCAAGTTTCGGAAGATCTACCTCTTTAAACTCTTCTTGTTCCTTTGCAATATTACAAGTTTCTGTTTCTACAGCCTTCAATGCTTGCATCGCTTGCTCTGGCATCTTCATTTTGTCTAATACCATTTGCATTGTATCTTCTAAACATATGGCATTTTTGATATTCATATTTGAAAGAAGTTCTTGTAATTGTTGTAATTCAGCTGCAGGTAATTCATTAAGTTTAATATTGCCATATTCTTTATATAGCTCTTGTATTTTTTGCATGTATTGATATAACAATTCCGGCTGCACATGTAATTGCTCAATTGCAACCATTTGCTCAGATACAGCTAATAACAACTGTTCTGTCTCTTTTTTTTCTTCTTTCTTTACAATAGGTTCTTCTTCCGTTACCGATTTTTTAGAAAGAATATAATCTTTTCTCTCTTCTTTTGGTGCTTCTTCTCGTTTCGTTTTCTCCGTTTGCGGCTGTTTTTTATTTTCCATTCTCATCGTACGATCGAATGAAGAATCTTCATTTTTTGATTGTACTTCTAGCCCTTTTTCTTTTTGCGGAGGTAAACTTTGTTGCACCGGTAATACAGACTGTATCACTACATTCACCTCATCCATTCATACACATTTTCAAATCCAGAAGCATTTTTTCTTCCAGCTTTTCTTGTGCTTTCGCAAGCTTTTTGCAATCTTCTTGATACATCTCATCAATGACACGTTCTTTTTCTTTTACTTGCTCTAAAAGGCTTTCATTTTTTTGAATAAAACCTTCCGTTTTTTTAATTTTTCGATTCCATTCTTCTATTCTTTCAGGTGAAAACGTATGTGAAGAAAGCATGCCAGCCATAATACGTTGCCCAGTTTGTACGACTTTACTACGTGATTTCACAACATATAAATCATATTCTTTTTTTTGTTCTATTTTTCTTTTTTCAGCTGTTAATTCATACACTTCTTTTAAAATATGTTCTTTTTCTTGGTTTATTTGCAATTTTATTGTGTCGTACTGCTGTTTATCCACCTGTTTTCATAGCCCCTTTCTATTATAACGTTCTCTTTTTCTATTATATAGTTTTTTTCCAAAAAAATCTGCGAAATATTAAAAAACAAAAAAATAAGACCTCTTGGGCAGAGGCCTTATACTATATGCTGTATCGCTTCAACGATATCATCAAATTGGAAACTATCCGATCGACCTTGCTTTAAAAATGTATTTATGCCTTCTACTTTATTTTTACATTCAAAAATATAAGCATTTTCTTCATTTTCTTGAATCGTTCCTAGCTTAAAATACAATTCATTTTCTTTATAAATTGATAAAATCTTTCTCATTTCATTTGCAAGTTGCCAATGATGTGGCGAAACAATTTCTTCCATAATCCTACTTACTGAATCTAATACTGAAATTGCAGGGTAATGACTAAGCGTTGCAAGCTCACGCTTTAATACGATATGTCCATCTAAAATACCACGTGCTAAATCTGGTACAGGACCATTTAAATCATCCCCATCAACAAGCACCGTATAAATACCTGTTATAGATCCCTTTTGTGTTTTTCCGGACCGCTCTAACAACTTCTTCATATAACTTTCCATTAACAGTGTTTTACCACCAATCGGTAACTCTTTAACAGCAATATCAACACTTCTTCGTGCATCGGCAAAACGAGTAACAGAGTCCATCATAAGTAATACGTTATTACCTTGATCACGGAAGTATTCAGCAATAGACGTTGCGAGTTTCGCTGCACGAAGTTGCATAAGATGACTTTCATCTGACGTCGCTACAACTACGACGCTTTTTCGCATACCTTCCTCGCCTAACTCTTTTCGAATAAAGTCTTTTACTTCCCGGCCACGTTCCCCTACTAAACTAATAACGTTTATATCAGCTTTTGCATTTTTTGCTATCATTCCAAGTAAAGTTGATTTACCAACACCTGACCCAGCAAAAATACCAATCTTTTGACCGATACCAATTGTTAGCATAGAATCAATTGATTTTATTCCTGTTTCAAATACATCGGTAATCTCTTCACGTTCAAATGCATGTATAGGCGGTGCATCTAGTTTTATTTTCTGTAATGGAATGTTTTCAGCTTCCTCATTTAACACTTCACCATTTGCACTTAACACTTTTCCGAGCAAGTGATTACCACGTGGTACAACAACATCTTCTGAAACTAATGTCACTGAATCTCCATAACATACTTTTTCTGTCTGTTCAAATGGAAGTAGCATATTATTTTCTTTTTCAATGGCAATCACTTCACATAAGACGTTATGTTCTCCAACGAAGCAAACATCTCCGATCTTCGCTTTCGGCCCTTTTGCTACGAAAAACTGTTCTTGTACACTATGAACTTTGCCTACTTTCGTATACAGCGGTGTTTCAATGAACTTATTCCATTTTTCGTTCTCATTCATTAACAGACGGCTCATACATTTTGCTCCTCAAATAACTTCTCTTCTTCCCATTTCTGACGAAGTTTCGCAAATATAGGTGCAAATTTAAATTCAAAGAACTCTTTCTCTTCTTCCAGAACAAATTCACCAAACTGCAGGGAGAAATCATATTTCCATTCTACTAATTGTAGTAGCCAATATTCTTTCGTATTCTCCTTCTCTTCTTGAATACGTTCAAACGTTTCTGGATGTACTGTAATGATTAATTTTTCAAACGAAGTTGGCAATGTTTGCACGATGCCCGTTAAAATAGGTAACACATCAAGCAATCGTGAATCTACCGCTTGATTCACAATTTTTTCTGCTAGATGAAATGATTGATCCCATAATAACTCTGTCCATTCATATGCTATTTCTTGTTGTTCTTTTTGAAACTGCACACGCGTTGCTTCCATCTGTTCCACTTGTTCATGAATATGCATTTGAAATTGTTCTTTATCTTGTAATAACTGCTGACGCTCTCGTTCTAGCATTTGCTTCTCTTGCCTTAGCTGATTCATTTCCATATGTAATGATTCTTGCTGGGCGCGAAGTTCTGCATGATCAGCTTGTAATTCTTCCTCTTCTATTTGAACTGAAGCTGGTTTTGGAAATTGTAATTCATACGTTTCTTCAGAAAAAGAAACAGAATTCTTCGGAATTCTGTTTTTAAATAAGGACATCCTCTTCACCTCTTTGAACGATAATTCTTCCTTCTTTCTCTAGCTTTTTCACTGTACCAGTGATCGTTTGCTGCGCTTTTTCAGCATCCGTCATCTTAAGCGGTCCTAAGCCATCTAATTCTTCTAGAATCATCTCTTTACGGTTTGAAGACATACATGTAAATAATTTCTCTTTAATTTCTTCTTTTGCAATTTTAAGTGCTTTCGCAAGAACACCGTTATCTGTAATTTCTTCTAATACACGGCGAAGCGCAAGATCTTCAAGACCAAGTAAGTCTTCAAAGACAAACATATTTTCTTTAATTTTCTCAGATAACTCATAATCGACTTCATCCAGCTTTTGAAAGACTGTTTTTTCAACACCTCGTGAAACATTATTTAAAATATTTACGATTGTTTTCAAGCCATCAGTTTTATTAATTGCACTAAATGCCATATTATTTAATTTCGATTTTAACAACTCACCAATTTGATTAATTAACTCACCATCAACTTGTTCTAGTTTCGCTATACCCATTACCGTTTCAACGCGCTTATGATCTGGCAATCTCTCAATTAATTGAGACGCAAGTTGTGGTTTAATGTACGAAGCGATAATTGCAATTGTTTGTGGTGACTCATCATTAAGCACTGTAAGAAGTGGCTCTAAATCTGTAAGTGAATTTAAGAACTCAAACGGATTATCTTTGTTATACCAAAGATCTTCTAATAATTTTTCCAGTTCGTCTTCTGGCATGTTTTTAAATATGCGACGAATGTATTCTTTATCTGGAGTGACTAAGTTCAATTCTTTTACATTTAGTTCATATAAGAACTCTCCTAGTACATTTTCTAACGTTTCTGGTTTGTATACACGAAACTTTGCGATTTCACGAAGTAATACTTCTTTTTCCTCAGCTGTCATATATTCTATGACTTTTGCTGCCACCCCTTCTTCTAATGTACGAATAAGGATGGCAGCTTTTTCTTTGGAGGAGATTTCATCTAACATCGTTGTTCCTCCCTTACTGTCCGTTTAACCATTTTTTAATTACTTTTGCAGTACCTTCTACATGTTCTTTCGTAGCATCCTGCACTTGTTCATCTAACGTAGGTTCTTTCGGTTCTTCTGGTTCAGGTTTTGGCTCTGGCACTATTTTTTCTTCAGGAATTTCCAAGATACTCTCATTACTTGCAGCCACTTCCTCTTCTGCTAAGTATTCTTCATATTCCTCTTCTTCTTTCTTTCTCTTACGTCTTGCTAATAAGAACCATACTAGACCACCGATTGCTAATAAGCCAGCTGTAATTCCACCGAATAACCACCAGTTCATACCACTTTTTTCTGGCTCTTTCTCTTTTTCGGCTTTCGGCTGATCGAACTGAACAGTTACAACGTTAACTTGACCATTTATAAAGTTACCGTTCGGATCAGCTTGAAGTCCTGCCGCTGTTCCAATCGCTTCTTTAAAAGTTGTCATATCAATTCTACGTTTTACTAACGTATCATTATCTACCCATACAACAACATTTGTTTTCGTTAATTCTGGGTGTTTCTTAATTGTTTCAACTGTTTTATCTATTTCATAGTTTTCGATTTTGTTACCATTTTTATTATCATAGACAACTTTACCATTTTGATTATTGTTCGTACCGTAGTTTGGCACTTCACCGTTCGCTGTAATACCAGCACCTTGCTTCGTATCTGCCCCTTCTTGCGCAGTAGAGCTTTCCTCTTGCTCTTGTTTACTACGAAGTACACCTTTATCACCATACTTTTCTGACTGACGTGTCACTTCATCGTAGTTTACAGATACTTTCGTATTCACTTTATATTCATTCGGTTTAAACATCGTCATTAATGTTGCATCAATATCTTGCTTTAATTTACCTTCAAGTTGGTGCTGCATCTCTACTTCTTTCTCGTAAGAAGAGGAACTACTAGAATGTGCTTCATCTGTCCCTTTTGAGATAACACCTTTTTTACTATCAATAACACTTACTTCTTCTGCCTTCACACCAGGAACTGCTGCACTAATCATTTGCTGTATACCTGCAACTTGATCAGCTGTTAACAATTGGCCACGCTTCACTCCAACCGTAATCGCCGCTGTTCCTTTTGCTTTTTCTTCATCAAAAATTGTCTCTTTTTCAGGCAATGTAATTTGAACATTTGCCGTTTCAACTGTTGCAAAGTTTCTTACAATATCTTGCTCCAATTGCTTCTTCGTACCGACAATTTGCTTCATTTTTTTATCTTGCTCACTTGAACCGAGCGAGCTTTCTAATAAAATTTCCTCACCGCTTTTAGAATTAAACGGTAAGCCCATCCCATTCATTTCTTTTCGAACCCATGGAGCATCATTCTTTTGCACACGAATCGAACCATCGGCCGCTAATTGATAATCGACACCTAACTTCGATAATTCTGCTGTAATCTCTTGTTTATCTGTATCATTTAAATTTTGATATACAACAACATATTTATCTGGCAAGGTGAAGTATAAAAGTGCTCCTGTTACAATCGCTAAAAGCGCAGCACCAATTACTAACTTATGCCACGTTTTTAATGATTGGATAACATTTTTCATCTTTTCCATTTAAACACACCCGTCCACTTTCCTAAATTTGCATATTAATTAGTGACTTATAATTTTCAATAAGATTATCACGTACGAGAGCAGCCGTTTTCATTTGAGACTCAGCTTTCTTTTGCTGAATTAAAACGTCATGTGTTTCTCCTACCCCTTTAGTTAGTAAATCATATACTGCTGTTTGTGCATTGTTTTGCGTTTGATTCATATCTTCCAATAAATCAATAAACTTTTTCCCCTCAACTACAGATGTTTGAGAAGTTTTCGGTGCACCAATTGACTGAATTGCTCCAAATGGTTGTGTATGTAACATTGGTTGGATTTTCATATTACTATCTTCCCCCTTATCCTCGGCCGATTTCTAAATCTTTATCAAGCATTTTTTTATTTGCATTTAATACACTCGTATTCGCTTCATACATTTTTTGAGCAACCATTACATTCGTCATTTCAGCAGTTACATCAATATTTGGATAACGTACATATCCTTCTTCATTTGCGTGCGGATGCGTCGGATCATACACTAAATTTTCCGTTTTGTCTGCTTCAATACTTTTTATTTTCACTCCGTTAGTAGGAGACCCATCTAACATACTTGCAAAACTATTGTTTGATTCTAGCACCACACTACGACGCTCATATAAATCTGTCCCCGGAGCCGCCGTTGTATTTGCATTTACAATATTGTTAGAAGTAACTTCCATCCACTTTCTCGCTGTCGTTAGCCCTGAGCCACTTGCATTAATTGCCTGAAACATTCGTTGTCTCTCCTTCTACTTTTAACGTCCGCGTGCCGCTTGGTTAATTGCATATTGTGTATTAATTGCGTTAATTGAAATACCGTATAACTGATTTGTTTTCATTAAATCTAGCATTTCTGTCGTTACATCCACACTATTTCCGTCTTTATTCGTTTGCATTGATTTTGTTTGAATCTTTGCATATGTATTTTTCGTATTTACTGTCGGCAAGTGCATTTCATTCGTTTGATATAAATCTGGATTGCTCTTTAAATCAGCCGCATTGTTTTTATATAATGCACTACTTTTTTTCATCTGCTCAGCAAATGTTACATCTTGTGCTTTATAGCCAGGTGTATTTGCATTTGCAATATTACTAGAAACAGTATTTCGTTTCGTCACTAAATAATTCATATAATGGCTTACATCACTCACTAAATCTGGCATATTCCACACCCTTCCTTTTCTAACGTAATGATCCACTGATAGAAGTTTCACTTCATTATTTATTTTCTTATATGCATTTATTAAAATATTTACTATTATGTACCCTTACATATTTTATTCCATTTTTTCATTGTTGTCTTTAGAAAAATACAAAAATATAAAAAAGAATACAAAAAAACTGTATACACATAGTAATCTATAGAACATTTCAATATATAAACTACAAACTAAAGTCCATTTTTCTATTATTTAGATTACTATGATTTTTTCATCACAGTCATAAAATGAAACCTCAATCAGCGGAGTTCTTTATGTAAACGAAGGAATAGACCCCCTTTTAAAAGGGGAATCTGTTTCCAAACGTTATTATTAATATTTACCGTAAAATGAATTAGCCTTCATTCGCCCATCATTTGTCATAATCATTTCTTCCAAAATCTTTTGCTTATCCCGAATATGCTGAGCGGCCTTAATAATGAACGGGCTTACTTCTGCCGCAACTTGCGCACGCGTTTCTTCATCCAATGTCATCATCCAGCGATTTAACATCTCACTCTTCTCAGCAAACTCTCTGTCTGACACTTGCAATTCACCGATTTCATTAAAACAGCTGACAAACGTCCGATAAATATCATTGTTCATTTTCAAGTGCTCCGCGGTAACCGTCTATTAAATCTTGTAACACTTTCACAATTGCATCAATATCTTTCGCTTCACGCGTTACTTTCATCGTTTGAATTTGAATGCTAATCCAATCATATAAACCATAGAGACTATCATATAAATCTTTCGTAATTTCAGGATTTAATTGAAGCTTTAGTTCTTCAAAAATACGTTCTAATTTTTCAAGAAGTGCGTCCCCTTCTTGTAGTTTAAAAGTATGTAAAAGTTCTTCTAAATTACGAAACTCTACAATACATCTTTCATAAATATAAATTGTATTTTTAATCGGATTACTCGTCATAATATCATTTTGCATATAACGTTGCCATGCTTGCATACGATCACTTCCTCAACTTTCATTAATCATCACTTTTTTGTTTTGTCATTGCTTTAATTGTTTTTAGTTGGCTATCAAGCGCTGCTAATGTACTCTCTAGCTTTTGATACTTCTTCACAATTTCATCTTGCTTTTGCAAGTTTTGCGTTTCAATATCTTTAATCTTTTTATCTAAATCACTTACACGTGAATCAATATTTTTTACACGTTCTCCAACTACACCTTTATCACCGAATATTTTATCAAGCGGTTCTTCCATCATTTTTCCTAAACCGTTAGAACTAAAGAAAAATTGCTTCGCTGCATCAGGTTTTTCTTTTAATGCTTGTGTTAATTTTTCATCATTAACTTCCATCGTTCCATCTTGCTTTAATTGAATACCGAATGTGAATAAATAATTACCATCTTGAGAAAATGTTGCAACATTGTTCATCGCTTGACGTACGCTTTGCATAATTACCTGCCCTTGGAAAACTCCATCTTTCCCAGCAAAAAGGTCAACTGTAGAAACTGCTTTATTATACTCTGCTACCATCTTTTTAATAATATTGGCTGTGTCTGTTACATTAGAATCACTTACCGTAAATTTTAATTCTACACCTTTTGTTTTTGGATCTGTTGTTGTACCGGCATCTGGTGTCCCTTCTACTTTCGGCTCAGTTACTTTTAACAATTCAATTTTCACACCCGGAAGAGCCTCAATTGTATTAGTAAAACTTTCAGCTTCAATACCATTAATACTATATTTAGCATTTTGTGCTTCATTGATTGTATTAAGCGCTGTGCCATCCGCATTAGCTAAACCAATATCTTGAAATAGTGTAGATGTGTTCCCCTCAAACTTAATTACTCCATCTGTTCCTTCTTTTTTCGAGGTCATGAAAATTTTATTTCCAAGTGTATAAGCTGATACGCCATAATCTCCATCATTAATCTTATTAATTAAATCTTTATATGTCATATCAGTTGTTACTTTTAGTTCTTTACCGCCTAGTTTTAATGTTTCATCTTTAGGAAGCTTCGCATTTATATCTTTAATGTCATTTGAAGCTATTTGATGACGCTGCGCAAGCTGTGTAATAGTCATATTAAAAGTTCCTGCAATCGCCCCACCATCAGCTTTCACATTAATGTAGCCGTCTTGTGTTGTTGTTACTTTTTTCTCATTCCCTTTAAAAGCTGCTAAATCTTTAAACACTTGAGTAAAAGGAGTAAATTGTGTCTTTAAACTTGCATATACTTGTTTATCTTGCGTAAGTTTTTGCTTCTCAGTAGTATACGGTGTTTTTCTCATATCTAACGCTTGCATCTCTAATTCTACTAGGTTAGAAGTATCGATCATATTATTTCCGAGGTTCCAAATTTGTTGTCTACCACCAATACCTGTCATCGTTGTTCCTGCCATTTTTCTCACTCCTTATAGATTACATGTAGTCTAAAATACTCGTTTTACTCATCGTACTAACCGCTTTAAGCGTCGCTTCATACGTTGCATTTATATATGCCAAGTCAGAAATCGCGACCGCTAAATCGACATCCTCAATTTCTTTACGGTTTTCTTGAAGCGCTAAGTTTTGCTCGCTTAAAATTGTTTTAAACGTCTCCATCGTGTTCATTGTTGAACCAACTTCAGTTGTACGGTTAATGATGCCATCTAAGTTTTTCTTATTTTCTCCTAATAACGGTTGTAACGCTTTTTGGTCACCATTTTGCATCGCTTCGCTCATCTGTTTTAATGTTTTTATTACCGGTGATAATAACGCTTCTCCGTTACGGAACGCTTTGAATTCATAACCGTCATTTAGCTGCCAGTTCACATCATTTTTTCCGCCCTGGTATGTACCATCTTCTGTAAATGGTGGCTTCTCTGCACTATCACCACCGAAAATATAACGGCCTTGCTCTTTCGTATTCGCTAAATATACAACTTGTTTTAAAATTTGATCAATCTCTGCACCGATTGCTTTCAATTCTTTTTCACCATTTTGCTCACTTAATGCTTGTACTGTTAATTGATCTGCTCTCGTTAAAGATTTCAAAACACCTTGTAAAGTATTTTCAGTTTGTGTTAATACATTTTTCGAATCCGCTATATCTTTTTGCATTTGCTCCATATTTGCCAATGAATGTTGAATCGCAAATGATTTACTCGCTGCAAGTGGGTCTTCACTCATAAGAAGATTTTTCTTCCCTGAAGTTACTTGGTTTCTATGGTATTGTTGTTGCACATTCAAATCCATTAACTGATTCTTTGCCCAGTTTGCATTTTGAAATGTAGATACTCTCATTTCTATCTCCTCCTTATATATTTCCAATTAATTACTATCACTTATCGAATAATCGAAAATAGACTATCAAACACTTCATTCATCGTATTAATAGCTTTAGAATTTGCGACGAAGTATTTTTGGAAGGCCATTAAATTTACCATTTCCTCTTCCATATTTACACCTTCAACGCTCATTTTTTCTTGCTGAATACCTTCTAGTAAATCGCCATGAATTTTTTGATAACCATTTACTGCACTTTTATCAGATGCAACACGAACTATAAATTGGTCTAATGCTTGTTTATAAGAAAGACCTTCTTTATAATCTCCATCTGTAACTGCTGCTAGTTTATTTGCTGTTTCAGCAGACATTTTCATTTTAGAAACATCTTTTTGGAATTCTGGATTTAACTTCATATCTTTTGCATAATCTCCAACGAAGAAATCTTTTCCCATCACTGTATTCACTTGATTTTTCACTGAATTCATTAAGTCTTCGAGATTTTTTTTATAATCAACAATCTTTGCTTTCGTATCAATCGCTGATTTTATCGCTCCGCTAGTTACAGAGATTTCTGAACCGTAAATCTCAACTGACATTGGGTCTTTTTCTTTATTTAATTGAAGTGGATATGTATCTTGTCCATTTACTGTTAAAATACCATTCATTCTAACACTTGCGATATTAGGATTCATAGATTCATAAGATACTTCGATGTTTGCATACTTAGACATCTCTGTAACGATGCGATCTCGTTCGTCTAAAAGTTGATTCGGCACTTGTGTACCCGCTTGTCCAATTTTATGATTCGCTTCTGCTAAACTAGCAGCAAGACGATTAAATTCATTAACATGCGCTTCAATATCTTCTGCCGTCTGTGCTTCCACTGTATCTAAGTTTTTCGCAAGACGATTCACTTGACTTGTGAACTTCCCAGTTTCAGAAATTAATGTATCATAGTAGTTTGGTTGCTCTGGATTTTTTGCTACTTCACGAAAGGCATTAAAGAAACCGTCCATTAAACTAGATAATGAATTCTTCCCTGTCGTTCCAACCATAGACTCTACACGTGATAAAGTTGAATTCATGTAGTTATAGTAAGAGAGCTGAGATAATTGATCATTAAACTGCTTCGTCTTTACCTCATCAGTAATACGGTCAACACCTAGCGTTTGTACACCGTAACCAATTCTCTGTTCTGGCGTATGACCATTGCTTGCTCCAACAGATCCGTAATTCACCATTTGACGCACATAACCCGGTGTATGAATGTTAGACAAGTTTTGTTTCGTTGTTTGTAACCCCATTTGAGCCGCTAACATGCCCGATAGCGGTGTATTATAATCAGATAATCTCATAAAGCTTCACTTCTCCTTTACAATAGTTCGTTCATAAAGATTTGCGAATTATTGTTTCGCTCTAAGTTATATTCAGAAACAGAATCCACAATACTTTCTGTAGTTTTTAATAGTACGTTTAAGTAATATTGATTTTTCAAAAGAAGCATTTTTACATTCTCTTCTAATTCAGTTACGTTTTTTTGTAATTCTTCCATTTTTTCAATTTCTTCTTGAGAAAAATACGAAAATAACGCACTTACACGAAACGCTTCAACTCCTTGTTCTTTACAGAACTGAACAACCATTTCTTCTAATGAGCTTGATAACCCTTTTAAACCATCAATGTACTGCAATTGCTCTACTTGCAATTTTTGAACTGCATTTACATTTTTATTTTTTAAATTCTCATATATTTGCTCTCCAAGCGCTTGAATATTTTCATACGCTTTTTGAATAATAACGAGTTTTTCATATAATTGTATGTACATATAGCTTCCTTCCTTTTACAAGACTAAATTCACAATTAAACCATGGATTTCTCCAATTTGATTTAACATTTCTAAATGTCCTGTTTTCGTATTAATTAAATTCATAACATCTTCTAATTCATTCAATCCCATTTCTGCCTGTTTCACAATCGTCATTTTCTGTGAATATCCGTAACGCGGGTGACGAGACATGACATCTTTATACTGCAATACATTATCCACGTAAAAATTCAAAAATGATTTTACTGTATTTTTGTATTCCATTACATTATCAAGCGTTAATTCCATTTCAATTTTCTCTTTAATTTCTCCAATATTATCGACAAAAGCTTCCATTTGTTCTAGTAATTTATCTTTTTTCGGATCTGCATGCAAATTATCCGAAAATGCAAGTCCTGTTCTGACATTTGCTTCTTTCGGCATTTGAGTAGCAGGCGGTATATGCGATAAAATTGGATTATGCGAGATAGAACGTAGCATATATATCACCTATTTATTTTTTTATTTCTTCCTAAACTTAATCGTAAAATCCAGTTATTTATAATTATACTCTGAACAGTAATATTTTGCAGTTATTTTTTATAAAAGATATGTTACAATTTAGCATGAGGTGGCACAATTCTATGAATATTTTCCTTTGTGGTTCAAATCAATTAACAGCATTAGATCAAGAAGAAATTAAAAAATTTTTAACTGACTATGCTCACAAACATAAAATTTACATATTATGTTATAAATCTATTGAAAATGAGGTTCTTCGTTTTTTCGTTGAGAATGAAAGACTCGCTCAAAATTTATGCCTTTACACGCTGCAACCATTGCAAGCAATTACAGATGAATTTCAAGAAGTCGTTGATTACTTAAAAAAACACGGAGCCGAATATGTTGCTTTTGATCATCCTTCTGACTCCATTTACCGATCAGATTATATGTTTTTTGTTAAACAAATTATTGAAGACACTGATTTAGTTCTCTGTTTTTATAATGGTGACAAACATACATCTGTCATCCCTGTCGATGTTGCAAAAGAAGCAGGTATTGATGCTGTCATTTATGATTTACCAGGATTACATGAAAAGCAAATGAAAAAAAGCTTTGAACAAAAAATTCGTATGATGTAAAGGGGGAGGCACAATACCATTATTGTGCCCATTGTAAATATGATAATTGAACAAGATTATGATCATTTTATCGCGAGTTTTAAACAACAATTCAATATGGACATCGCTTCATATAAACAAGATAGAATGCGCCGTAGAATCGATGCTTTCATTTCGAGAAAAGGCTTCGAAAACTACACTAATTTTTTAAACAAATTACGCGCTGATCAAAATTTATTTTTAAATTTTATTGACTATATTACAATTAACGTTTCAGAGTTTTTTAGAAATAAAGAACGATGGCAAACTTTAGAGTCGAAAGCACTACCAAAATTACTCGAACAAAATAGCGGGAAATTAAAGGTATGGAGTGCCGCTTGCGCTGCTGGTGAAGAACCATATACACTCTCTTTAATTTTATCAAAGCATCTAGCTCCATTCCGTTTTGAAATTCAAGCAACAGATCTTGATTTTCATATTTTAGAAACCGCAAAACGCGCTCAATATACAGAACGTTCGTTAAAGGAATTACCTACTGATTTGAAAGAACGTCATTTCACAAAAGAGAATGGTCTATATTCATTGCATCAAAACATTAAACAAAACGTCTCGTTTAAACAACATGACCTTTTAATGCAGTCATTCGATACAAATTATGATTTGATTATTTGTCGCAACGTAATGATTTATTTTACCGAAGAAGCAAGAGTAAAACTTTACGAAAAATTTAGTCGTTCTTTACGAAAAGGCGGTGTACTATTTGTTGGTAGTACAGAACAAATTTTAACACCCGAACGTTACAATCTTCAGCGATTTGATACGTTCTTCTACGAAAAAATATAAAAAAGGTCGTCACAATGGAGTGACGACCTTTTTACATAACTCGAATTAAAATAATACCGACAATCCATATGAAGAGAAAAAGAAACGTCATAGACCATTTATGTTCTTGCATCGTTTGTTTCAACGCCTGTGACAATTGTGTCATGTTCATTTCCGCAAGCGCTCTCCATACACTTACATCCCGATCTTTAGCAATGCGGTCTGTAACGCTAATTAAAATCGTTTCGTTAGACAATTTCGTTATATAAGCAGTAATTACCGTTACCATCAAATTTATATTTCCTTCTGAAGAATCACTTTCCACTCTAGAGATGAGTGCACTTACATCTAGTAAAGGAATATGTACTTTTCTACCAAATGATAGTTGCACTTCAGCGAAATCATATGTTCCATCTAACAAAGGAAGTTCTTTTATGTGCGCCTGCTTAATAAGTCCTTGTAGGCTTCTAATTACTTGTTCAAACACTTTTTCTGATTGCTTTCCTTCTTGAGATAACGTATGTAACTTTTTAAAAAGTTGTAACACTGTATCCATCTCTTTAGAAAGTATTTCCTTCATAATCTTTCCATCACTTAAACTTGCAAGTAAAATACCTATTTCATTATTTTTCGAAATAATTTTAGACTGTCCAGTAAACACTAAATTGCTACGCTTTCGTTCTTTCTGGATTTCATGTTCCGAAATAGCTGCAGGCTGTTTTAATGGTTGTAGCGTCTTATCTTCAATTGTCGTACGTTTAATCTCCATTTAAGCGCCTCCACTACTATGAAATAATTAGCCCCATTCTTTATTACTCTTTAAAACTAAAAACAGTACGAACAAACCTGACATGATAGTAAATACATCCGAAGCTTGTACTCCCTGTTCACCTTTTTCTTCTTCCTTGTCTTTCGTTTCTTCTTTTTGTTCTTTCTTTTTAGAGACAACTTGTTTGTTATTTTTCTCTTTTTGGTCCTTCGCCTTATGTACTTCCTTGTTGTCTTCGAACGGCTCTTTTATAACGTAAGTAAATTTCTCTTTCTCTTTCAACGGTTCTTTTATAAACTTATTTACTTTCTCATCTTGCTTCGGAATTTGAACAACCGGCAATTTTTCTTCTAGAAGCGGGTTTTTGACTTTCAAATCTTCTTGCTTCTCATTTTCTTTCTTATCTTCTAATTCATTTTCTAGTTTATTATCTAATTTCTCTTCTTTCTCTTTCTCTTCTATCTTTTTATCATCTTCGTTTTTTGGCGCCAAAACAGAAATGGTATATTCACTTTCTTCAACAAGTTTATTACCTGCTGCATCTATTATCTCTACAAGTAATTCGTATGGCCCAGCCGGCAATGCTTCTGTTATTTCAAATACTTTTTGCCAATCCATATCATGCTTGTTGTAGTCTAATAAAAACGAAAGCTCTTTATTTTCTTTCCCTTTTAATGTAACGCGCACTTCTTTTACAACCGATTCTATATCTGACGCTTTTACTCGTATATGTATAGAATCTCCCTGTTTTCGTTCAACTAAGTTCTCTTTTACTTCATCAATAGTAACTTTCTGTAACTTTGGCAATTCTTTATCTATAGTTGGCGTTTCATTTTTAATACGAATGAGCGGGACTTTCACTTCATTTTTTACGATTTCTTCTTTCTCATTCTCTTTGTAACTTTGAACGAGCTGAAGATTCCAATCACCTTGCAAATCAAAATTCCCTGCTTTATAGTTAGCAACCCAGCTCTTCGTTTCTTCATCATACTCAAAAGATAGTATTCTTTCTTGCGCATATTGCTCGCCATTTTTTTGTAACTGCAATATACCTTTCATACTTTGAATGTTTTTCCCATTTGGTTCTACAGCAATTCGCACTTCTTCGCCAACTTTAAGCTCCGGCTTATTTACTGTAATAATTCCCTGTTCCGTTTCTATCTTTCTTTCATTCAATTGTTTATTTGCTACTTCTTGTTGCTCTGCTTCTTTTTGTTTCTCTTCATCTTGCTTCGTTTCCACTTGTTCTGACGATTCTTGAGATTCCTTATTTTCTTCTTGTACATTCACTTCATTTATTTTTTGATCTGACTCAATTTGTTCCTCAGCCTGACTTTGCAAGGGGAAGAACAAGCACACATGTATGCATAGCCAACTCATTAGAAAAAACTTTACGTTTTTCATCTACTAGTTCAAACTCCTATTTCAATGCCTTATAGTGATTTCGTCACTTTTACTCCAAAAAATCCATCTACATTTACAAGTTCACCATACGCCACTAATACATCATTTACATAAATACGAATCGGTTCATCAATATCCTCATCTAGTACAACTGCTTCATTTTCTTGTAAACTTAATATATCTTGAATCGTTTTCACTGTACTTCCAAATACAAATTTCACGTTCATTTCTACATTTTGTAGAATGGACGTGTCCATATATACTGGTTCCATTTGTTTTACTTCTTTAAATTCAATAGGTTGCACAACTGGTTCTACAATTTTTTCTTCTTCAATTTCTTCTGTGGCAATCTCTTCTTCTTCCACCATCGGATACAGAAGTCGCCTTACCATTTCTTTTGCTTCGGAAATTGGCAAAATTTGATACATCTTCGATTGAAGCAAATCGCCAATTTCAAGATTGAACGTAATTTGAACGAGTTCGTCCACTTCCATTGACTCTCCCAAATATTCCATTTCTTCTTTTAACGTTACAAATTTAACATTTGGCGGCGTCATGTCCATTTTTTCTTGAAACATTTCTGACATCGCCGTAGCAGCATGACCCATCATTTGGTTCATAATTTCTTTAATACCGCTCAGTTCTAATTCAGTAAGCTCTTTTTCTGGATCAACTTCCCCTGTTCCCATCATCATTAAATCTACCATTGTTAAGGCAACATCTTTCGTAAATACGAATACATTCTCATTCTTTAGCCCTTCAACAAAGTCGACATTTAAAATAACAAATGGTACTGGTACTCCATCATAATGACGAACATTGATTGCTTCCACATTTGGTGTACTAATTGTAACTGGCTGATTTAAAAGCGTTGATAATACTGTTGAAGCGGAACCAATTGAAATATTTGCAATTTCACCAAGAACATCTTTCTCTTCTTGTGTTAAATGCTCTTTTTCAACTTGTTCTTCTACAATCTCAGTTTCCACTACTTCTGCTGGTTCGTCTGTTTCTTCTACTCCACCAGATAATTGCATTAATTTATTTACCATTTGTTTCGCATGCTCAACTGAAACAATTTGTACAAGTTTAGAGTTTACAAGATTATCTATCTTTAAATCAAACGATACTTTAACAATCGTATGATTCCCATCGATTTCAGAGATTTTCTCCATTTCTTCTGATAACTTTACAACTTTAATCGTCGGCGGAGACATATCTACTGTATCTTGGAAGAATTCCGACATAGATGTAGCTGCGAATCCCATCATTTGATTCATCGCTTCTTGTACAGCACTTAGCTCTAATTCACCAAGTTCTTTTCCGTCCTCCACTTCACCTGTTCCCATCATCATTAAATCAGCAATGGACAATGCAACATCTTGCTTAAGGACAAGGAGGTTTTCCATATCTAATCCTTTGGTAAAATGAATGTTTAATACAACATGCGGAACTTCGACATCTCTTGAATCATATAAATCTACCAACTCTATACGAGGAGCAGTAATGCTTACTTGCCTATTTAAAATTGTTGATAATACAGTCGAAGCTGAACCAAATGATATATTTGCAATTTCGCCAAGAATATCGCATTCTTGGGGCGTTAAATGCTCATTTTCTTTTTCTAGCACACTCGTGCTCGTATCCCCTTTTGTGTGTTGCTCAGGCATTTTCCCTGCCTCCTCATTTCTGTTTTTCTATCAAATAATATAAACTCTTATTTTATTTTAGCAAACTCATTAGTATAAAACGTTACTATGTATCCCATTATTAGATTCGTAACGATTAGCCAAAAAGCTCCCCAATTGTATACAAGTGGGGAGCTTTCCTTCATTCCTATTATAAACCTTCTGGGTTTAAAATGAGGACCACTCGTCCATCACCGAGAATCGTCGCACCAGAGAAATAGTTAGAACTCTCTGCAAAGAAGTCACCTAATGACTTTAAGACTATTTCTCTTTGACCGATAATTGTGTTTACAATAAGTCCATAGCTGCGATGTGTGTTACGAACAATTAACACAGGAACCATTTGACCATCATATGACGCAAACGCCTCATCTACTGTTTTTTCACCAAATACAGTACTTAAATGTTTCACTTCAATAATTTGATTACGATAATTTAACACATCTTTTCCTTGTAAGGATTGGATGTCTTCTCTCTTAATTCGAATTGCTTCAACGATATTTCCAAGAGGTAAAGCATAACGCTTATCATTCGTTTGAACAAGCATAGATTGAATAATAGACAACGTTAATGGAAGTTCAATTCTAAATGTACTTCCCTTTCCTTCCTCAGAATCAATAATTAAATGTCCACCTAAACTATGAATCGTATGTTTTACAACATCTAATCCGACACCGCGTCCAGAAAGATCTGATACAACTTCAGCTGTACTAAATCCTGGTTGAAAAATAAGATCAAACACTTCACGATCTGTTAATCTATTCGCATCCGCTTCAGTTACAACGCCATTTTTAATCGCTTTTTCTAATACTTTCCCTTTATTAATACCGTTTCCATCATCCGTAATTTGAATAACGACATGATTTCCACTATGAAAGGCTTCTAATTTAATCGTACCTGTCTCATTTTTACCTGCATCACGTCGTTTTTCAACAGTTTCAACACCGTGATCGATTGCATTTCGAATTAAATGAACGAGCGGATCACCGATTTCATCAATAACAATTTTATCTACTTCAGTATCTTCACCTGTAATTTGTAAATCGATTTTTTTCCCTAAATCTTTCGCTAACATACGTACCATACGCGGGAAACGATTGAACACAGTTTCAATCGGCACCATACGCATATTTAATAGTACATTTTGAATATCTTTTGAAATATCGCCTAATCGATTTAAATGTTCAATTAGCTCCTTGTTTTGAATCGTTTGAGCCAATTCATCAATGCGCCCACGTTCAATTACACTTTCTTCAAACATATTCATTAATCTTTCGATTTTCTCTAATTGAACACGAATTGAACGATTCTCCACTTTAGCATTTTTCGTTTTTGTAGTACTTTTAGCTGGCATAGCACTTGAAGGTCGATTCGTTGCCTCTATTGGTGATTCTACCTGCGTAGCCACAGCTGGTTGTAGCTTTTCTTCTATTTGCACAACTTCTTGTGTAACGACTTTTTTAGAAGCTACTTCCTTCGATATAGGTTCTCCTTGCTTTACTTCCACTTTCTCAATTTCAGAAACATGAAGTACTACTTGTTTCAATTCTTCTATACTACAATCAGTATCCATAAATACTGTAAATTCAAATCCGAAAGCATCTGCTTCAATTTCTTCAATACTCGGAGCTGTTTTTTGTATATTCCCTACATTTTGCAATGCTTCAATACAC
Source organism: Bacillus sp. HMSC036E02 (assembly GCF_001836235.1). NCBI lineage: Bacteria > Bacillati > Bacillota > Bacilli > Caryophanales > Bacillaceae > Bacillus > Bacillus sp. HMSC036E02. The sequence goes on along the minus strand of NZ_KV827854.1, from coordinate 326,174 downwards.
ATAATAGCACGTACCGCTTTTAAAATTGCTTGCTGTTCAACTGTTATATGCACTTCATGCGAAACTGCATCATCGGTGTCTATATGATTTTGCTCTATATGTTCCGTAGGAGTTTCTACATTGCCGTTCAATAATGCTTCTAATTTCTGTTTAGTTGAGGCTACATCAATATTGCCCATTCCACCTTGTTGCACATCTGCAACCATCTTCTCCAAATTATCAATGCACTCAAAAATCACATCAATAATATCCGCATTTACAACTATATTTCCATGACGAATTTCATCTAACACATTTTCCATCTTATGCGTTAAATCAGCCATTTCCGTAAATTCCATGCTCGCAGACATACCTTTGAATGTATGAGCGGATCGGAATATTTCTCCTACAACATCCATATCAGCAGGATTTTGTTCTAACACTAGCACATTTTCATTTAGCGACTGTAAATGTTCTTCTGACTCTTCGAAAAATATATTTAATAGATCTGTTTGCATTTTTATCCCCTACCTGTCTAACAAACATTTCATTTATGTATAACAATTTAGTGTTTTACAATGAGAAAAAAGGGGGCCACACGTCGATCCGCTATCACTGTTTTGATTCCTTGTGGCACCCCTTCTATATTAACTATTTGCTACTTTTGTTAAAGCTTCAATTACACGATCCGCTTGGAATGGCTTTACAATAAAGTCTTTTGCCCCGCCCTTAATTGCATCTAATACCATACCTTGTTGTCCCATTGCAGAACAAATAACAACCTTTGCACTTGAATCAATTTTAATAATTTCTTTTAATGCTTCAAGCCCGTCCATTTCTGGCATAGTAATATCTAATGTTACAATATCAGGTTGAAGTTCTTTATACTTTTGAATTGCTTCTACCCCATTCTCTGCTTCGCCAATAACTTCAAATTCAGCATTACTTTTTAATAAGTTTTTAATCATCGTTCGCATAAACATCGCATCGTCTACTACTAAAATTTTATGTGCCATTCTTTTTAATTCTCTCCTTCTATGTATAAATATATCTTAATATTTCACCTTATCATTCTCACTCATTATACAAAATAAAATGATAAAATTTAATATTTTTTTAAAAGAATTTTCGTGTTTTTATTATTTTATTATTAAAATAATAATATACTACTCTTTTATATAAATAACAACGCGACGGTTTTTTTCCCAGTTTTGCGGTGAATCATTTGGTACAATTGGCTTTGTGTCTGCATATCCTACCGCAGCTAGCCTTTTATCGTCCACATTATACACTTCAATTAAATGGTGAATCATATTTGCCGCTCGTGCTGAAGATAACTCCCAATTAGAAGGGAATTTCTCGTTATGAATAGGTCTACTATCTGTATGTCCCTCTACAACAATTGGGTTAGGTACGGATTGAAAAAATCCAACTAATTGACTTATTATCCCTTTCGCTTCGGGCTTAACGTTCGCATCGCCTGTATCAAATATTAAATTATCTACTATAACGACGCTTACCCCTGTATCCTCTCGATATACATTCACTTGACTAATACCATTATTATCTACATATGCTTTTAACTTCTTATATAATTCATCCATTCTCTTTTTTGAAATCATTTTTTCATCATTTTTTTCATGTGAAATATCCGGTATTGTATTTTCCATTACTTTTGCATCTACTTGCCCCGTATCACTAAACTTTTCAAGCATCTTTGACAATTTTACTGCATCTTGCTTTGATGTAGCAACTAGTAATACAAAGAAAGTTAATAATAACATCGTTAAATCTGTAAAAGTCGTCATCCAACGAGGCGATCCCTTTTGCGGTCCTTTACTCATCATACCACTCCTTGAAATATTAGGCTGCTCCTTTTACCTTTTTTACCTTTGTTTCGTATACGTATGTATCCAGTTTCAACTTTAATTTAGAAGGGATTTGTCCACGATACAATTCTGAAATTGCTTCTATTACAAACTTCTTCTCTGTATATAAATCTTCAATACCACGATATACTTTTTCCGCAAGAGGGATTGCAATCATATTCGCAAGTACAGACCCATATAATGTCGTTAACATCGCAACTGCCATCCCTGTACCAATTTGCGATGTATCTTGTAAGTTTTGGAGCATAATGATAAGACCAATTAAAGTCCCTATCATGCCCCAAGCTGGAGCAAAATCACCAATTTTATCTAATAATGCTGCTCCTTTTCTTAACTCATACACTTCCGTTTCAATATCTTTCAATAACACTTCTTTTAATTCATCTTCATCGTAACCGCTTAACATTAATCGAATTCCTTTTTGAATAAAAGGATTATCCACTTGCTCTCCATCTACCTCTAAAGAAAGCAAGCCGTGCTTTTTAGACTTTTTCGAAAAATCGACAAACAAATCCGTTAACTGTTCTAAATCTTCTTCTCTTCTATGTAAAACAGTAAAAATGCTTTTCGTATATTTTTTTATTTCTCCAAATCGATATGCCACAACAATTGTCGCTGTTGTTCCCCCTATGACAATTAAAATAGATGAAACATCTAAAAAGTTTTTGAAAGCTTTTATTCCACCGCCGCCAAGCATAATTGCCGCTATCACTATAATAAAACCTACTATAATGCCCACTGGGCTAGAAATATCAAACTTCCTTTTTCTTCTTTGTGGTCTAGCTAATACTTGATTTTTCTCTCCCATATTTCTGCCCTTTCCTTTCCATTTTTATATAACATTTTTTTATTTTAATAATACGTTTTCACATATAACATGTATTATACGCTTATCATCTGTTTATCGCAATATACTCATGAAATTGACACATTTCATTTCTATATTAGAATTATGGTATGAATAAATGAGGAGGATCACGATGGAACACAACATTTTACAAGTCATTGCATTAGCAGAAAAACTAAAATATGAAATGCGACATAGCTGGCTTTCCAACGGACGTCAAGAAAGTGTTGCCGAACATACATGGCGGATGTCTCTAATGGCCATTTTAGTTGAACCTTATTTGGATCAAAAAGTAAGTATTGAGAAATTACTTAAAATGGTTATTATTCACGACCTAGTCGAAGCCGAAGCTGGTGATATTCCTGCTTTTGATACAATGAATAGTCACGAATTACAGCTACAAAAACAAAAAAATGAACTGGAGGCTATTTTAAATATTAAACAAACGTTAACAGGTTCTCTCGGCGAGGAATTATATGACTTATGGATGGAGTTTGAAGCGAAAAAAACGTACGAAGCAAAAGTTGCTAATGCACTCGATAAACTTGAGGTGAAAATCCAACATAACGAAGCTGATATTGATACGTGGCTACCAATTGAACATAAAATGACATTCCAAGTAGCAAAGCATACAAACTTTGATTCTTTCCTATCTAAATTACAAAAAATTATTGAACAAGATGGAGAAAAGAAGTTAATTGCTGCCGGCATTGATGTTGAGGCATGCAAGCAATAATGAAATAAGACACTCAACAAGAGTGTCTTATTTCATTATTGTTGATATAGCCTGCTTATAAATAAGCTGTTGTTTTCCATCCACTAAGATTAAAACTGTAAATTTATCCACTCCAACAACTTCTCCTACTATTCTAACGCCACTCTTTAAGAAAATTGTAACTGTACCTTTTTCTTCTTTTATTTGTTTATACAATTCTTCCTGTAAATGTTCCAATTACTGTCCTCTCCTTTCTGTGAAACATCTTAATATAAAAAACTATAAATTTTTTATTTATGCACTTTGTCTTTTATGTTCATAAACTTATTAATAAGTATATCTAAATCACGACTAAATAACAAAACTTTATCATGATCCAATCCGTGTCTCGCAACAAGTTGAATTAACTCTTTCTTTTTGTTTTCTATTTTATTTTTTAATTGTCCCATCTCCATCTCTATACTAAAACTCCCTTTTCCCATAATATTACTTGTAAAATTATAGTACATATTCTCTCATAAAAAAATAAGAAAATGGTTTTTTTTACAATTTTTTATTTTTTATGCCTAAATTATGAATTACGTAAAGGTTTATTTACAAATCACTAACATGCAATCCTAATGAATCTACAGGCATTTGTCTAATTATAAATGAGACTGGCTCGTTTTCTATACAAAAAACATACTGTATATAGTAGTCCATGAACCATATAGATTAACTTACTAAAAAGGAGGAAAACATATGAGTTATGGTGGAAGTTGCGCTGGTTTCGGCGGTGGATTTGCTTTGCTTATCGTACTATTCATCCTTCTAATCATCATCGGATGTAGCTGTTGGGGTGGCGGCGGATACGGATATTAATATATCCTATCCTTGAAAAATGAACTAAAAACTATAGAAAAACAGCTCAAATATGAGCTGTTTTTTTTCATACTTTCGTATGAATTTATATCCCTCTTATTTGCGATTTCAACTAGCAACATATTGTTTACTATGGAATAAGAAACATTTTTACTAAGGGGGATTACAATGATTAGAGGTCTTTACGAAGCACATTTACCTGTCCGCAACTTAAAAGTATCAATACCTTTTTATGAATCACTAGGGCTAAAATTATATAAAAGAGGAGATAATATTGCTTTCTTTTGGATTAAAGAAAATGAGAGTTGGCTCGGCCTTTGGGAAGGCACAGAATACAAAGTGAATTATCACCCCTCTTTACGACATATCGCCTTTCAAGTAAGTTTACATGATTTAGAAAATGCGATTCATTGGCTAAATCAAAAAGGAATTTCAACACGAAAAGACTTTGGAATGGAACCAATTGAACCGATTGTTTTTCCGGAATTAGCACATGCAGCCGTATACTTTAACGACCCTGATGGAAATAGTTTAGAATTGATTGCACAATTACCTGTTGGACTTCCCACAGCGGAAAAAGTGTATTTAAGTGAGTGGAAAGAACAAATTCAAACATCGTCATTACATAAGGATTAATCTATTTATGTCAGTTTCTTATTCCACACTTCTTAAAACAAATAAAAACTTCAATAAACTATTTTATGGGCAAACATTAAGTGTACTTGGGGATTGGTTCCATACGGTAGCTTTATTAACATTTGTCTACAGCATAACGGAATCGCCGTTTATGATCGCACTTACTTTTATAAGTAAAAGTTTACCACAGCTTCTTCTTAGTCCATTCATAGGCGGAATTGTAGATCGTTTCTCTAAAAAGAATATTATGATTTTTACCGATATTACACGGGGAATTCTAGTCCTTACATACTTACTCGCAGGCTATAAAATTGAGATTATTTTCATTGCTAATATATGTTTATCTGTACTTTCTTGTTTATTTGAACCGGCTAAACAAGCAACCCTAAAAAATATCGTACACCAAAATCATTTCGTAACTGCTAACTCTCTTTCTAGTACAATTAATGGTTTTATGTCTATTATGGGGGCTTCTTTGGGCGGAGTAATTGCACAATCTTTACATATTGAGTTCGCTTTTTTAGTAAATAGCCTATCATACTTTATTTCAGCCTATTTTATTTATAACATGAGTATTCCTGCTCATGATACTTGTAACAAGAACAAAGCATTTTTCACTGATATAAAAGGTGGTTATACATACATATTACAAACAAAAATCATTTTAACATTAATTCTTGTCGGCATTTCATGGGGGATTATTGGAGGTGCTTATCAACTACTTCTAACGATCTATGCCGAAAAAATTTTCCATACGAACATTGGGATTTTATATACGGTTCAAGGGGCTGGGCTTATGATAGGAAGCCTTCTCGTTAATCTTTATATATCCCATAATAAAGAAAAAATGAAAAAAGTATTCGGTTGGGCCTACTTATTACAAGGAATTTTCTTTCTCGGATTCATTCTATCCGATCAACTTATTATCGGTATCATTACTTTATTCTGTATGCGCATAGCAGGAGGAATCATCGTTCCACTTGATACGACATTACTTCAAACTTACACACACGAAAATATGACAGGTAAAGTTTTTTCATTCCATTATTCCATTTACGGATCTCTTATTCAGTTATCGATGTTTTTTACAGGAGGGCTGTTAGAAATTCTTTCTCCTCAAATGATTGGCTGTTTATTAGCTACATGCTGTATTTTTGTAAGTTTTATATGGCTGTTCTTGTTTTATCGCGGGGATCTCAGTGAATAATTTAATGATAATCAATACATTTTGATCCCATTCATTATTTGTTTCCCCATAATAAAATTGTTTAAAAATACAAGTCAGATTTTTTAGTTAAAGAGCCTTATATGGCAACACTATTTGAGAAAAAACTAGATATTTATGTTAAAATACAAATAAGTTTGTGAAACATTGCACTTAAATAATAGACTTTAACTAGTTAAACTTGATTAAATAGGAGGGCTGTTTTGGATATCACATTCTTTTTCATATGTATTATATTAGTGGCTTCTATTCTGCAAGCAAGTACAGGTTTTGGCTTTTCCATAATGGCAACCCCTTTCTTACTTATGTTATTTCTACCACAAGAAGCTATACAAATAAACATTATTTTATCTTTAATTATCTCCATTTCACTCATTTGGAAAATAAGAATGGACGTTGATTTTGTTCTACTGAAAAGGTTTATTTTTGGAAGTATAGTTGGTGTTCCTTTTGGCATTTTAATTTTCATTTCCGTTAACATAAACACTTTTAAATTAGCAGTTAGCATCCTACTCTTACTATTAACATTGTTGCTAATATGCAACGTTAAGGTTAGATCAACACAATCTAGAGATTTCATAGTTGGCGGATTATCTGGTCTTTTAACGACAAGTATCGGTATGCCAGGTCCACCCCTGTTACTTTATTTTACAGGAACTAATACTGAAAAAGAGAAGTTAAGAGCAACTACATTAGCTTTTTATCTGTTTATATATTTCATTAGTCTAGTAACTCAAATACTCTTTACTGGCACAAACAAAACCATTTGGGAATCAAGTTTTTATGCCATTCCAATTGTATTTTTAGGCTTGTTTATAGGTCAAATTATTTTTAAATGGCTTAATCAACGGATTTTTAAAATATTTACGTACATTCTTTTAAGTTGTACAGGGGGTTATCTTCTTATTGAAAGTTTGAACTTGTTATAGAAGATGCTTTAGATCGTGCAATAACAGATATGTTCAAACGAAATTATTGCTGTATTTTCCGGCGGGGTATTCCATATCAAAACTTAAATAACTTTATTGACAGTTTACAATTAGCAATAATCTTTCTTTCATAAGGAAAATATTTCAAATCAAATACTAAATAAAACGATAAAAAGCGGCTATTATGCCGCTTTTACTTACTATTGGTATTTCATTCTCATTTTCTATCACTTTTGTAAAAAATTATTTATTTTTATTTTTATGTATATGATAACAAATAAAATACCTAAGTTCAGAAAGAATAAACAACTTTCTGGCCTTAGGTATTTCTCCTTCTCAAAAAGGCAAACCCGCATCACAGGTTTGCCTCTTTACTCACTTCTTATTTAATCCTTTTTCACTTAAAAACTCTTTCATATGCATTCTTTTTTCTTTAGACATAAACGAACTCATTGATTCCGTCCATGTTACGTTTTTCTTGTTTGATGATCTTTCTTTATAATACGCGTTCATCGTTTCATCATATTCGTTTAGTAATTCATCATATTTTTGTTCATCATATCCATTTTCATGAAGAACTGCTGCTACTGGTAAACGTGGTTTAACTCCATGTTCTTCATCTGGTACACCGACTGTCATTCCGAATACAGGATATACTTTATCCGGTAAATGAAGCAGTTCACTCACTTCTCTCGGATTATTACGAATACCACCAATATAACAAATACCGTATCCTAACGATTCTGCTGCTAGTGCTAAGTTTTGCGCAAAAAGTGAAGCATCTACCGTCGCAACGATAAAGTCTTCTACTCCCTCATGCTTTATCTCTGTACTATGTTTTTCACATGCAATTTCAAGTCGTTTTAAATCTGCACAACAAACAAAAAATGCTGCACAGTCCTTCACATGGCGATTTCCGGATAGCTCTGCTAGTTTAGCCTTTAATTCCTGATCTGTTACATATATAACAGAATACGCCTGTACAAAATGTGATGAAGCTGCATGTTGCGCAGCATGCACCATCTTTTCTACTACATCTTTCGGAATTGATTCTTCTTTATATTTACGAACTGAAACATGTTGCTCCATCTTATGTATGATCTCATTCATGAAAATCACTCCTTTTTTCTCTTCATAATGAAAAATTAACATATCTTTTTCAATTTTCACAACTTATAAGCACAAAAAGAGCAATTCTTTTTGAATTGCCCTTTTTTAAAACGTTTATCGATACGGTAAATGAAATTATAATTATCTTATTACGCCGTTTTCAAAACTTTAATACCTTTTACGATATTCCAAATGAAGTAGTAAATTCCTACAAGAATGAACACTGCATATGTGATAGCCATTCCAATTCCAGCACCGTCAGATTGATTGAAACCTAAACCGTACATGCCTGATACTGCTAGTCCTCCAAATAAGATTGCGTATGGGAAAACATGTGACCAAAATGCTTTTTTCGCGTGATACTTCACTTCATCTTCTGCAACAAAGTACACGATAATTGGTAGTAAAAATGGTGCAAAAAAGATACTAAAGTAACATAACGAAGATAAAATATTATTTCCTTTCATCCGATTCACCTCTAAATAGTTTTTGTTACCTTCATTATGTCAGGAAATCATTCTAGAAACTATCGCTTTACCTTTCACGAACGTGACATATTTGTAAGATTTTCCTCAAACTAAATCCCGCCTGAGTTTCAGACGGGATCACTTTCACTATATTCGATTCATAAACCAATACTGTGTAATTGCTAAATATTCTCGTACATTCGATGGAATGATGATTGGTTTCGGTGTTTTTGCCGGAAGACCTTCTAATTGTAAACCTTGTTTGGCCGCTATTTTTTTCGCTCTAAACATGTGAAAATCGTTTGTTACGATCATACCTTTTTTCATATCGGCTGGAATTAACGGTTTTGAGAATGTAATATTCTCATCTGTACTCGTAGATTTGTCCTCCATTATAATGCGGTCTTCTGCGATATTTTGTTTTATTAGTCCTTGTTTCATTGCTAATGCTTCTGAAATGTCTTCGCCTTTTCCTTGTCCTCCAGATACGATAGCGATTGTTTTCTCATGTGATTTTAAATATTCAGCTGCTTTATCAATACGATATTGCAATGAATAAGATGGTTTCGTCCCATTTACTTTCGATCCTAGTACAATTATGTAATCAGCATCGTATGTTGCATTCATATGCCCATGCTTATAAATGTGATATTGTAAAAACCCCGCATACACGGCGCAAATCATTATAACAACTAAAATGCCCTTCATTATTTTCTTCTTTCTCATATTCATATACTCCTATTTTCTTTTACTTCCTTCATGATAATATCCATTTATTTGTTTGTATACAGACAAATTCCAATAAACCCTAATTTATCCTCTGAAAGGTAATATTTATATTACTTTCGGGAATAGTAAGTACAACTTTACACGAAGGAGTGTCTCTATTGCTTCTCTTTTTATGTAACGTGTCGTTCTTTTTCATCTTATTTTTGCTATCGCTTAAGTTACTCGGTAAATCCGCGTTAGCGCAACTAACTCCTCATGATTTTGGGGCTATAATTTTTTTATCTTATTTAGCTTTCCAGGCCATACCCGTCTCTGGTGCTTTACAAGCATTTCTCGGTATGGTTGTTATCACATGTTTACATTTACTCCTTACAAAATTAAGCCTATTCAACAAACTAAATCGTTTTATTCTCGGACACCCTATCATTTTAATTAAACATGGTGATATTATTTTTGAGAACTTACAAAAAAGTAGATACCCCATTGCAGAACTGCTTTCTAATCTTCGCGTTGCAGGATATCCAAGTGTTCATGAAATTGAATACGCTATTTTAGAAGCGAACGGCGCTATTAGTATTTTACCAAAAAGAGAACTTGTACCATTAACTCCAAAAGATTTAAACATAGATGTTAAGTATGCTGGATTACCAATTGCACTTATCGTCGATTCACAAATTCAATATGATAACTTAAAGTTAATACATAAAGATGAAAAATGGTTATATAAAGAATTAAAAGAAAAAGGAATTACAAATATTAAAAATGTTGCCTTTGCTTCTGTTCAAGAAACGGATGGATCTTTTGCTATTAGTTTAAAGGAATAAGAAAATCCCCTTAATTGCTTAAGGGGATGTTTTATCATATCGCTTCTTTCTCTCCTGCCATATTTAATGGAACAGGATGTTTCATACGATTCATCGTAAATACGATAATCGCTGTCATTACTTCTGCAACTGGCATAACGAGCCAAATTCCATTTATACCAAATAGTTTCGGCATAATCCATAACAATGGAATAATAAATAGTAATCCTCGGCTCATTATAATAAGTACTGATTTCTTCGTTTGTCGCACTGATTGGAAGTACTCTCCATACACAATGTTATAACCTAAAAATACGTATTGGATAAAGAATAAACTAATACCTGTTAAGGTTAACTCCAATAATTCTGGAGATTGAACATCAAATAAACCAATGATATATTTCCCGAAGAATAATCCGACAATTATCGCAACGCCTCCAAGGACAACTGCAATTTTCACAGCAAACTTCAATCCTTCACGAAGTCTCTCTGATAAATTTGCCCCGTAATGGAAACTAGCAATTGGCTGTAATGCTGCTCCAACACCAAAGAATAATAGTAATGTCATTGCATGAATACTATTCACCATCGCATAGGAAGCTACTCCTACTTCTCCTGCATATTGGACAAATGCGATATTAAAACCAATCGTTACGATTGCAACCGTACTTTCTGCTGTAAAACTTGGGAAACCAATCACCATAATTTGTTTGACAGTATCCCATTCAAAATGAAATTTCGTCCACTTTAAAATACTACTTTTTCTAAAGAAATGGGTTAATAATACAAGGAAACCAATCGCTGCCGAAAGAATAGTCGCTGAGGCAGCACCTGTTACGCCCCATCCAAAGATAAAAATAAAGATATAGTCAAACACTATATTTAATACAGCCGTTACAACAAGACCAGCCATTGCTAAATTAGGATTTCCATCATTTCGTATAAATGTACTTAAAATATTTTCTAAAACGTATATCATTCCAAATGTTAATAATACGTGTAAATAGTCTAACGCATATGGTAGAATCACTTCGTTTGCACCAAATAAGTATGCTAAATCTTCTATTCTCCATAAGCAAATCGCTGCTAAAATCCCTACGATAACAACTGCTACCGTCATTGATTGAGTAAAAATAGACCTTGCTCTTTCTCGTTTATTTTCACCTAATGCAATGGAGTATAACGTTGCCCCGCCCATTCCGATCCATAATGAAATAGAAAAGAAAATCGAAAAGGCTGGAATAGCCACGTTCACTCCTGCTAAACCGTTCGCCCCAACTCCTCTACTAATCATAACCGCGTCAATTACAATATTCACTGACATTAATACCATTCCAAGAACTGCTGGTATTAAATAAGAAATAAATAAGCTTTTAATTGGTTTTTCTCTTAATTTTTCTGTTGCTTCCATACTCTAATATGCTCCTTTTTTCAACTCTCTTTTCTTAGTTTAAACCTTCAAGTAACTTTAAGGTCAATAGAGAATTAAAAAATAGGTGACTTAATTATCGCGTTTGATGCTCATTTGTAATTATACGAGTCCTATAACTTATTGCTTTGTTTTTTCATTATAGGAATTTGAATTTCTGTTACTTGCTCCTCAGGATCTTCTGTTACAGACCAATCAATTAATGCAATCTCAATTGCATCTCCACTTATTTCGTATCCTTCTTGATCAATATATTTCATTAGCTTCTTATATGTTTCATCAGTTTCTTCATATGGCCCATGATGATATACACAGGCAAACATACCTTCTTTAATTTCATCTGAACTCTGTACTTCAAAAGGCATATAATCCAAAAGAATAAATACACTGCTATATGCTTGAAACTCATTTTGCATTAACCCTTTTTTCGCAACAGTTACACCAATATCTCCAGAAAATAAGCTATCATCCATTTGCCTCATATTTTTTTGCAACGAATGAATGTAGTACTCAAACATATCATCCGTCGTATTCGGGGCAACCGCAATAGCTGTTATTTTTCGCTGCGGGATCTCTTTTATTACCATTTGTTCAGCTTTTGCTTTTGTTGCTTCCTTAATTAAATGAATTCTATGCTCCATTTTCGCTAAAGCATACTCAATTTCTCTTTGTTTCTTCAGCATCATCTCTTGTTGTTTTTCCAGTAAATTGAGTGCGTATGCTGGATTTCTTTCATCAATATATTTTTTAATTTCCTTTAATGGAATGTTTAATTGGCGTAAAAACTTAATCGTATCTAATAGTGAAAATTGATCGATTGTATAATAACGATAATTCGTTTGAGGATCAACAATGGACGGATGAAAAATTCCTTTTTCATCATAATACCTTAATGTAGATTCTGCGATATTATGCATTTTTGCCATTTCTCCAATTGTAAAACGTTTATTTAATAACATCTTTTATTTCCTTCCATTTCTATTTATTTCATTATATGTTCATTTTGTCTTCAAAACAAAAAAGAATTCCCATACGAGAATTCTTTTTTTACTATTAAACCTCTATTATTATAGGAAGAATCATCGGCTTTCGTTTTGTATTTGTATATATATACTTCCCTAACGCTTCTCTTACCTCCCTTTTCAAAATACCCCAGCTATTCACATTCTCTTTCTTTAAATTATTAATTGTAATAACAGCTAATTTATTTAATTCTCTTAAAAATTCTTCTGAATCACGAACATAGACAAATCCACGAGAAATAATATCAGGACCTGAAATTATTTCTCCATCCACTTTATTAAAAGTAATAACTATAACGAGCATTCCATCTTCTGAAAGTTGTTTACGATCACGTAATAATGCATTTCCAACATCTCCAATTCCTAATCCATCTACATATATATTTCCTGCCTGTATTCTTCTAGATTGAATTGCCACTTCATTACTAATATCTACAACATCTCCATTACGTACGATAAAGATATTTTCCTTTTCAATACCAATTGATTCTGCTAACAAACTATGGTGATGTAGCATTCTAAACTCTCCATGAATTGGGATAAAATATTTAGGTTTCATTAAAGTGAGCATTAATTTCAATTCTTCTTGATACGCATGACCAGATACATGGACTCCAGTAGAACTACCTGATCCATAAATTACTTTTGCTCCTAAAGCAAATAGATTATCTATAATTCTTGAAACGTTACGTTCATTTCCTGGAATCGGAGTCGCAGCTATAATAACCGTATCTTCTGGTAAAACATCAACTTGTCTATAGTTTCCACTCGCTAAACGCGCTAAAGCTGCCATCGGTTCTCCTTGACTTCCTGTACAAAGTATCGCAACCTGCTTTGGATCTAAACGATTTACCTCATTTGCTTCAATTAACATACCTTCTGGAATATGTAAATACCCTTTCTCTAGAGCAACTTCTACTACATTTACCATACTTCTCCCGAGCAAAGCCAATTTTCGATTTGTTTTTATGCAAGCTTCAACTATTTGCTGAACACGATTCACATTAGAAGCAAATGTAGAAATAATTACTTTTCTATTTGCTTTCATAAATATTTCCTCTACCCGTTCTCCTACTGACCTTTCTGATGGAGTAAAACCTGGGCGTTCTGCATTTGTGCTTTCAGATAATAAAGCTAGTACACCTTCACTTCCTATTTTAGCCATTTTATGAATATCAGGATGTTGATTATTTACTGGTGTTAAATCAAATTTAAAATCACCTGTATGTACTACAGTACCTTCTGGTGTATGAAAAACAATACCGAGACAATCCGGAATACTGTGGTTCGTTTTAAAAAAGGTTGCCTTAATAGAACCACAATCAATTTCTGATTCTGAATGAATAACGATTAATTCCGTATCATTTTGAAGATTGTGTTCCTTTAATTTAATTTCAATTAAACCTAACGTTAACTTTGTTGCATAGATTGGTACATTTAGTTGTTTTAAAAAATATGGTATTCCGCCAATATGGTCCTCATGCCCGTGCGTTACTACTAAACCGTGAATTTTTTCTTTATTTTCTTGCAAATATGTGACGTCTGGAATTATTAAATCAATCCCTAATAAACTTTCATCTGGAAATTTAGATCCACAATCAATGACGACAATATCATTTTCATATTGGATAGCATACATATTTTTTCCTATTTCATTTACTCCACCTAAAGCAACAATAGACAAGTTATTTTTTAATGAATTCAAATGATAAAACCTCCTTTTCACATTTATAATTCGTGAAATAGCATTTAGGCTTTATTATTTGTAATGAAAAAGGACTTCATACTATTTCATACATATAAAAATTCACACACTATTCTTATATGTATACCTCTAATAACACCGTCTCTCTCTAAAAAAGCTCCCATTTTTTCATTGATTTTTTGCAAAATGTATTATATATTAATTACAGGTTCAAATTACAAGTTCAAAAGAACTTGTAATCAGACCCTTTTGTTTAATGGGTTTTACATATTTTCATTAGGCAAATTCCGAGAAATCGTATGATAAAACTAAAAATGATGAGGAGAGGATCAGATGGAATTCGAATTTTTCTTTCAAATTGCACTTATTTTATTAAGTACAAAGCTTGCTGGTGATCTTAGTGTTAGATTAGGTCAACCTTCTGTACTAGGTAAATTAATTGTCGGTATCGTTATCGGTCCAGCTGTATTAGGTTGGATTGAAAATTCAGAGCTTCTAACTCAATTAAGTAATGTCGGGGTTATTCTTCTAATGTTTATGGCTGGACTTGAAACAGACTTAGAAGAATTAAACGCCAATCGTAATTCTTCTTTAGCAGTTGCACTCGGAGGTATTATTCTTCCATTCGTAGGTGGTTACGTTTCTGGCCTTGTTATGGGAATGGAACAAGGAAACGCTGTATTCTTAGGATTACTTCTATGTGCGACAAGTGTTAGTATTTCCGTACAAACACTTCGTGATTTAGGTAAAATGAAAACACGTGAAAGTACGACGATGCTTGGAGCCGCTGTATTTGATGATATTCTTGTTGTTATTTTATTAGCATTCGCAATGAGCTTCTTAGGCACTGATGATGTTAACTTAACAATGGTTATCTTGAAGAAAGTAGTATTCTTCGCTTCTATTATTTTAATCGGATGGAAAGGTGTTCCAGCAATTATGCGTTGGTTGTCACCACTGCGCGTATCTGAGTCTATCGTGAGCGCAGCTCTTATCATCTGTTTCTCATTCGCATATTTCGGCGAACTATTAGGAATTGCTGGTATTATCGGTGCTTTCGCTGCTGGTATTGCAATTTCTCAAACAAACTACAAACATGAAGTAGAAAAGAAAGTAGAACCAATTGCTTACGCTATGTTCGTTCCGGTATTCTTCGTTAGTATCGGTATGAATATTACATTTGACGGTATTGGCAATCAAATTTGGTTCATCTTAGCATTAACAGTAATCGCTGTATTAACGAAACTAATTGGTTGTGGTGTTGGTGCACGCATGACTGGATTTGATGCTAAGTCTTCTGCAATTATCGGTTCTGGTATGGTTTCTCGTGGTGAAGTTGCACTTATCATTGCAGGAACAGGACTTTCTTCAGGTCTATTGGCACAAGATTACTTTACAGCAATCGTTATTGTCGTTATTTTAACTACAATGATTACACCACCAATGTTAAAATACACGTTTGGTGCAAAAGATAAAGCAATGAAAGCAAGTAAATAAGTTTACTATAATAAAAGGAGATTGCTATTTTATAAGATAGCAATCTCCTTTTTCATTTTATCTTTAAACAATTCCATTCGTTTTTAACCATTTTTCAAAAATAGTTCGTGCTTCTTCATCATTGATATCATTACTAAATGAATACACCTTAATACCATAATCATCTATATATTCACCCAGTTTCATTTCCTCCACTTTCTTATAAAAATCGTCCACCTCATAGTGCGGAATATAAGCATCCCAAACTGGTTCATGTATTCTTTTGTACGCTGTCACTTCTAAATCATATCCATCTTCATAATATCCGATGTGATAATGTTGATTAGGATCATATTTCTTCATAATAATTCCCCTCCCTTTGAAAAATTTATCATATTTCACATAATAAACAAAAGCGAGCTGTATATTACAGCTCGCTCGATTCATTAAATACGTTCCATCGCCGTCTTCAACGTTCCAACAACAAAGGCAATTTCTTCACTTGAAATAATAAGCGGTGGTGCTAATGTTAAGACGTTATTATATCCTGCTGTCGTCATACCGTTTCGTCCTATAATAAGCCCTTTTTCTTTACAAGCATTTATGACACTTGCGATTTTGTCGTTATCAATTGGCTCTTTCGTCTCTTTATCATTTACTAATTCAATTCCAACTAATAGACCTTTTCCTCTAATATCCCCAACAAGCGGATGTTCCCCAATTTCATCTTTTAGTTGCTCTAATAAAAGGGAACCCATTTGCGCAGATCGCTCAATTAAATTTTCATTTTCCATAATCTCTAAGTTTTTAAGGGCTAATGCACAAGCTGCTGGATTTCCACCAAATGTATTAATATGTCGGAAGAATTCATACTCTCCCTTCCCTTTAAATGCTTCATATATTTCTTTTTTCACAGCTGTTGCAGATAATGGTAAATATGCGCTCGTAATGCCTTTTGCCATTGTAATAATATCTGGCTTCACATCATAATTCATAAATCCGAATGCTTTTCCTGTACGACCGAAGCCGCAAATCACTTCATCACTTATAAGCAAGGCACCGTGTTTTTGACATGTCTCATGAACAGCTTTCATATAGTCTTGTGGTGGCATTAATATGCCCCCGCCTGTAATAATAGGTTCCATAATAAACGCAGCAATTGTTTCACTTAATTCCCACGTCATAACACGATCGACTTCTTTCACACATTCTACATCATAAATATGCTGCCCTTCAATTTCAGGCATACGGTAACAATCCGGTGGTGTTACGTGTAAAAAGCCTGAAGCAAACGGCTCATATTGATATCTACGCTGCGCTTGTCCCGTCGCTGCCATTGTCGCCATTGTATTCCCGTGATACCCACGATAACGTGACATAAATTTATAACGATGTGGTTCACCTTTTTGCGCATAGTATTGCCTTGCTATTTTAAAAGCTGTTTCGTTCGCTTCTGAACCACTATTTGAGAAGAAAATAACATACTCTCCCCCAAGCCACTCATTTAACTTTTCAGCAAGCTTTATAGCTGGTTCATGAGATTGTGACATTGGAAAGTATGATAATGTTTGTAATTGCTTATAAGCCGCTTCTGCGAGCTCCGTTCTTCCATATCCACTATTCACACACCAAAGACCACTCATACCATCTAAATATCTTTTTCCTTGTATATCTTCAACCCAGCACCCTTCAGCTTTTGCCCCTACCATTGTACTATTTGGACTAAAGGGACGCATTCCGTGCCAAACATATTGCTCATCTTTTGCTAATAATTCATCAGTTTGCTTCGTTTTCATCATTACTTCCACCTTCCATAACAACTTATTTTTCACAAAAGCTGCGCTGGTGCCATGATGACTTAAATTTCTCCCTGCTATTTTCATTCCACAAAATTAAGACAAATCCTACTTACAAATCAGTAATATTTACAAGAAAATGACAAAAGAAAAAAGAGCTTTTCTTATCTATCGAAAAGCTCCTCTTTTATTTAATGTGAAGACGCATCACTAATACCTTGACCAGTATTAGATTTCACAAGAATTTCATCAAATTTCGCTGCATCTTCTTTCTTACTAGATAAAACAGTTCCTAAATATGCTGCAAGAAATCCGAGCGGAATTGAAATAATTCCTGGTGTCGTATATGGGAATATCGCTTCCCCAACAAAAATAGCTTTTCCAGCTACAGGGTTCCAAACATTCGGACTCAACGCTACGAGAACAATTGCTGATACGAGCCCTACAATCATACCGGAAATAGCACCCGTTGTATTAAAACGCTTCCAATATATTGTAAATAAAATCACTGGTAGATTTGCACTCGCTGCAACTGCAAATGCTAATGATACTAAAAATGCTACGTTTAATGTTTGGGCAAATAATGCAAGTATGATAGATAATATCGCTACCCCAATAGATGCATAACGAGCCATAGATACTTGCTCTTTTTCCGTTGATTTCCCTTTGCGAATAATCTCATTATAAAAATCATGAGCGAATGCTGATGCTGCCGTTAATACGAGACCTGCCACTACAGCCAAAATTGTTGCAAAAGCAATTGCTGATACGAAAGCAAATAAGAAGTCTCCACCTAACGCTTTGGCTAATAAAGGTGCTGCCATATTACCCGCTGGGTTCGCTTTAATAATCGCTTCATTTCCTACAAACGCTGCCGCACCAAATCCTAAGAAAATCGTCATAATATAAAATGCACCAATTAACCATGTCGCATATACGACAGATTGACGTGCAGTTTTTGCATCACGTACTGTAAAAAAGCGGACAAGTATATGTGGTAATCCAGCTGTACCAAGTACTAGTCCTAAATTTAAAGAAAGTGTATCAAGGCCATCCTTATACTTTACACCTGGATTTAAAAATGAATCTTTTAATGGTGTAGCTGTTTTCATTTGGGCAAACATTTCAGTCACGCTGAAGTTGAATTTTGCGAAAACGATAACAGAAATAATAAACGTACCGGCCATAAGTAATACAGCCTTTACAATTTGTACCCAGCTCGTTGCTGTCATACCACCAAAAATAACATACACCGTCATAAGTGTTCCAACGATTAATACAGATGTCGTATATTCAATCCCTAATAATAATTTAATAAGTGCACCCGCGCCAACTAATTGTGCAATCATATAAAAGATAGAAATCGTCATCGTATTAAGAGCTGCAACTCCGCGAACTTTTTTCGCGTCAAAGCGTGCTGCAATCATATCCGCCAAAGTGTACTTTCCTAAATTTCTAAGCGGTTCTGCAACAAGATATAGTACAACTAAATAAGCAACTAAAAAACCGATACTATAAAAGAATCCATCAAACCCAGTTAATGCGATTGCTCCAGCTATACCGAGAAATGAAGCAGCAGACATGTAATCTCCAGCAATGGCCAGACCATTTTGCCAACCAGTTAATCCCCCTCCAGCCGTATAAAATTCACTCGCATTTTTCGTTTTTTTCGATGCAAAATAGGTTATGACGAGCGTACCAAGAACAATAATTAAAAATAGTGCAAATGCAGTAGTATTCAAGTTCAGCCCCTCCCTTTTTGCATATCTTGCAAAATTTTTCGGGAGATTTCATCAAATGATTCTGCTTTTTTGCTATAAATCATACATAGTGCCCATGTCATAATAAATTGGGAAAAAGCAAATACCCACGCCCATGTAACGTCTCCAAATGCAGGTGTATTAAGCACCTTTGAATACGATGTTAGAATAGGTAATGCGATAAAAAAACTAAAAAAGAAAATACTCATTGGAATGATAAACTTCTTTTTCGTATTTAATAACAATTGAAATTCTTCCGACTGAACGACCTCTGTATAATTCACCTCATTTTGCAACTTACGTGCTGACGTATCGTCTCGTTTCATTAACCGATCCCCTCTCTTACTTAAAATACACTTCCCCCTTGCATACCTAAAGACTAAATTTTATAAATATTCAGAAACTTATATTCATTTTAGACAATCCATGCATTCATGCAAAGATTTTTTGATAGACATTTTTCGGCAATTTCCCCTAAATTTTTAATATACTTTTTCAAAATAAAGTGACACCTTACTTATTTATCCTCATTAAGACAAAAGCAGTGCTTAACGCACTACTTTTGTCTTTTTTTCCTTTTCTAAATTACGAGCCGTTTCGCTTAACTCAACATCTTTTCCGTCTTTAAGTGTTCCAAATATAAAATCGAATACTGGATTTGAAACACCAAACCAAAACTTTTCGTTTTTATAATGGTGTAATATATGTTGTTTTTTTAGCCATCTTCCAAACTTAGTGACGGGACGAATCGGTCTATGAGCAATATAATGTTTCCATTCATAAACGAGCAGCATGATAATCATTCCGATTCCAAATGAAAGTGCAATAGTAACACTTTTTGTAATACCATATGCTATAAGTAAATATATAGTAAAACTAGGTATACTAAACCATACAGGTAAAAACAAAAGTTTTAAATCATCTGGATATACGTGGTGATCATAATGCAATCTTCTTAACATTTTTAATAGAAATTTGTTTTTAGGTGGCTTTATATGGAATAAAAAACGATGTGTCATATATTCATTAAGCGTATAGAAAACAATCCCAAACATACATGCTAACATGCCAAACCAAGTAAAAAATTGCATTTTTAAAATAATAATGAAAATAAATAGAATGCTATACATAATAACAATATCATGTTGTAAAAAGAACTCTTTCCCCACTTTCTTCATCTTATTTCCCCCTTTTCCAAAAAAACAGCCGCAACATATCGTTACGACTATTTCTTTTCTATTCTTATTCTATTCACTTTACAAATTTGCCTGCTGTTCTATTGCCGAGAAAAAATTGTTTGATCCAAATATATTTTGCTTCGGAATAATATGTTCCACTGCAAACACTGTTACTTCTCCTCTTTGCACTTCTCCAATAATGAGCCCAAATATTTCATGATTTACTGCAAACGTCGGTTGCTTTGTTTGTAACAATCTTGCAGCATTATGAAATACCGCTTCATATAGTGGATTTCTATCAGTAATTTCTTTTCGGATTTTTGGCGCTAACGTAATTATAATTTCTTTTCCGTCAATAGTGGTTCGATACATAAAAATCTCCCCTTCAATCTTATGTGAACAACTGTAAAGCTTTGTATGCAAAATGTATAGAGTAACCTACTAAAATAATACCTGCTCCGGCTGTTATGTAGCCAAGCGCTTTTGGTTTTAATAAAGTTCTTCCAAAATGTACAGAAAAAGCAATATTTAAATTCCATAAAATAATACCAACAATAATGCAAAGACTGTACAAAAAAGCTTCTTGTTTCGTTACCTTCGTAAGTAATGAGCTAAGTGTACTTCCGTATATACCAAACCAAAAAACAAGATTTAATGGATTGGATATCGCAATTAAAAATCCTGCCATAAACGATTGCTTAAGGCCACCTACCTCTTCTTTTTTATATTCCATATTCGATTCGAAAATTCCTTGTTTTACACTTTGAAATCCTAAATAAAATAACAAGAAAAAACCCGTGCAATACATGAAGGCTTGTACATATGTATACATAAACACAGAAGATAAACCGAAATAAATGAGAAGCATAAATAAAACATCTGCAGTCATTCCACCAATTCCAACAACCCAAGCGTGCCAAAAACCACGTTCAATTCCTCGTTTTAACATTTCAATATTAATCGGCCCTACTGGCGCAGCTAATGATATACCTAATACGATTTGCTGTATAATTGCTCCAATCATCGCTCTATCCTTTCTACTCTCTTTACTACTAGTTAATGATGTAATTTTAAAAAATAGACTAGCTTTCATAATAAAATACCCTTTTTTATCCAAAATATACAAAAGAGCCATCTAGATGATGGCTCTTACTTTTCTATCCTATGAAGAAAAGGACATTTCCCTTTTATTGGCTCTACATCGTCTCCTATGAAATATTGTTTCCATTCACGATGCTCTGGGTCACCATAATGACTAATGTTAGGATGTTTCGGCAATTGATCCCACTTTTCAACTCGCTCACGGACCATTTGTCTTGAATATGCTCCTTTAGGACGATCTCCCTCTAATCCATCAAAAATAGTGCGTGGCTGAAACCCAATAACGAGAGAATTCCCTAAATGTCTAGTTTTTCGTTGTTTATAAGCTGGCGCATTTCCAAATGCGAATATTGGCTCACCACCAAATGAAAATTCCCATAAATAATGGTCTGGGTCTTCAGGAATTTGCTTTGGCCATGCTTGATTATCGTTTTCATGTAAATACTGTAACACTTTCCAAAAAGAATCACGGTAATATTCGAGTGATCGTTCTTCACATTCCGGTTCTACAAAAAGGAAAAAGCCCCTTCTTACAATCGGTCTCTCTTTCATTAAGTCTAAAAAAGATAACATTGTATGCGGCAAATGACTCCAATCATTATGAGAAAGAAATGAATAACGAAGTTCATTCTTTTTCAAAGCTGTTAAACCGAAATAACATGGAAAAGTTGGTTCTAACACAACATTTGAAAAAATCTCAAATTCTTTTGCAACCCAATCCGGTATGTCGGTTCTCGTTCTCATTCCTTCATTATCTAATAAGTAAGACTTATTCATTCTTTCACCTCATTATGTATAGCATTCAATTAAGAATATTACGTACAAGGCCTGTCCTATACCTATTTAAAAATTTGACTGGAAAATTATTTAAAAATACAAAAAAATAAAATCGCTTACTTGACTAAATTCTCCCAATTCGTGTATATTTAAATTAATCATTTAGCAGAATATTCAAGAATATAGCATTTTTAGTTTATATTATTTTTTTAATGAATTTCACTAAATGAAAATAGTAAACGCTTTTAGGAGGAATTGTAACATGCAAGGAAAAGTAAAATGGTTTAACAACGAAAAAGGTTTTGGATTTATCGAAATGGAAGGCGCTGACGATGTATTCGTACATTTCTCTGCTATTCAAGGAGACGGCTACAAAGCTTTAGAAGAAGGTCAAGAAGTATCTTTCGACATTACTGAAGGTAACCGCGGACCTCAAGCTGCTAACGTAGTAAAACTTTAATCCAACATATAACAGGAGGTTGCCTTACTTGGTAACCTCCTTTGTTATTCCTTTGTATATTTCCGTTTTACAGAGCAAAAACTATGTGAAATGCGCACTATACAAAGGAGGAATTATTAATGGGATCAGAAGTAAATGATTTTGAAGAAGTGAAATTCCGTGTAGAAACAGCACAAAAAATGGTAGGATCAGCAACAATTTCAATGGATCCAGATACATTAGAGCATGCTACTACTGCTGTAGAAGCAGCTCGCTCTCAGCTTGAAATTATGAAATCAGTTGCAACTGATTTAGATGAGCCATTTTTAATGAATGAGGAAAAGAAATTAAATAAATGTGAGCATCAACTAAACGAAGCAAGACACTAAAAAACATCCAGAGAATTTTCTCTGGATGTTTTTTCATGACAACTGTTCTCCATACTTTTTCAATGTTTCTCCAACTGTACATTGCCGTATACAAAATGAATGGGCATAATATTTACTATTTGTCTTTCGATTATGTTCTCGCAAGAAACATCCTTCACAATACGTTTCTAATAAGTCATTTACCTCTGTAATGAGTTGCTTTTTATCCACCTTTGCACCTCTCTATTCAGTTATTTCTTTATGACTATCAATAACTGTTCCTTCCAATGCTTGCGTAGCTAATTGATGTGCTTCTTTATTTTGTTTTCTAGATATTGGTTCACATATAAGTTTTAATTTCATTTGCTTCGCCTTTTGTTCAATTTGATCTAAATAATGGTTTAAATGCTCATCATAACAAGGCCATTCTCCGGCTAATTGCTGCAGTACAACTTGAGAATCACCGTGAAGTGTGACTGCTTCATACTTAACCCCTAATTCCTCGAGTATATTCATACCGTATAGTAACGATGCATATTCCGCTTCATTATTATCATATATACCTTCTATATATGCATTGCGGCGAATCCGGTAGTTTGTATTTCCTTTTTTATAATACACACATATACCAACGCCAGCTTCTTTCGTTTGCACATCATATCCCCCATCAAAATAAACGAGTATTTCTTGGGGATCTTCCTCTACTTGCTTACTTAACTTTTTCATCTCTTTTAATGACCATTCTGCGTCCATTTCATCATAAAATGAAATTTCTTTTACTCTTCCTGTTTTCTCAAAATCCTCTGCAAATTGAAGTACTTCTTCTATGTTCATATACTCTGTCGTTAATTCCGTCTGCAATCCGCGCTTCGTTTTATACAACCAATGAATTTTATATTTCATACTACATTCCCCTTATGTAAGACTTCTTATTTATCCGGCTAATTGAAGCCTCACTTTATTTTATTATATTTTATCAAGAGTCACAGTATTATATTCAATATAATCACATACAAAAAGAGCCATCCTATATAAGGAATAGCTCTTTCATCTATTACATAAATCTTTCAAATTGTACTCGCTTATTAATCCAGTACATTACAGGCATACCGATCGCCATTACTACGAATTCACCTGCTGCACATGTTAACCAAGTCCACATAAATGGTAGGTCAAATGCAAGATGAAGTTCAATTGCAATCATAAACATTGTAATCGTAAAGATAACTGTATTAAAAATCATACGAGCCCAAACACCTTTAATAAATCGCATAGAAATAATCGTTGCAACTAATGCAAGAATAGATTGCCCTACTCCAAATACTAAATCATAAGCGATCATAGGTGAGAAAAAGAGATTCGTTAAAAATACACCTAATACAATTCCGTAAATTGCTTTCTTGTTAAATACAACGAGATGATTAAACATCTCTGAAATACGAAACTGTACATTCGTAAAGCCAAATGGCTGAATAAGCATAGAAACAGCAATATATAATGCCGCTAAAATACCATTACCGACTAATGTTCTAATATTCATGACAAAATCTCCTTAGTTTTTTTACGTGGGATGGTTTCGAACCACGTTATTCGTTTTTTAAGCAACAAGATTATATTTTACGTGGTAGCCCCTCTTTCGTCAATAGATTTCCTATCATAAACTACCTTTTTCCTTTTAGACAACGTATAATGAAACATATGAAAAATTTAGGAGGTTTCACTTCATGACAGCAACAATTCAAAATGAAAAAGTGATCGTTTCCATTTCTGACAAAGGTGCAGAATTACAGAGCGTTCGCTTAAAAGAAGACAACATAGAATATTTATGGCAAGGTGATTCTACTTATTGGGGACGCCGTGCACCAATTTTGTTCCCAATTGTTGGTCGATTAGTAGATAATACATACTACGTAGACGGTAAACCATATTCATTAACACAACACGGTTTCGCTCGTGATCTTACTTTCTCTGTGAAAGAACAAAGCGAAACAAAGATCACTTATATCGTTACTAGTAATGAAGAAACATTAAAAAAATACCCATACGAATTCGAATTACTCGTTTCTTATGAGCTAGATGGACAAAGTGTTCATGTAACATATGAAGTAAACAATCCTACTTCTAAAGAAATGTTCTTCTCAATCGGCGCACATCCTGGATTCAACTTCCCTTTATTGGACGGTGAATCATTTACAGATTATCACTTATCGTTTAATGGTTCGGAACGCTTAGAAACAAGCGTATTAGAAGGACCTTATCTTTCAAACAAAAAGCAATTAATCGCTGAAAATACGACTGAATTGCCACTTACATACGATTTATTCAAAAATGATGCACTTATTTTTGAACATATGAATACAAATGAAATTTCGATTCGTTCTCATAAACATAATAAATTTGTAAAAGTAGAATTTGATGAATTTCCATTTGTCGGCGTATGGACACCAGGGGATAACGCACCTTTCTTATGTATTGAACCTTGGTATGGAATCGCTGATGAAGTAAATCCAGCAAAAGATTTCAAGGACAAAAAGGGAATTCAATCTTTACAAGCGAATGAAACATTTACATGTCGTTACAGCATCACAATCGGATAACTACTCTATCCCCTACTTCAAAAAAATATTTAAGTAGGGGATAATCTTATAATTTGGAGGTTTCTCATTTTGATTGAAATATATATTGATGGTGCATCAAAAGGAAATCCTGGTCCTTCTGGTGCAGGAGTGTTTATTAAAGGCGTTCAGCCGCCTGTACAATTATCAGTACCACTTGGAACAATGTCCAATCATGAAGCAGAATACCGCGCTTTACTTCTAGCATTAAAATATTGCATTGAGCATAATTATAGCACTGTCTCTTTTCGTACAGATTCGCAGCTTGTTGAGCGAGCTCTTGAAAAGGAATACGCAAAAAATAAAATATTTGCACCTCTTTTAGATGAAGCACTACAGTACATAAAAAACTTCGATCTCTTTTTTATTAAGTGGATTCCAAGTAGTCAAAATAAAGTAGCTGATGAATTAGCTAGAAAAGCTATCTTACAAAATTAACGGGGGTATGAGTGTGAAAAAAGAGTGGATTGCTCCTCTTGCTTTATTATTTGTCTCTTTTATTTGGGGAGCTACGTTTGTTGTCGTTCAAAACGCTATGTCTTTCGTTGGTCCATTTACGTTTAATGGTATTCGTTTTTTATTCGCTGGAATTATTTTATTATTCGTTCAAATTATTTTCTCACAGAAAACTTCAAAACAAGAATTAAAACATAGTAGTTTAGCTGGATTAATAGTTGGGTTCTTCTTATTTGTCGGCTATTTATTACAAACATTTGGCTTACTCTATACAACTTCTTCAAAAGCAGGTTTCTTAACTGGGCTAAGCATTGTTATGGTCCCAATCTTATCCTTTATCTTTTTAAAACAAAAAGCCACCATTTTCATCGTACTTGGTATTGCTGTAGCTACAACAGGTTTGTACTTATTAACAGCTGCTAATTCTTTCCAATTAAATATAGGAGATATACTTGTTCTCGGTTGTGCAGTCGCTTTCGCTGCCCATATTCTTATTAACGGCTTCTTTTCTAAAAAAATATCACCTTTATTATTAAGCACATCTCAAGTATTAGCTGTTGGTATATTTTCTTCTATTTGCGCTTTCTTGTTTGAAGATTGGGAAAAGTTATTTTCAGTATCACTATGGACGAATCAATCCTTTTTATTCGCACTCTTTCTAACTGCCCTGTTTGCAACATCTATTGCTTTTTTCATTCAAACATCGGCACAAAAACACACTTCTCCAACGAGAGTAGCAATTATTTTCGCAATGGAGCCCGTTTTTGCTGCATTAACAGGCGTTCTCGTTGCAAATGAACAACTTTCTATTTCTGCTATTATCGGATGTCTATGTATTTTTCTAGGCATGATTTTTGTTGAATTACCTTCCAAAACAAAAAAAGAAGCGCAGGCTGCGTGAAGTTACGCTTGTAACTTCCGCATAAAAGCCTTAGCGCTTTTTTTATCTGTAATTTCTTCCTCTTTCAATCGTTCTAATAACGCAACGAAATAACTACCATCAAACTGCAATTGATGTTTAATTGTCGCTTCTATTGCTGCGTTCACAATCCCATCAGACGCACCAGTATATCCTTGTCCAAACATAATAAACCCTTGTGCTTCCTCTGATAATTTAAATCCTTTCGTATGTAAGAATGAAAGATAATCTTCTACTGTTTGCATGTTATTCCCACCTACTCAAAAATTCTCCATCTCCTATCATACATGTTTTTACACGCTATGAGAATGAAATTTCTTTGACAACTTTGTAAATCAATCTTCTACTTCTCTTACAATGGAGGATTTTCTAACAATCTGAAGGAATATGTACAGTGGAACTTATTTCATATTAAAGGGGAGACACGATGAAACAAGCACTATTAATTATCGACGCTCAGCAAGAATTAATTGATGGAAATGAGCAAGAAAATGAAGTTTTTCGTAAAACCGAGCTATTATCTACACTAAATATAGCCCTCCAGAAAGCAATAGATTCAAATGCTCTTATTGTTTTCGTAAGAGATATCGATGTTGCTTCTGGTAGTGGCGAAGGATTTGAAGTACATAATCAAATTCAAGTACCCCAGTCTGCAATCTTTATTAATAAAGCAGCAACCAATTCATTCTACGGTACTTCTTTACTTGAACTTTTAAAAGAAGAAAACATTAATCATATTGTTATAGGCGGATGTAAAACAGAACATTGCATTGACACTGCCGTTAGGACAGCAACTGTACAAGGATTTGACGTTACATTAATTAAAAACGGTCATTCAACAACTGATTCTAACGTATTGTCTGCAGAACAAATTATTGGTCATCACAATAAAACTTTACACGGTCATTATAACGTTGATCATTTTTCTATGGTGCGAGATATCGAGGAAGACCTCTTTCAGCCAACTCATGACCAATATCGTGATTAAATTGGCTCAAAAAAGAATCCTTCATTTAAAAGGATTCTTTTTTATCCAAAAATTTGCGCTGCAATACTATATAGTTCACTATTTCTTTTTAATAACCGATTACTATTTTTCATCATAATTGGTGGTGTATTCACTTTTTTAAAACCAGCAACCTCTAATTCTTTCATGAAATCGTTCTTTCCTTCTGGTACATCCATTCTTAATTTTCCATTATGCCCTCTTGCTAAATCATGTACAATTCTCATTGCCATCTCATCATTTTTAGCAACAACCGGCCCTATTATCTTATTTTCTGGTGTTTGTATGCTTAAACCGTAACCTAATACATTTTGTTCCTTGTCCCTTACAACGATACACTGTTCACTTTGCATAATTCTTTTCTTTAAAAACTCTTTTCTATTTGTTCCAAACGCATATTCATCTATTTTTATTATTTTTTCTAAATCACCCTCTTCATAATTCATCACATAATCTTCATTTCTTACACAATAATCTTTCGCATTGTATGAGTTACATATGTATTTAGAAACATAACTTACTGCCCTAAATCCTAACTTTTCATATAAAGGTTTCCCTTCATCCGTAGCAATAAGCATAATTGGGGTATGAGCTGATACGCTTTTAACGCACGCTTCCGTTATTATCTTTCCAATCCCTCTCCCCTTATAATCTGGATGTACAATCACCATTCCGATAGACGCTAATTTCTCCCCATATAATATTATTGCCGCGCTAGCAATTAGTTCCTCTCTCTCATTCCAAACACCGTATACATTCCCTGCGTTAAAAATAGTCTCAATTTCTTCTCTGTTATAATCCCACCCAATATAAGAAGATAATGATACAATATTCCCTGTTTTTGCTTCCCTAAGACGCTCCACTCTAATTTCCAATTCAATCATACTCCATCCCCTTATCTAGACATTTAAATCATTATTATCAAATCAACTTGTACATGTTTCCATTTATTTATCACACACATATCCTATTTTGACCAAGACTATATTGGAAATGAGGTGACAACATGCCCATTACGAATCGATTTTCTACCACCACTAACGGCGCACTCGCTATTACAGGTAATACTTTAGGATTAAGTAAAATTAGTAATCAAAACCGTGCTGGTACAATCGGGGCAATTGGTGCGTTTATAACTACGAATACCGCTTTACAAGTACCTACTTTTCCCGCAGGTACAACGTTAACCTATACACAAAATAGTTCTACCGCTATTTTAAATATCCCTGCTGGTAGCACTATTCTTTACGCAGAACTCGTTTGGGGTGGAAACTATTTATCTCGTGATCAAAACATTACGAGTGTTCTAGGTAATCCCGTTTCATTTACAACACCCGTTTCAACATACTCAATTACTCCTTCAGCTGTTACAGCTTCAAATCAAACGTTCGTTTCAAACTCTATTACATTTGGCTTTTATACTCGTTCAGCAGACGTAACAACTCTTATTCAAGCTGGAGGTTCTGGTTCTTATACTACAGGAGCTGTCCCTGGACTTGTTGATCCTTTAGATGCTTCAAATGGATCCATTAACTCGGCCGGATGGACACTCATTGTCGCTTATCAAAACGGGACATTACCTGCAAGAAACTTAACCATTTATGTAGCTGGTAACCGTGTTTCTGCAGAAACTGGTAGTGCCGATGTATCTGTTTCTGGATTTTTAACACCTTCAGGAGGACCAGTAAGCGGGAGATTATTTTTAAGTTCTACCGAAGGAGATGCAGATTTAACCGGGGATCAAGCTTTATTTGGACCAAATTTCAGTTCATTAAATGCTTTATCTGGACCAAACAATGCTATAAATAATTTCTTCGGT
The DNA here is from genome assembly GCF_001836235.1 of Bacillus sp. HMSC036E02. NCBI lineage: Bacteria > Bacillati > Bacillota > Bacilli > Caryophanales > Bacillaceae > Bacillus > Bacillus sp. HMSC036E02. The sequence continues at coordinate 296,118 of NZ_KV827854.1, read as the reverse complement.
TCTCAAGTTAATAATGCTGCAGGAAACTTAGATACAACAGGGACATTTGGAACGCGAAATCAAAGTGCTTCTACAAGTACAAACATCTCCGCAGGAAGACAGGGCTGGGACATTACTTCCATTGATATTTCTCCTTATTTAACAAACTCACAAGTATCCGCCGCAATCCGTTTAACAACTAACGGAGATGCGTATATGTTAAATACAGTCGGTTTACAAATTAATATAAACTCACCAAATATACAAGCGACGAAAAGCGTGAATAAAAGTGTTGCTGCAATTGGAGATATTCTCACTTATACAGTTACTATCCCTAACACCGGGCTTCTTCCTGCCAATAACGCTATTTTTATAGATAGTCTCCCTAACGGTACTTCTTTTATACCCGGCACTGTAACAGTAGATAACGTACCACAAACAAATGCTAATCCTGCGGCTGGTATATCTCTTGGAACAATCAATAATGGTGCTTCTCGTACAGTAACTTTCCAAGCTACCGTCGTTTCTCTTCCAAATCAAAACCCTATCTCTAATACTGCTAATATTACATTTCAATATACACCAATCGCTGGAGGAACAACCTTTAACGGCCTTGCAACAAGCAACTCTGCTGGAACACAAATTAACCTCGCAGATATTAATGGAACAAAATCAGTTAACAAACTTTTTACCGATATTGGTGAAACATTAACTTACAGTATTGCCTTAGCTAATATAGGAAATATCGCTGCAACGAACGTTATATATACGGATCCGATTCCTAGCGGAACTACTTTCATTCCAGGGAGTGTAACTGTTAACGGAGTTACTCAAGCTGGAGCAAATCCCGCTAATGGTATACCAATTGGTTCGATTGCAGCAAATTCCACTACTACTGTTTCATTCCAAGTGCTCGTTCCTTCTATCCCTCAAACAAACCCAATATTAAATAGTGGAACAACAACATATCAATACATTCCTGTACCTAATCAACCAGCAGTAAGTGGGACTGATACGACAAATATTGTCTCCACTCAAGTGAATAATGCTACTGTAACAATGACGAAAGCAGTAGATAAAAATTTTGCAGATATTGGTGACACACTAACGTACACCGTTTCCTTTACAGGTACAGGTAATACAAATGCGAACAATGTTATTTTTACAGATGTCATCCCTACTGGAACAACTTTCGTTCTAAACAGTTTAACAATAGATGGCACGACACAAGTGGGCGCAACTCCCGCTAACGGCGTGAATATTGGATCCATCCCAAGCGGCACAACAAAAAATGTTGCATTTCAAGTAGTAGTAAATACAATACCCGCGTCAAATGTCGTATCTAACGGATCAAGTGCTTCTTATCAATATACCGTCAACCCTAGCCAATCACCCGTTACAAAAAACATTTCTTCTAATCTCGTTTCCACTCAAATTAACAATGCGAATGTAACATTAACAAAATCAACTAACAAACAATTTGCCACAATTGGCGAAACGATAAGTTATACAATCCTTATTACAAACAGCGGAAATACAGCCGCTAATAACGTACAACTAACAGATCCACTTCCAAATGGAACGATATTAAATCCTGGTACTGTAACACTAAACGGAGTTTTGCAAAATGTAGATTCTCTCGTTGCATTACCTATCGGCACAATTCCTGGTGGAGCTACTTTTACCTTATCCTTTCAAGTAACAGTCATTAACATTACTGCCCAAAACCCTATTATTAATAATGCTTTCGCCTCTTATATTTACACTGTAAATCCAAGTTTGCCACCGACTTCAAAAACAGCAAATTCTAATTCTGTTACATCAACAATTAGACTAGCAAATCTCCACGTTAATAAATCTGTAGATAAAACGTTTGCGGAAGTTAGCGATGTATTAACTTACACCTTTGCTCTTACTAACGATGGGAATGTTGCAGCGAACAATGTATTACTATCCGATTCAATTGCGAATGGAACCGCCTTTGTACCAAATAGCGTTATAGTTAACGGTGTTACTCAACCAGGCGTTACACCAACTAGCATCAATATTGGTAGCATCAATGCTAATACTACAATTACAGCTTCATTCCAAGTAGTAATAACTAGCATTCCAAATCCAAATCCTATTTCGAATAGTGCTTCTATCTCCTACAACTTTATCGTTGATCCAAACGCTTCACCTGTAAGTAAAAACACTACTTCAACCACTACATTTACTCAAGTAAACGATGCAAATGTCATTTCAGCCAAAACAGTGAATCGAGCGTTCGCTACCGTAGGGGATACATTAACTTATACTGTTACTTTGACGAATGCAGGAAGTGTTTCTGCTGATAGTCCTACTTTCGTAGATACGAATCCAGACGGTACTACCTTTATTCCAAATACTTTTCTTATTAATGGTGTACTCCAAAATAACGCAGATCCAAATATAGGTGTTCCGCTACCTTCCATTGCTGCTAACGGCTCACTTACCGTCTCTTATCAAGTAACCATCACCTCTTTACCAACACAAAACCCAACATTAAATTCATCTAGTACACAGTATAGTTTTATTCTAAATCCGGGCGATCCACCAACTATAGAAACATCTGTAAGTAACACTGTAAGTACACAAATTAATTTAGCAAATGTAGTGATTGTCAAAGAAGTAGATTTAACTATCGCCGATGTCGGGCAACCAATCACATATACAATTTCTTTAGCTAATCTTGGAAATACTATAGCAAATAATGTTATTGTTACCGATATAATTCCTAATGGCTCCACTATCGTACCAAATAGTATTTTTATAGGTGGTACTTTACAACAAGGTGCAGACCCTAGTACCGGTCTTCAAGTCGGCTCCATTCCTTCAGGTGGTTTTACAACGATTGTGTTTCAAATAAGTGCAAATGGGCTACCTTCACCAAACCCAATTCAAAACAGCGCTTCACTTCAATATAGCTTTATCACTGATCCAAACTTACCTGCTCTTGTTAGAAACGCCGCTAGCAATATAGTAACTACACAAATTAATACTGCTAATATCGTTGCTACAAAACTAACGAGTACAAACTTCGCTGATATTGGTGATGTCATACTATATGCGACTATTTTAACAAATAACGGGAATATCCCTGCTGCTAATGTAACATTTACAGATATCATTCCAGCGGGTACCCTCTTCATTCCTAATACTGTAACGATTAATAATGTCCCTGTAGCTAACGCAAATCCTGCTACCGGCATTTCAATTGGTACGATAGGAGCGAATTCATCACGCACCGTTGCATTCCAAGTTTTTGTACCAACTATCCCTGCTGTAAATCCAATTTCAAATCAATCAGGCACAACATTCCAATATACGTATGATCCATCCAAACCAGCTGTAATGCAGATGGTTGCTTCTAACACTGTACAGACAACTATTAATAACGCCTCAATTGCCGCTACGAAATCGGTAGATAAACAGTTTGCTAACGTAAATGATATTATTACGTACACGACTACTTTAACGAATAACGGGAACACACTTGCATCAAATATAGTATTTACAGATGCTATCCCAAGCGGGACGTCTTTTATTCCAAATAGTGTAACAGTAAATGGGAATATACTACCTAATGTAAATCCAGCGAGTGGAATAGCAATTGATCCAATAAACCCGAATGCAAATACGATAATTTCGTTCCAAGTGCAAGTAAATTCCATCCCGAATCCAAATCCAATCCCGAACCAAAGCAATACAACGTACCAGTATGTCGTAGATCCTAACTTACCTCCAGCATCCGCTAATACGTTAAGTAACGTAATAACAACTCAAATTAATAACGCTACTATTGTCGCTACGAAGTCTGTGAATACACCGACAGCTGCAATTGGTGATATCGTTACCTATACGATTGCAGTAGCAAATACAGGTAATACTCCTGCTAGTGCGACTGTTTTAACGGATGGGCTTGGTGCAGGAGCTTCATTTATCCAAAACTCCGTAACGATCAATAATGTCCCACAACCAGGATTAGATCCATCACTTGGTATTCACTTGGCAGATATTTCGCCAGGAGATACTGTATTCATTACTTTTCAAGCACAAATTTTAGCGATACCACCTAGTGGCACATTAACAAATAATGCTCTTGTAAATTATGAATATACCGTGAATCCCAACCAATCACCTGCTGTTAATAGTACAATTACGAATACAACGGTTACTCCAATTATTGATGCTACTCTTTCTATAAATAAAACTGTCAATTCAACATTCGCTACTATTGGAGATACACTTACTTTCACTTCTACCATTACTAATTCCGGTAATACTACCGCAAACAATGTTATTTTTACAGATGTAATTCCAAATGGTACAACGTTTATTCCAAATAGTTTTACGGTAAATGGAACAACTATTACTAATGCAAATCCACAAAACGGTATCAATATTGGTAACTTGAATTCAAATGCATCTGCTACACTCAGTTTTCAAGTAAACATTACAACACTTCCAAACCCTAATCCAATCCCGAACAAATCATCGCTTCAATATAGCTTTATTGTAGATATAAATGAACCGCCAGTTTCACGAACAGTTCAATCTAATAAAACTTTTACACAAGTAAATACTGCTTCCGTTATCGCAACAAAAACTGCAAGCAGTGCTTTTGCTGCTGTTGGAGATACAATTACGTATACAACTATCCTCACCAATAGCGGAAATACTTCAGCAAACACACCTGTTTTTATCGATATATTACCACCTGAACTTTCATTCGTTCCTGATAGCGTACAAATTAATACAATCCCACAACTTGGATTTAGACCAGATAGCGGAATCTCTTTAGACTCAATTCCAGTTGGAGGAACGACAACAATTAGCTTTCAAGCTATCGTTGGCTCAATACCAGCTACAAACCCAACTTTGAACCAATCTAGCACAACATACTCGATCATTATTGATCCTACCCAGCCGCCGGTGACAGAAACAGCTACAAGTAATCCAACTTTAGTTCAAATTAACGAAGCGATTATTCAAGCAACGAAAAGTGTAGATCGACTATTTTCTGACGTAGCACCTGGAAATTCATTTTTAACGTATACTGTTTTATTGGATAATATAGGAAACGCAACTGCTACGAATATCATTTTTACAGATCCGATTCCAAATAACACAGTATTTATAGAAGATAGCGTTCGAGTAGGCGGAGTTTTATTGCCTGGAGTAAATCCAGCGAATGGGATACCGATTGGGGATATTATTGCTGGAGATTTTATAAACGTTACCTTCCGTGTGCAAGTAGTTAGCATTCCAAATCCAATTTTCACAATTGGACCAGGCGGACCAAACTCACCGGTTGTAAACAGCGCTTCCATTAATTATCAATTTATGACAGGTCCAAACTTACCACTCGTTTCAAGAAGTACGACGTCCAATCCAGTTTCGACACAAATAAATTCTGGGGAAATTGTGGCAATCAAATCTGTAAATAAAACTTTCGCAACAATTGGCGATACAATTTCTTATACAATTACATTAAGTAACCCTGGAAATGTCACTTCACAAAATATAATTTTTACGGATACTTTACCTGATGGAACGACATTCATATCTGGCACTCTTACAAACGATTCTGGTACACAGCAAATCGGAAATCCAGCTAACGGAATTCAGATTGGAAATATAAACCCAAATGGAACGGCCGTGATTACTCTTAACGTACTTGTTACAAACATTCCAAGTATAAATCCAATTTCTAATTCTAGCTCTGTACAATTTGCACATGTGGTCGATCCTAGCCAACCTGCCGTATCACAAACAAATGTATCTAATGCAGTTTCGACAACTATCAATAGCGCAATTTTAACAACCAAAAAAAGTGCTGATAAATCTATCGTTTCAGTTGGAGATACGATTACGTATACAACTACTATTACAAATACCGGAAATACAGCCGCAACGAATATTACTTTCACAAGCGCTATTCCAGCTAGCACTACCTTTATACCAAATTCAGTCACAATAAATGGCGTTCAGCAGTCTAGTGCGCAACCAGCACTTGGAGTAAACATACCAAATATCGCTCCTGGTGAAACAGTAACTGTTACTTTCCAAGTAAATGTTATTTCTGTTCCCCCTTCCAGTTCAATTATGGGTAATGACACAATTTTATATTCTTATACTGTTAATCCAAACAGCGCTCCTGCTACTACCTCTACTTCAACGAATATTGCTACAAACCCTGTATTAAATGCTATGATAACGATGGTAAAATCGGTCGATCAAACCCTTGTAACACTAGGCGATACCATAACCTATACGACAATTTTAACGAATAACGGTAATACAAATGCAACGAATATTACTTTCACGGATCTTATACCAAATGGTACAACATTTATTACTGATAGCGTTACAATAAATGGACTCACACAAATTGGATTGAATCCTAATACAGGCATAACGATTGGATCAATTGCTCCTAACAGCTCAATATCTATAGCATTTCAAGTTACCGCTACTTCTACCCCTGTTCAAAATCCTATTGCCAATTCCGCTACTGCTTCTTACACATTTATTGCTGATCCCAATGCACCTATTGTTTCAAGAAACGTTACTTCAAACACAGTGTTTACTACGATTAATACAGCTACCATTCTTTCATTAAAACAAGTCGATAAATCCTTTAGTCGTATTGGAGACACACTCACTTATACTGTCGCTTTAACAAACAATGGAAACTCATCTGCACAAAATGTTATATTCACAGATACCGTGCCAAGTGGAACTACATTTATTGCAAACACATTTTCTATTAATGGAGTTCCTCAAAGTGAGGCGGATCCATCGAACGGTGTGAATATTGGGATAATAACAGCCGGGACTACAGTAACAGTTTCGTTCCAAGTTACTGTTACATCATTACCAACCGAAAACCCAATTGTAAATTTCTCATCAACATCGTATCAATTAGTCTCACCACCTGACTCAGAAACTTCAATTAGTAATCCTGTTTCAACACAGATTAAAGAAGCCATATTATCTATGACGAAAAATGAAAGTGTATCCTTTGCAGATATCGGGCAAACTGCTTTTTATACTACTTCTATTACCAATATAGGCAATACCGATGCAACTAATATTGTATTCACAGATGCATTACCAAGTGGACTCACATTTGTTCCTAACACATTAACTGTCGATGGTGTTTTACAACCTAACGCGAATCCAAATACAGGTGTATTACTTGCAACACTTCCACCAAATGAAATATATAGTATCGTCTTTCAAGTTACAGTGAACAGCATTCCTCCTAGTAACCCTGCACCAAATACAGCATCAACCACGTATGAGTTTACTGTTAATCCAAGTAATCCGCCGGCATCGAGTGCAGCTACTTCCAACACTACACTTCTTCAAATAAACAACGCAACTATTATTACCACAAAAACAGCAAATCTTACTTTTGCGGACATTGGTAATACAATAACATTTACACTTAACCTTCCTAATACCGGGAATGTGACCGCAACTGATGTAACTATTATCGATATTCTTGATAGCAATTTAAGTTTCGTTCCAAATAGTTTCACAGCTAATGGGCAAACCATTCCAAACGCCGATTTATCAACTGGTGTAAATATTGGTTCCATTAATGGTGGTAATACGGCAATCGTTACATTCCAAGCAACTGTTATTACACTTCCAACACTTAATCCTATTTCTATTTCTAATTCTGCTTCTACCACATATCATTATGTCGTTGACCCTAGCCAGCCACCTATTACAACTTCCAATCAATCTAATACAACGACAACACAAATTAATAGCGCTATCCTTACTGCACAAAAAAATTCAAATGTATCAACGGTAGATATCGGGCAGGATATTACCTACACCGTTACAATTACAAATGGCGGAAATGTTAGTGCAACGAATGTTATTTTTACCGATCTTATTCCAGACGGAACTTCCTTTGAACCGAATAGCTTTACACTGAACGGAACTAGCATCCCAAATGCAGACATCATTACAGGCGTTCCAATCGGTGATATCGCGCCAAACGAATCTGTCATCGTAGCATTTCACATTATCGCAAATGAAATTCCGCCTATAAATCCACTTACTAATCAAGCTAGCGTTAGCTTTCAACATATCGTTAATCCAGCTAATCCTCCAGTTTCAAAAAATATTATTTCTAACAACGTGACAACCAAAATTGAAAGTGCTATTTTAAATACTATTAAAATAGGAGATAAAACTTTTGCAACGATTGGTGATACGATTACGTATACAACGACTATTACGAACACAGGCAATATTCCTGCTAACAACGCTATATTCTCAGACCCTTTACCATCGTGGACACAATTTGTTGCAGGATCAGTTATTGTTGATGGCACTCCATTACCATCCGCTTCGATTATTAACGGTGTTGGCATAAATACAATCAATCCAAATCAAACTGTTACAATCATATTCCAAGTACAAATCGTAAGTAATCCAACAACGTTCACACCTGAACTCCAAAACTTAGGATTTGTTAACTTCCAATATAACATAGGCAATGCATTACTGGCTCAGCCTGGCAATGTGGAAACGAATGTCTTCGTTACTTCTATTAATACAGCCATACTTTCAGCTGTAAAAACTGCTAATACAGCCTTTGCAAATATTGGAGATACGATCACTTATACAGTTTCGATTCAAAATAACGGCAATACAAACGCTACGAATGTAAATTTCTCAGACCCAGTTCCAACTGGAACGACCTTTGTTGAAAATAGTTTTGCTGTAAATGGAAGTACCATTCCAGGCGCAAATCCAAATAACGGAGTGAATATCGGAACAGTTAGCGCAGGTAGTTCCTTAACCGTTACTTTCCAAGTCATAGTTACATCTACTCCACCTTCAAATCCGATTACAAACGTAGCATCTATTCAATACGCATTCATCGTTGATCCGGCCTCTCCTCCTGTTACAGGCACGATAAATTCTAATAGCGCTTCAACACAAATTAATAACGCGACTGTTACAACTGTTTTACAAGCAAATCGTTCAATTGTATCTATCGGGGATGTAATTACGTATACAGCATCATTAACGAATACTGGAAACTTCCCTGCAAACTCTGTATTACTCATTAACGGAGTTCCTGAAGGAGCATTATTTGTTCCAAATAGTGTTACGCTCAACGGGATTTCACTTCCAGATGCAAGTCCAACTCTCGGTATTCCAGTTGGTATTATCGCACCAGGTGATTCCGCTACTATTACGTTCCAATTTCTTGCAAGTTCTATTCCACCGCAAGGAGCGATTATAAATCAAGCACTTACAAGTTACACGTATATTGTCGATCCAAGTCAACCTCCTGTTACAGCAACATCCTCGTCTAATACGGTTAATACAGCTGTTGTTGATGCATCGTTATCCGTAATTAAAAGTACAGATTCTCTCGTACAATCTACTGACGGTACAATCACTTACACAGTAGTCGTTCAAAACAACGGAAATACTACTGCAAATACAGTTACTTTAACAGATTTGGTCCCAGAAGGAACTGCATTTATTCCGAATAGCGTAACTATTAATAGTGTTTCCGTTCCAGGTGCCAATCCTAACGTAGGAATACCATTAAACTCCATCGCACCGTCAGAAAACGTCACTGTAACATTCCAAGTTATCGTTCAATCTATTCCAAGCGTGAACCCAATTTCTAATACAGCCCGTATTGACTATACTTTTATCGCCGATCCAACTGCTCCTATCATCTCTCGAACAATTACGTCTAATCCTGCTTTCACACAAATTTCGGATGCGACTATCCTTTCTTTAAAAGCAGTCAATGCACCTCAAGCAACAACAGGTGATATTTTGACTTACACAATAACACTAGAAAATACCGGAAATATTCCAGCTGCGAATCTCATATTTTCAGATACGATTCCCCAAGATACTACATTCGTAGAAAATAGTTTTACACTTAATGGAACAGCTATACTTGATGCCAATCCAAATGTAGGTGTTACTTTACCTACCTTAGCAGCAAACGATACTCACCTTATTTCGTTCCAAATTCTTATTAACGATTCATTCTCGCGAGAATCGATTACAAATCAATCCAATACAACATATACAATCCAACCAGACCCAGGGCAACCGCCTATTACTGAAACATCTACTAGTAATATCGTCATTACAAATTTCGTGCAAGCACAATTGACAATTACAAAAACATCCAATCCAACAACTGTAGATATTGGCGGAACTATACTTTATATTTCTGAAGTGAAAAATATCGGTAATGTTGACGCAATAAATATTGTTTTCACAGATTCTATCCCAGCTGGGACTACATTCGTTCCTGATAGTGTCACAATTAACGGTGTCCTTCAGCCAGGTCTAAATCCTGAAAACGGAATACCGATTGGAACAATTCCAGCAAATAGTTCCAAAACGATACTATTTCAAGTGCAAACAAATAATCCACCTACTGAAACCGAAATTGTAAATCAATCTTCAGCAACTTACCAATATGTAAGTATCCCTACAGCCCCACCAGTAAATCGCTCTGCAAATTCTAACATTGTTACAACATCACTTCAAAACGCAAATATTATTTCTGTTAAAAGCGCGGATGTAACTTTTGTATCAATCGGGCAAATTATTACCTACACAAATACACTACAAAATATAGGAACCGTTCCAGCTAACAATACCGTGTTCATTGATAACATTCCGGAAGGTACTATATTTATTGAAGATAGCTTAGCAATAAATAATGTAACTCAGCCTGGCGCTAATCCTGAAAACGGAGTAACTCTCGGCACGATACAACCAAATGAAACAGTCACTATTTCATTCCAAGTACAACTTACAAATATACCAGAGGGCAATACAGTCATTAATATTTCAGACACTTCGTACGAATACCAAATTGACCCTAGTTCTCCAATTATTCAGCGTAGATCGTTATCAAATGCAGTAAATACTGAAGTGCGAACGGCAAATGTTAGTGCAATTAAATCCGCTAACAGATCCATTACACGTATCGGTCAAATCATCACATATACAGTCGCAGTTACAAACGCCGGTACAATACCTATTACAAATACTCTCCTACTTGACGCAATTGCTTCTGGCACCACATTCGTTCCAAATAGCATTCTTGTAGATGGCGTACCAAGACCTAACGAAAATCCAATTACCGGTATTAATCTTGATATAATTCTTCCAAATAATACGATTATTGTTACGTTCCAAGTAAGCGTAGTCTCTATACCGCCACAAAATAACATTAATAATATCGCCGTCATTCACTATGAGTATCGACCAGACCCAAGCGGACCACCAATTTCAGAAACAACCTCTTCCAATAGTACAAATATACAATTTATTGATGCTATTCTTATTGCTACAAAATCCGCTAATACTGTATTAGCTAACATTGATGAAACCATTGAATATACAGTATTCATTCAAAATAATGGATCGACTACAACTAACTCCATCTTTTTTACAGATACTATAGCGGATGGAACAGTATTTATTCCAGGAAGTGTAATAGTTAACAATACTGTACTTCCTGCAGCAGATCCGAATATCGGCTTTTCCATTCCTAATGTCGTAGCAGGTCAAATGGCTACAATAACATTCCAAGTTTCCGTTACGAATTTACCTGCTGTAAATCCAACACCTAATACTGCAAACATCGTTTACGACTTTATTTTCAATCCTGACTTTGCGCCAATTCAAAAATCTACTACTTCCAATACTACTTTCGTTCAAATTAATGATGCTGATATCATTTCACTTAAAACTGTTGATTTGACCTCTGTAACAATTGGTGACATTTTAACTTATACAACAACTTTAACGAATACAGGGAATACGGATGCCACTACTGTTGTATTTACAGACAATATACCTGATGGAACAACCTTTATTGATGGTAGCGTTTTAGTAAATAACATTCCTCAGCTTAATGCCAACCCAAGTGCAGGTATACTTGTAGGAACGATTGCTCCTAATATTTCTATCCCAGTCACATTTTCTGTTACCGTCGTAGCTCTTCCTGCTAGTGGCCATGTTCAAAATCAATCAACTTCTCGTTATACAATAAACGTGGAAGAACAAATATCCACTAGCAATATTACCTTCACTGAAGTTATTTCTGCTAATGTAATTGCGACAAAAACAACACCTATCCAATATGCTGACCTACAAACTATTATCCCTTACACTATTTCCATTACAAACAATGGGAATATACAAGTAGAAAACATTATTGTTACAGATATCATCCCAGCAAATACGAGCTTTATAGAGAATAGTGTTATCGTGAATGGCAACGCTCGGCCAAATGACAATCCACTTAACGGTATACAAATTGATAACATTCCGCCTAATACGACAGCAACCATTCTATTCCAAGTACGGGTTACTTCGATTCCACAAACAAATCCAATCTCTAACACGAGTACAATTGAATATGAATACACGGTACCAAATCGACCACCTATTACCGAAACTATTATTTCATCAGCTGCTTTAACAGAAATTAATCATGCGAATTTGAATAGTAATAAAGCTGTTGACCTTGCATTTGCAACGGTTGGTGATACGTTAACGTATACGATTACACTAAATCAAACCGGTAATGTTGCAGTAAATGATGTAATCATTCAAGATATTATTCCTCAAGGTACTACGTTTATAGAAAATAGCGTCATTGTAAACGGAGAAACTCTTCCAGGAGTGAATCCAGTAAGCGGCATACCAATTGGTACTATAACTATTGGTGGAGATGCTATCGTTTCATTCCAAGTAACTGTGACTTCTATTCCAACACCAAATGAACTAAACAACAACGCAATTACTACTTTTAACTATATAGTCAACCCAAATAACGTACCTGTTACAAATACGACTACAACAAATACTGTCAAAACTACTGTCCAAAATGATAATGTCATTGCTTTTAAGTCTGCTGATGTAACAAACGCCTTACCTGGTCAAACTTTAACGTATACAATTACGATTACGAATAGCGGTAATGTAACGATTGAAGACCTTCTTGCCATAGACGCCGTACCAATAGATACGACTTTTGTTGCTGGTAGTGTTACGATTAACGGAATCAATCAGCCTAATGAGAATCCTGAAAATGGTATTACGTTAGGAAATCTTGCTCCTAATGAATTTGTTATTATTACGTTCCAAGTGACAATATCTTCTTCTACTCTTCAATCTACAATTAATAATGATGCTTCTGTTTCCTATACCGTTATCATTGATCCAACAAAACCACCTATTACAATTACAAAGCAAACAAATACCGTTACAACGACAGTCATTGATCCAATGGTTCGTATTGAAAAAACAACTGACAAATCTATTGTCGTTATAGGAGATATCATTACATTCACATTAGCGGTATTTAATCACTCCCCAATTCCGACAATCAGCACTTCTGTTATAGACACAATTCCAGCTGGTACAACATTTATAGAAAACAGCGTAACAATTAACGGTACTCCCGTTCCAAATGTTCGTCCAGACACTGGTATTAATATCGGCTCTTTACCTGCAGATTCAGTAGCAACTATAACATTTCAAGTCCTCGTAACTTCTATTCCTTCAAACAGTACAATTATAAATTCTGCAACAGTTACCGCTGCCTTTCAATTGACACCACAGGATCCAATTATTACTTTCATTGTTAATTCAAATATCGTTCGTATACCAGTTCAATTTATAACTACAACAGTCACGAAAAATGCTTCCGTCAGCTCTGCTTATTTAAATCAATATTTTGATTACACGGTGCGCATTACGAATACTTCCAAAATTTCACTCTCAAATATTTCATTACAAGATACTATTCCAGCAGGTTTACAATTTATAAACGGCACTGTCTTTATTAACGGTGAACGCTCTCCACTAGCGAATCCGAATATCGGTTTCCTAGTCGCTACTAATTTGGAACCAAACGAAACAATTATCGTGTTATTCACAGTACAAGTAATAAGTCCACCTGTTAATAATCCCTTTAAAAATACAGCCAATATTTCGTTACAACTTCAAGTCTCACCTACCGACCCACCAATTACAGTAACCGTTACAAGTAACGAAAACATCGTCACCTTTGTTTCAGAAAATCCAGATGAAACACTTCCAAATTTAAATTGCTTCTTTGACGGTGAGCGCTTCATTCGTATTACTCCTCGAAATGTACGAAATTACCTTTGGACTTGGATTTGGTGGAAGTAATTGAAACAAAAAAGAGATTGTAGTTTGGTTGAAACCAAATTACAATCTCTTTTTCATTACCTATATTCCACTACGTTGTAACTCGTCCAATGATATACGATTAAACACCATCTCAAGTTATTTTAGTCGTAATAAGTTGGCCAGCTTCATTAATAGTAACTTTCCATTTCACTCCACTAGCAGTCTTCATGATTATACCTTTACTTGCCTCTATTTCAATATCTCCAAACATTCTTCCTCCAGTTGTCGCTAACCAAGCACTCCCATTTTCCATAGAAGATCTTGCAAAGATACGATTAATTCGAAAACGCTTATGGTCTTGAGAATAACCACTTAATGTAATTCTAACTTTATATAACTGACTCGCCTTCATATTCGATATAATTGTATCGCCAACATTTAATGGAACATCCAACGCGATAACCCAACTTCCAGTTGCACTTAATGCATATTCAATTTTAATTTTCTTTGGACTCTCTCCCCACCCAAAATACATTCCAAAACAATTTAACATTTGTATTGGTTTTTTCGTAAAATCCAGTTCAATTACAACTGGATTACTATCTGGAACGTCAATATAGTTTACACTTTGTTCATCTATTAAATTAAAGCAATTTGTGAGATTTCCCCCGTACGGCACTTTTCCACTTACTTGCTTAACGTTATATTTCTGCTGAGCATTTACTAAAATATCATCTTGATTTCCTATTAAATGAGGTCTATTTAACGTCAAAGGTAACTGAATTCGTAGAGATTCTTCATAAGTAGACTTACAAACATTGTATTGTCCTTTATCTACAATAGTTGTCGAAAGCAGATTTGAAAAAAGGTAGTTACGATGAGAATTGGAAGAAAATTCAATGACAATTTGTTCACTACTCATCCGGTACGTATCCCAGATCATACAATCAAATGTATTATACGCACCTGAACAACGAATTACTTTGTTCGTTTGTTGTCTACATTGCACTTGAATATCATGAAACGTATTTCCTGAACTTTCATTTGGCAAATCACTATTTCCATCTACTTCAATCCCATACACACATCCATCAATAAATATAGATTGAAATACATTGGCGTTAATCCAACAAGGTGTATTAATATCATCTATATACTCTGTTTTCAAATATATTGCAGTTTGAAAGTTTTTAATTTGAATAAATTTAACTTGAAAGAAACTAATATAATCCCATGCCTTTTGACAATAAAAATGTATAGCTTTTCCTTTATACGATGGAGTTGTATTTATTATATTTATATTTGATATAACAGATTGATTAGGTACTTCGATTTGTTGTGAACCAGAAACATAAATAACAGCAGATTGAAACAATGGATTTATAACTTGAATAGTACCACCAACTATCGAAGCGTTACTTTGTAGCTCAAATGCATTAAAATCTCCATCAATTTGCAGCGTTACGGTAGGATCTAACTCTAATCTTACGTTTGATTTAATAACAATCGGCTTTACAATTTTGTACGTATTTACTCCTGTAATTTTTACTGTCGAAATTCGGTTAGCTACACAATAATCAATAGCTTGTTGAATTGCTAATGAGCTATCATTTACCGAGTTTGGAACTGCGCCAAAACAATCAATGTGAACGCTACTTTCTGGCGCACAATCTTCTTGGGAAGAAATATATTCTGACAAAATAAATTCACTCCTCATATTACCTTTTTTCATATAATATGTGAGTTCTCTCTTAAAAGTTTCTATAATAAAAAAAACAAACGACCTACTCGGTCATTTGTTTAACTCATATATATTTTTCGTTTCTTCTATCATTTTAGTTAACGAGAAATACCTCACTGCTTTCTCTCGTGCTTTCAATCTAATATCATTTACCCTTTCTTCATTCCCTTGTAGTTCTTCAAGTGCACTTGCGAATTCAGATTCGCAATATTCAGATATCAAAACGCCTGACTCTCCATCTATTACCGCTTCATTTATTCCGCCAACATCTATTGAAACAATTGGTGTCCCTGTAGCCATCGCTTCAATTACTACCATTGGAAACACTTCACGAAAAGATAATAAAAGTAAGGCATCCATATTCCCTATAAACTCATGCGGCTCTGAAATATTCCCTATCATCTTCACCCTTTGCTGCAATCCATATTTTTCTATTTCTTTCATAATCGATTCTTTCTCTGGTCCATCACCAGCAATATAAAACATAAAATCATTTCTCTTTTTCAACACATTTGCAATTTTGACAAATAGTTGATGGTTTTTCTCTTTGGATAATCTAGCTAATATCCCTATTTTATATGTAGGTTCTTTCTTTTTCTGCTGGAATAAAAACTTTTCAATATCGACACCGTTATAAATTGTATTTATTTTTTCTTCTGCTACATGAATTGAAATTAAATTATTCTTTTCAAACTCACTTACTGTAATAATATTGTTTACATATTTATTCATGAAATAACGAAAAAGCGTTGGCATTTTCTTTTCTAATATCGTTACATTATGCTTCGTATAAACAATTTTCATCTTTTTTTTAATAAACTTTTGAATTAGAAAAGCATATAATACCATTCGCAAACTATTTGCATGAATAAGTTCTATCTTTCGTTTACAAATTTCGTTTCGTAAATAATAAATATTTCTCAAATGATTCCATCGACTAAGTAATATAAAATTTTCTTTTCTAGTAAGAGATTCATATAGTTCTCCATCACCTGCAGCTGTATAAATCTTAAAATCATCATAACGCAAATTACTTTCCAATTTACAGAAATAGCTTTCGGCTCCGCCAGTTATCAATTTATCTGTCATCAACAGTATATTCATAATTGCGTCTTCCCAACTACATTGATTTTATTTTTTTTATAAGCATGATAAGCATACTTACTAAAATAGTAAAAAATTTGCACCGAATTCAGTCGTTCTTGTTCCCTTAACAATTTCCAATACCGAAAAGCTGCTCTAATTTTATTTCTAGAAACAGAATTTGTAACAATTCTATATTTTGCTAACACTTGCTGTATCCCTTTTGCTTCATACCCTTCATGTAATAAGTTCAGCCATAACGCTGTATCCTCCGGCTGTATACTAGGCATTTCGACATACGGAATTTTTTCACGATCAATCATCACTGTTAAACACCCGATAATTGTATTTCCTACTAAATAATGATAGTCAACAGATTTTGGTACACTCACTTCACGATTTAATTCATTACCATTTTCATCAATTAAACTATACGACGCATATGAAAAAGCTATATTCATTTCTTCCATAAATAACAATTGTGTCTTCAATTTATGTGGCAACCATATATCATCACTATCTAAAAAGGCAATGTACCTTCCTCTTGCCTCTTGGATCGCTAAATTCCGAGCTTTAGCAGCACCAACATTTTCTTTTAATGATAATAACCTAATTCGTGAGTCTCCTTCTATTATCTCTTTAATTTTTGCGGCAGATTGGTCGGTTGAACCGTCATCAACGATAATCATTTCCCAGTTTTCATACGATTGATTCTGTACAGATGAAATTGTCTCACCTATAAATCGTATACTATTATAAGAAGGTGTTATTACAGAAACATAAGGCGGCTCGTTATGTGCTGATAGACATTTTACCATCTATCTTTCCCCTTCCTTCATATATTGAAATATACTTCACAACAACTGCTAAAAATAAAAAGAACGCTTCGTTAATAATGAGTGACAATGACATCATCTGAAATAAAAATGCAATCATAGTCAATAGAAGATATGGTTTTTCACGAAACAAAGTATGCTGCGCTAACTTAAACATTAATATGAATAAAAACGCACTATATAGAAGAAAACCAATTGTACCCGATTCAGACAAAATTTCTAAAAATGTATTGTGTACATATAATTTTTCATTAAATTGATACTCATAATAATTCGAGAAGTTAAACGCACCAATTCCGATATATGGATTGGATAAATAATATTTAAAAGCAGCTTCCCATAATGTAAATCTACCACTTCCATTATCATGGGAAAAATCAGAAATTCGTTTATTTAATATGTCATCTAATTGGCCCCCCATTACACTATTCGATAAACTAAAAATAACTACACTAAACAATACTAAACTCATAATTATTTTTATTTTTTTAGCGAAACTAGACATACATATATATACAAAAATGACAAGCACAAGCGCTAATATTCCCCCTCTTGAAAAGGTTAATAGACTCGTCGTAACACATAAAATCAATCCTAAGATGTTAGTAATATTTTGTAAATTCGTCATATAGTACATAAAAAATATTGTATTATAAAAAATAAAAATGTTAGGATCATCTAGCAATCCAATTAATCGTGGATATCCTCTATCCACTAATAACCCAGCAAAAATTTCTCTCTCTTCTCCACCGTATAAACTAAAGTATTGTAAACCAATTATATATAGTATTAGACTTACAACATTAAATACTACTCCTACATAAGCAATAGATGATTCAAGTACCACTATTTCAGTATTCCCCAATAAATTCCTCATTATAAAATAGCATCCTAACACGAGTAGCACGCCAAAAATCATACGAATACTAGCATTTAAATACATAGAAAGAATTCCACTTAAACAATAAATGAAATAAAACAGTAAAAATACAACTTCATGAAAATATAACTTTTGAATATGAAAGTTTTTAATTGTTAAACAAAAATATATGACTAAAAAAATCATATATATCTTCAATGAAAATCCAATATATAAATTGTATTTACTTAACATAACAAATAATATTAGAAGAATAATCCATCCCATCGATACTTTCATATTATTTTCCATAGGCTATATCCCCTGTTTCGTAATATAATCCTTTTTGCGTATTTTTCTTATAAAAGAAAGAAGAAGTTTTTTCAGCTCATAATCATATAGGAATATGGCAGCTACTACGATTAATATATTAAGAACAAGCGCAATTAAATGATATGTATGCAATATATATTGCACTCCAATAAAGGTTACACCAAAATAAATTGTATACGGTATTACAATTTGGAATACAATTTTTTTCTTCACTACACTTACCGCTATGTATCCCACTAAAGCGACGATTTCAAATAAAACCATAGCGTATGCCGCTCCTATCACTCCACCAATACTACTAAAGCTATAAAGCATAACCCCACCTATCACCAATGCTACACACTGCACAACAGTCCTCTTATTTTGACATCCACTCGTCGTTAAACCGTCAGCAATGGCAATATTTAAACTTTGTAGCACAATAAGAAATGATAATATTTGGAGTGGTTCTACTGCATCGCTCCATTCTTCATGAAAAAATATAGAAATAAAGTATGGTGCTAAATGATATAAACCGATTGTCATACATATTCCTACAATCGCCATTGATTTAATTTGAAGCAAATTTAATTTCGTATGCTCTTCTATATTATTCTGGTTATAATGCTTAAAAAGCACTGGAAAAAATGCACCTGCAATTACCCCTGGTACTTGATATAAAGCTGCCGGCATCCGGTACGCCACTGCAAAAACACCTACCATACTTAATGGCAATGTATAGTTAAGCAAGATAGGCGCTAATTGTGGCGTACTCATTATTAAAAAACCGCTTATAATAAAGGGAGTTAATTGCCAAAATAACGCTTTATGAATTACGACTTTCATATTCATTTTCGTCTTTCTTCTCATGATATATATACTGAATAAACCGCCGATCATATACCCAAAAGCATATAAGCGAGCCGTTACATACACCGGTAACTCTCCGAAAATACAAAAACATGTAATTATAATGACAACTGATGCTGATACAACTTTTATGAGCGCTATATACTTCATACGTTCCGTCAGTTGAAAATAGGCAATTCCTATGTTTTGCCAAGTTAATCCTATTAACATGAAAAACATTACGTTTATCATCATATAAATTAAATTTTTATCCGCATACATATAATGAATAACAATATAACCGATTATAGAAATAAGAATAAGTAGAATCATCCTTATTTTTATATACGATGATAAAATCTTCTCTAAATCTGCTCCATCCTTTGCCCCTTCTCGAAGAAACGTATTACTAAGTCCTAAATCTGTAAAAAATAACATAACAAACGTCACTGCTATGGCAACACTAAACATCCCATAATGTTGTGCGTTAAAAAAGTTTGCTAAAACAATTAAACTGACGGCCTGAAGAAGGTTAGCTAAAATCGTACTATAAAATAGATGGATAATATTGTTTAGAATAGATCTACCCATACAAGTTCTCCTTTGCAAGTAACCTACTTACATATGTTGTTTGTTTACCTTTATATTTATCTTGCACCGTTACCGTTCAATACAATTAAAACGGTTTTACATAAAATACGGATGTCCATCCGAATCGTTTTCATTTCAATATACTCCATATCCAGCCTCAACTTTTCCTTTGGATCAAGATTATACCCTCCATTTATTTGTGCCCATCCGGTTAATCCTGGTTTTACCATTAAACGTTCCTTAAATTCTGGAATATACGCATCAAATTCATTATAAAAAAACTCTCTCTCTGGTCTAGGACCTACAAAAGACATATCTCCTCTTAAAATATTTAAAAGTTGCGGTAATTCATCAATTCTCGTTTTCCTTATAAACAATCCAACTTTTGTAATTCTTGGATCATGTTCTTTTGCCCATTGTGGGCCATTTATTTCAGCATCCTTTACCATCGATCTTAATTTAAATACATTAAACTTCTTCCCGTTTATACCTAAACGTTCTTGAAAGTAAATTGGAGCCCCTGATGTTTCTAAAGTAATCATAATACAAAAGAACAACATAATTGGTATCGTTAATAGTAACAATATGATTGAAAATATAATATCAAACAAGCGTTTTACACTTCGATTCAATATGCTAGGCTTTTCTTGAGCTGGAATCGTATACAACTTGGCTTGATTTGTTTCACGAATCATGGATCGTTACCCCCACATTCAAGAATATAAAATTATCCCTATTAATTCACATTCTTTTCTATTTATATTCGCTATTACTTTTTGCACTGTACGTAGTGAATCTTTTCGCTTTTTAACTGCTAAGACTACTCCATCGCATTTCCCTGCAATAATGTGCGTAGCAGGAAGATCAAATACTTCAGAAGAATAAAAGAAAATGTAATCAAAATCTTCTTTCCACTTAGCAATCGCATTATCAAATTCATCCATAGCAACTAAAGGCGTCCCTGTATGTACTGTTTTTTTTGCAGGAATACAATATAAGTATTTAGACAAATTACTAGAAAAAGATTCATAATTACAGGGGGAAGAGCTTATTATATCGTTTACTGTTATCATGTGATCACTTTGTAATAATACATGTAATTTTGGGTCAGAAAAATTCACATCAATAAGTAACACCTTTTTCTTCATTTCAGCAAACACTAGACCCATATTTACTATAAGCGAGGCAACAACACCTCTGTCCTTCGTTGAACTAACTGTGAACAGTTGTTTTCCAGATTTTTTCAACTCGTGATACACCGTATAAAACTGCTCTTTCATCAGATCATCATGCAGATCGAATGGCAGCTGTTTCTTTGTCCTAAACATCGACATGTTCACCTCGATATATAGATGATTGTTTATCAACCTCTGTAGATTTCTGTTTTCTATTCGGTTTCATATTTATGTGACCAATAACAGAGACTGTTGTTATTTTCTCTAAATCTTGTTCCGTGTATATACGTTCATCAAAATAATCTCGAAATACAGCTAAACCTATCCCAACAAAAAAACTAACAATTAAAGAAATAGGAATGATCAGTTGAAATTTCGGAAACAATTTTTCAGCCTGTTCCTGTAACTCAGGATCCGTCAACACTTTCACACCTTGTACATTTGTGTACTGTTGAAAACTTTTTTGTGATTGCTCTGCCAATGTCTTTACAATGTCTTTCACGACTTTCGGATTGGAATCTTTTACTGTAACAGTTACAATTTGTGAGTTGTCCGTATTCACTACCGAGATTTTTTGTGCTAATTCATAACTTGATTGCTCTAATTTCAAAGTTTTTTTGACTGTTGAAATAATTAATGGGCTTTTTAAAATATCAACATACGATGTTACTAGTTGCTTATTTTCTTGTGTTTTATTTGTTGAATTTTCCTTATTAAACTCATCTAAATTCCCAACAAGAATTTGCGTTGAATATTGATATGACGGCTTTAAAACATACATAGAGATAAGAACTAAAGAAGCGGTTAAACAACACATCGTTAAAATAATCGTTACGAATCTTCTTTTCAATAATTGTTGAAAATCTTTTATACTCATTTCTTGCTTCAATTATTTCACCGCCCTTTTCTGAATAACATCCTGCAATTCACTCTTTACAGATAACCCTTTCTCTCTTCTATCCACTTGTTTTGTTACATACTTTCCGACTCCGAATGCAAATTTTTCTACATATATATACGAAAGTATTGCAAATATAAACGAAAATATAAGTGAAAAAATTAAAATAATAGGCAACGGTAATATTTCATGGAGCATGTATATAAGGGAAAACAACGATATAATATGGTATAAATAAAGACTGTAAGAAATCTTCCCCAAATATAACAAATATTTATTATGTAGCAAGGACGACAAAGTTGATATTGACAAACTTAATATGACAAATAAACATGCACTTATCGCCACTACGTAGTCTCGAAATATAAAATTATTGAGCACTTTAATTTCTCCTATAAGCCCTTCATACATAAAAAGTAAAATCGCAAATAAAAACCATGCAATTTTCGTGTTTTTAGTACAATTACTATAAAAAACTATTAAATTATTTTTATACTTCGCAACTAGTGCTCCTAGTAAAAACAGTACTGTGTAATGCAATGTTAATGCATAGCTTGTTAATGTTAAGCCCGAGCGAAACAAAAATAATATTACGACAGAACATATACTAAAACTAAACAATAATAGTAATGAACACCTTAACGTTTTTCGTAAGCAAATCATCAAAATTAACGGGAAAATTATTGATATTCGCATTTCATGGACAAGTGACCAAATCACACCGTTATATGCATCTGTATTATATTTCCCAACCAATAAAATATGTTGTGCGATTAAGCTTGAAGAACTTTCAATCGTCCATGAGCGATTAAACCATTCACTTAAATAAGAAATACCATATTCACTAATTGTAATCTGGCATACAATAGCTATAATTATTGCCACAATATAAGGAATATATATTCTGCATATACGTTTTAAAAGGTATGACCCATAGCTACTATAGTTTTTTTGAATAGATTCATACAAAACAAATCCGCTCAAAACAAAAAAGATAATAACTGATTCGTTACCACTACTAAAAATTAGACGAGCAGGCGTTTCTTTTAATAGATACACAACAAATGGTTTATTATCTTCATAACTGTAATTTTGAAATGCTGAAAAAATCATTAAATGATGACCAATCATTACTACTAATGAAGAAATTCCTCTTATAGAGTCCAATTCTTCGTATCTCTTCATCTTTTTACATCAACTCCTAATGAAATGATAATAATCATTTCAAAGCGACATCTTTATTCATATTCCCCTCCTTTCTTTTCATTCCAATTTTTCATATTAAAATGATTTTATAGTATAAATTTGAGTGTATTGTAACATTTTTTGTAATATTTTGAATAGAAAATCTCAAAAATTGGTATATACCAATTTTAACCTCGAAAAATGAGTAATATTGATAGAAAAACGCTATAAAAATATCTTGCATATTTACAAAATTAAAGAGCTGAATAGCGTTTTTTCAATATAAAATAAAAAAGATAGCCTACATAGGCTATCTTTTTTATTTTATTTAATTACTGGCACCACTATATGCTACATGTCGTTTCTCAATTCTCTCTTCAATTTCTTTCATATTTTCTTTATTATTTAATAGTGATTGTTTATTTTCAATTAATAATTGTTTAAAAGATTTTCTCACTTTTTTTCTCATTTTCATTGTCCTCCTTGGGGGATGGTTTATATAAAAGATAAAGAATTATCTGTGTGTCCTTATAATAATTGATTGTTGTGAATTCTATTTGAACTTCATATGAAAATTCCGTTTATTTTCTGACAACTTTGTGAACACGAAAAAAAGACTCTCTAAAACTATGTTGAAATTAATTCACTTCATTATAAAAATTACTATTCCCATCAACTTTTATCATTATATCTTGTCGAAACATTTATATATTTAAAATTGAGTTCGACATAATTTTATTTACTATAATACTGTTTACAAAAACAAAAAGAAGGTGTCACCAAGTCAAATTTCGACTTATGCAACATCCCTCTTTCCAAACTATTTATAGCATATTTATTAATATTTCAGGTCTTCCCCAATTCATTTCTTCACAAACAAATCTAAGTTTTTCTTCATCCATTGTGTGTAATCCCTCTTCTAGTAAACATGAAATTGGAACTTCACAGTGAATTTGTGCTAATTGCAACGAAATATTTAAGTTCTCTAAATCACTTTCAATCTTCGTACGCTGCGCTTTTGTTAATGATTCTACATTTTCTAGTACAGCGGATACTGTTCCGTGCTCTTGAATAAGCTTATACGCTGTTTTTTCACCGATACCTTTTACACCTGGATAATTATCACTTGTATCTCCCATGAAAGCTTTTGCATGGACGATTTGCCACGGCTCTACACCTTTTTCTTCCATGATTTTCTCCGGTGTGTAATATTCGTAATTTCCAATTCCTTTACGCAGAAGCATAACTGTAACGTTCTTATCAACAAGTTGAAGTAAATCCGTATCACCTGTTAAAATATAAACTTCAGCTTCATTGCAATATTGTTTTGCAAGCGTACCGATACAATCATCGGCTTCGTAGCCTTTCATACCGATAACTGGAATGGATAATTTTGCAGTCATTTCTTGCACTAAATCAAATTGAGGAATTAATTCTTCTGGTGGCGCTGCACGATTTGCTTTATAATTCGAGAACGATTCTGTTCTAAATGTCGTACTTCCCATATCCCAGCATGTAACGATATGTGTTGGTTCGATCGCTTGCGTAGCTGTTAATAAGTGTTTCATATAACCATGAATCCCGTTCGTAGGGGTTCCATCTTGTCGTTTCATAAATTGTCCGTAGACACTTGTTGCGTAAAAAGCACGAAATAATAGTGCCATACCATCAACTAATAATACTTTTTTCATAATTCCTCTCCTATTAAAAAAATAATAACCTTACGTTATCACGTAAGGTTATATAAATAGATTACCATTCTACGTTTTTGCTCAACTTTGTCTATTATACATTGTTTTTGTATATTTAGCATCATTAACACATTAAGACGTTCTACTACAACAAGTATGCAAGATACCTGAATACGTATTTTTTCCAGTAGAAACAACGATAGCTTTTGCATTTCCACTAACGATATGCGAACCTTTAAAACATACATTTTCAAGCTCAAGTGGATTATAATCTTTCATCCGTTTTAATGGAATAAATCGTTTACGTTCAAGGTGATAGCAGCTCTCAAACTTCTCTATATTCGCTTCGTTTCCCGTTAACACAGACTCATTCACTAATAAATCATCTGCATAAATAATACGTACATCAGCTGGCACAGCATCTCCAGCCGAAAGAAAAATCATATCTCCAGGTACAAGTTCTTGCACAGGTATCTCCATCATTTTCAGTTCACTATTTAGCCCTGTACTACTAGAATATTCTACTCTAGATACAGTAATCGTTTCACGTTGTAATTCATCACACACACGTTGTTTTGAAAAACCTGGAATCATGCCACCTAGCTTCATCATTACTTCCGCAAGAAGTGCTCTTTTTGAAGTTAGTTCATTTCGGCCATATACTTGAATACGTTTTTGTGCCTCTTTCATTGATAGTCCGTCTCTTGTTGTTTTAAAATATGCAAATACAGATTTTACATCTCTTGTTGCAATTTCAATTAATAAATCTTTATTTTTTTGGAGCATTGTTTGTTCTTTTATTGATTTTTTACTTAGTTTATATGACGTGTTACCCACAGTTTTGTTTGCATATAACATATTATCGTCTCCTCCTTTACAACATAGGAAGAAACGCTTTGTTTCTCAATTTATCCACTTTACTGTGAAAGTGTCTCGCGCTTTATAAACGCTACATTGTGATAAATATAGAGGGAGGAACAAATCGTTTCCTGCCTACATCATATATTTTTGATTTGAAGTATATGGGTAACGGAACCGAGTCAGAATTTGACATGCTCCTCACCTCCTCGTTTAATTTTATAGTTTATAATATGAAATTACTCATAGCTTGGTAACAAAAAAGACCCCTACCCTTAAGAGAGTAGCGGCCATTACATACACAAATAAACGATTTCTAATATAATTAGAAATCTACGGACCTCTCCCTCACCGAGTTTTAGCACTGTATAGCATAGGTACATTACCAGCTACGTTAAGAAAAACCTTAATTCGATCATTCCTGTTGACCCATTGGCGTCTCTCGACATTTTTGGGCAGCAGCGTTTCTCTATACAGGAGCCTCACCTAACAGAGACTTATTTTCATTACATTGAAAATGTTACTCTTATTTAAAATAGATGTCAACCGTAGCCTACAATTTTTTCAAATGGTATGGCAAACTAACGTATATAAAGTGAAACTTTCATCAGTGGGGGTTTTGTTCATCCGCCACTGATTATTAGCCCTCACCAATCGGGCTGTCCGGCAAATAGCGGTATAAAATAAAAAACTTTACGTTTAAACGTAAAGTTTTTAATAAGTTATACAACCAGCGATTACAATCCCAATTGAAAGCGATAAAAACATAAGAAAAAGACCGACTGCTTGATTATCTTCTTCAAGACTTTTGTTTATATTAAAGCGTGGTGTAAGCCACTCAGCTAAATAAAAGACGATAATTTGAGCCAAAATCCCAACTGCTCCCCACGAAATCATATCAAGAAGTGAAATTGAATTAGCTGCTGTCGAATATAAAACGATAGCTAACCCAAGTAATCGCCCTCCAAGCACATAGCTTACCGCCTTATTCCCTTGAGCCATTAACTTAAATTCCTTAACTTTCGTTGTCACTTCCATCAAGAACAGACCAATACATAAAAGTCCAAGTGTTACTGCTAAATATAATAAAAAATTAATCATTTTTCCTCCTCCTTTTTATACCTACCGGTAAATAGTACGATTCATTTCCTGTAATCTTTTCTCCCGCGCGAATACCGATACTACTCGCTTTTCCAGCAATTAAAAAAGAACCAAACACATAGGACAGTTTCTCCATCCCCTTTTCTGTTTCCAAGGATACGACTGGCAGTTCTGTATACTTTTGAAATATCGGCAGTGCAGTTTTATACGTTTGATGTGCATTTTGAAGCATAATATTTTCATCCTTATCGCGAATCGTAATTGTATCTCCTTCTCTACCAAATGAAGGTTTTTGAACGAAAGAACCTTTTCCTAAAAATAAATCTGGTTCTAAATATGTAGGTAACATATATTCTTTAATCCACTGTTGTTCCTCGTTTGTATAAAAGACCTCTTCTTCTGCTAACCCCCAAATAAGACACTGAATCGATTTTGGCTGAAGTAAAAATGCTGACAAAGGATTTATTATAAAAAGCTTTCCGGCTTTTACAAGTTGCAGCAGTTCCACACCTACCAAATCTCCTGTTTCAGGATCTTGATCCTCAATTAAATCTTCTATCGGATATGTTTGGCGATATAAAACATCAATCTTCGCCCCATCTTTATCAACTAGAGCATCTTTTGTAATTCTAAGTTCTGACATTGGCACTACTTTATTTTCAACATGGCATAGCTGACTCAAATACATAGTCGTATTCCAATCCTCGATATGTTCATGATGTGCTGTAAAAACAACATTTGGATTGTCTAATTCCTTTGTCGCTTCCATTACAGCTTTCGTAACACCAGAAGATAGCAATCGTTCTTGATCTGAGTTTGGATCATCATAGCCTAGATTCTCACAAACTTTTCCATTCATTTGAAAACATTCCACAATAAAAGTTGGTGTATCACTATTAAACTCAAGCATTTTAATTTTGTTATCCTCTGTTACAGCAAAATCAAATCGCGAAATTACAGATTCAGGATAAAGCCCTTTCATTCTAATGAATGATAAACTCGCGGATGGAAAGCCAAGATCTAGAAGCTGTTCGTCACTTAAATTACGCAGCAGTCTAGCAGTCTTAAAAAATATTTTCCCCATTCGTTCAGTCGCTAAGTGTAATTGGTCCAAAGTCTGATTTGTTATAGAAAAAACATGAAACAAACTATACTCACATTCATATAAATCCGACCAAAAATTCGGATATTTTAAATAAAATTCTTTTCGATCCCTTATGTATTGCGACATATTTTAGCCCCCAAATCCTCCCTTTGAACCGCTTCCAATTCCACCTTTAAATTCAGCAGACGATTGATACGATTTAAACGCCGATGAATTTTTAAAAGTGGATTTATTTTGATAGTATCGCCCACCATAGAAATAATGCCCACGATAACCTGAACTACTATCATCACACTGCCATACCCCAAGTTCATCATCCCAATCCCAATCAGAACAACTATTATCATTCGGTTTTGGGGGAAGATCTTGTGCGCAACCAAATAAAGTGCCAGTCATTAAAGACGTTACGACACCACCTACTAACCATTTCGTTTTTGTCACCTTCGCACTCCCCTTTTTAAATTCTATTCCTATTATATAGGATGGCATGATAAAGTAGAAGAAAAAGGAAGAAGAGGGATTAAATGCGCTTAGAATATCGACTTAATGATGAAACGAAAGGGTATCCTGCTTTATGGAACTACGCCAATATTTCTAATTCTGAAATTATCGCACGCATGACTTGTGAATATTTTATTAAAGAGAAAAATACTTATGTTGTTACTGCAACTTCGGTTGATCCAGACGGAACAGCAGTTATTTATATTCAAAAAGAAGTTTTCGCCAATGACCCTTCAGACCCTACATACTCCCACATCGGTTTTGAAATTAGAGAACTAAGTGAAACAAGTTCAAGCTTAGTAGATAGTCAAGATGTATGGAACTACGAAGAAATTTTACCATCTCTTCATTCAGATATTATATATATTCAGCGAGACGGCATTTCTATGGAATTCTCCTTGGATTCAAGAGAGATTGATGAAGACAGAAAGTGCTACATTTATTACGGAAACTTCACAGGTGAATCAAGATAATATTAATATATCTATGCAACAAAAAAACCTTACGTATAAAACGTAAGGTTTTTATATAGCCCCACATATGCCGTTCTCTCTAGATGTCCATAAACCTGCTCTCACAGGTGGATGCCCTCACAAATGTTTGTAACTTCCTTCTTAAAAAGATGGCATGTTAGCTACATTTAAATATTGAACTTCCATATTAAACTTATTGGTTTAAGACATGCATAAGCTACGTACACCGTAGGAATTTTATATAAGGTTAGTTGAAATAAGACCCCCGCACGTGCCGCTCCTCGTAAATGTCCAAAAACCCGCTACTCGCAGGTGGATGCCCTCACAGTTACCGTACATCTTCCTCCACAAGGAAGGCTTGATGATGGTCGCTAAATATTGAGCTTCCGTATAACTAACATCGGTTTTAGACATAAATAAGTTACGCACACCGCAGGATGTATTATTTACTTGTCGTTATATTATCACATTGTTTCCAATGTGTAAAATACAAAGTTTTTCGAGCAATCTCTTGCTTGTGACCTTATTTTAATACAAATTATTTTTGCATGCAAGTGATTAATCTTCTTCTTTTGCAATTTGATTTTCTGGATAAGAAATCCAATCACTCCAGCTACCTGCATACAATTTAACATTTTGGAATCCAGCTAATTTTAATGCAAGGATGTTTGGACACGCTGTAACACCAGAACCACAATATACAATGGTTTCCTTATCTTTCGACAGGTTTTGGAATCGTTCTTGTTGCTCAGCTTTATTCTTAAATTGTCCTGATTGCAACATTCCAGCCTTCCAAAAATGGTTTACTGCTGTTGGAATATGTCCTGCTTTATGATCGACAAGTTCCTCTACACCAGCATAACGTTTCGGCTCTCTTGAATCAATTAATGTAACATCCGCACCTGCACGGATATTCTCTCTGACCGTTTCCATCGTTACAAGCATATGATCTTGTATATTAGCTTTGAATGTTTTTCGTATAGCAACAGGAATTTCCGCTGTTGTCGGTAGTCCATTCTCTTTCCAAGCCTGGAAACCACCATCTAATATATATACTTTCTCATGTCCTACATAGTTACATAACCACCATAAACGAGCAGCATTTGCACCGGCTTGACTGTCATACGCAATTACTGTCGTATGTTCATCAATACCAGCCTTCGAAAGCTTGTCTGCAAACTCCTCAATATTTGGTAAAGGATGGCGGCCACCATGTTCTGCTATAGGACTTGATAAATCTAAATTCAAATCAAAATATAACGCATGAGGAATATGTCCTTCTTCATACTTTTCTCTACCCCAATTAGGATTCGCTAAATCAAAACGACAATCGATTATACGGACATTCTCATCTTCTATATGCTCACGTAACCATTCGACTGTAACTATCATCTTTAACGACCTTCTTTCTCTTTCAAACGACTTACATACTCCATAACCATTTCTTCTGTAACATATTTACGCTGCAAGGTAACACCATTTTTTGCAAGATCATTAATCTGCTTCGTTACAACATTAATGACATCAACCGAAAATTCTTTCCCATTTGACGCAAGAGATACGGCAGCTTCAATAGCTGCTTCACGCTGTGCATCTAATTGTAAACATGCTTTTACACTTTCATTTTGTTTACGAGAATGTGCTGTAATTGCTTTATGTACTTCCATCTTCTCTTCCCCCTAAATAGTTATACGTTTTTATTCAATTCCATTGCAAGCCGGATCATATCACGACATACAATTCCATTTTCAATAATCTCTTCTTCATAATGCTTCGAAAAGTAATCAAAATCAATAGAAAAAATACGAAATCCACATTTTTGATATAAAGCAAGTTGTGAAACACTAGAATTGCCTGTACCAACTTCAAGTTTTGACATACCATATCCTTTAGCAGTTTCTACAGCATGCCTTAATAGCTTCTTCCCAATCCCTTTTCCTTGCAAATGCTCTGCAACCGCAATATTCATGATTTCCATCGTCTTTGGCCTTGTTTCCAAAAGAACATATACACCGATAACGCTCCCCCCCTGCTTAGCTACGTATGTTAATCCTCTTTGTACATACGTAGCTATTTGCCGTTCACTTGGATCAGCAAGTAACAATAAAGCCTTCGGTATAGCCTCTTTTGGAATACGTTCTATTACAACAGACATAAAAAATTCCCCCTTCTCTATTGTTCTAAACCCTCCTTGTCTACCATAAATAATAGAAAGGAGGGATTCACCATGGACAACAATGAGAAAAAATGCAACGTCATCTCTATTGATGGAAAGAAGAAGAAAAGCGACACGTATTCCTATCCAAAATTAGTAGTTGAAAACAAAACATATGAATTTTCTTCATTCGTCTTATGCGGTGAAACACCAGATGGCAGACGACTCGTTCTTACTCATATGATTTCTACCGATGAATTTGCTGGATTTGTAAAATCTTTAGATACTGTACTTCAAAAGAAAATTGAACGAATCTTTTTCTCATAACGACTATATAACATAAATTTCTTTTTCAATCTCTACTAACTGCTTTTGCAATTGTTCTTTACTTTGTTCATATAGAGATACATCGATCGTTTCAGCCAATGCAAACAATATACTTTCATAATAGTTCATCACATCTTGCTGCATCACTTTTTCGAATAAATTCCACTTCATATCCCACTCTTGCTTATAATGATGAACAAATAAATGTTTTTCATCAGCTACATAGTTTGATACGAGCGGTTCTAATACAGATTTAGCGTCTTCTTGCATAAAAGCCTTGTCATTCTTTTCAAAAAAGCTTTTCTCATTTTTAAAATGTGCCAGTGCTTTTTTGAAATCTTTTATTTCAACTGAAGGGAACGGTTCTTTATGTGTAATATCTTTGTATTCATACTCCACTGTTCCATTCATAGAAATTGATTCATTTTCTACTTTACAGTTCACTACAATTTCATCCTTTGCACGCTTCATCGCTTCGTCTATCCATTTTTCAAGGCGTAATGATGTCGCACGCATTTCTTGTAATAAATCATGCTGAATAAATGCTACTAATTCCATAACACACTGTTGCAATTGTGTTTTCACATTTCCATCCGTTCGAAGTGATGCCGGATTAATAAATTCAGTAAACACATCATTATAGCGGAGGAATAGACGCTGTTGCACGTAATAAAGCAACTCTTTCACTTCATTTTGCATCGCCTGTTCTTCAGCAAGTACACTATATGAAGAAATGATATGAAGTAGTTGATCACGCTCTGCTTCATATTTTTTCGTTTGCTTCTCTTTCTCTTCATTCCCCTGCTTTGCACCCTTTATCATGTTTACTAAAAGCTGATCTGCCCCTTGCAACGCACCATATAGAGCATGCACAGAAACAAGCATTAAATCTCTCATCATAAAGGACGTAAATGATTCCTCAAACTTAGTAATCCCAGAGTTTTGTAAAATACCATACTTCTCTTTTTCAACATTCTTTCCTTGTTTCTCTTCAAGCGCACATAAACTTGAAATTGCAAATAAACGCGGATTTCTAATACCGTATTGCAGTAGCTGATCTGCGATATAACCTTTTACCATTTCAAGTTCTTCTTCAGACTCTGCTAAATCCGCAGCATTAATTAAGAAGAACATTTTATCAAGGGCAAAAGTATCCTTTACACGACCAAGCTGAATTAAAAATTCACGGTCAGCACGAGAGAATACATGGTTATAATATGTTACAAATAAAATAGCATCTGCGTTTTTAATATACTGAAATGCAACATCCGTATGGCGAGCATTGATAGAATCCGCTCCAGGTGTGTCTACAAGCGCTACTCCCTGCCTTGTTAAAGCACAATCATAATAAAGTTCCATATACTCAACGAAGCATGATTTCTCTTCATTCGCTACATAATCAGAGAACTCTTCTAATGTAACTTGTACTTGTTCTCCTAAATAAGTAGAAACTGCATCATACCCTTTTTGTACCGCTCGTAAAAAGCTAAATGTTGTTTTTTGCTTCCCAGTTGGTGAAGGATATTTCATAACTTTATCAATTTGTGCTAACGCTTCATCTAACGTAGCAATCTCATAATGAAACAGCTTATAAACAGCTTTCATATCTTCTAATAACGCTTGCTTTGATTTAAACTGAACAATTACTGTTCCATGTGGTTTTTCCTCTGTAACCGGCAAAATTTGATTAATCGTTGCCGTCGTCGGGTTTGGTGATACAGGAAGTACTTTCTCACCGAGTAAGGCATTGGCAAATGATGATTTTCCAGCACTAAATGCCCCGAATAACGCTACTGTAAATTGTTTTGTTTCTACACGTCTTCTTTTCTCTATTACCTCTTGCTGTACATGTTTCAGCGCTGGCAATGGCTCTAATATCGTTTCAGCTTTTTTCACTTTCTCTAATATCCGCTGAATATTTAAAGCCGCCGTTCCTTTCAGCTCTTCTTCATGAATCGCTACGTTATCATTTACGATTTTCTGCTCTTGTAGTGTAAATTTCTCACTAACAATTTGCTTTTCCCTTTGCAATATCTCATCTATTTGCAAACCTTCAGGCGTAGCAACATGATCGTGCCAAACATTTCGTAAATAGTCTTCATATGCCGCCAAATTGTTATTGTATTGTAATTGTGTTTCTTTCGCCGTTTGCAACATCGTATATGTTTCAATCTCTTCTTCAATACGAGCAACTGCTTCCCTCACCTTTTGCTTTAAAACGACCGCACTTTTATCAAAAATTTGCTGTGCTTTTATAAAATAACGCTTCTTTAGTTCATTCGCTACATCCGCTGTATAAAGAAGTAAGTAATCACCTGTGAAACCTGCGCCTTGTTTAATTACCTCAGCCAACATTTCTGGTCCGAAAGCAATTTCTAACCCATATATGTCTTTCCCAATTTCCTCCGTGAACAATCCTTCTTCTTTTAAGAAGGCTACAATAAATTCCTTCACATGAAAATCAAGCTGCGTTTCAACAGTCTTTTGAAGGGCAGAATAAAACGCCTCTACACGCCTTTGTTTTTCTTGCTCCGTCTTTCCTTTCGCAAATAGCAAACCGACTTTAAACTTTGTTAATTTCGTTTCTAAGTACGCATTTGCCAATTCTCTCATTTCAAATGGCATTAAATACGCGTTATCTAATATAGCTTGTAGGCCTTTTATAAATTCATTTCTCACATGAGACTCTTTACTTGCCTCACGATTTTTCGCTTCCGTTAACTCTTCCTTCTTTTCAACTACCTCTGAAATAGAAAGTGGTGATGCTAACTCTTCCTCATATTTCAAAAGAGCTTTTTCATTTTCAGAAACAATAAACGAGAAATGTTCCCCCATTAAATATTCTGTTTCTCGCTCCATTCCAGTCCTTACATACTGCTCTTTTTCTTTCATAATAGAAGTAATTAACGTTTCTAAGCTTCCAATTTCATTATGTGGATGGTTCATCATTCGTAATGACGTATAATATACTCCATCTACTTCAATATCCCAGTTAGAGAACGATTGCTTTACACTATCTTTATAATTCTCAAACGACAATTCATTTTCTTTATGTTTATCTATTTGATTGACAACGAGATAAACCGTTTTATTACGTTGTTTCAATTCTTTAACAAATTGCAAATTCACTTCCGATTGGACGTGATTATAATCCATCATATAAAAAATTACGTCTGCTAGATGTAGCGTTGATTCTGTCGCTAATTGATGGGCATCATCTGTTGAGTCAATCCCTGGTGTATCTACTAACATAACACCTTCAGGAATTGGCGCATCATTCCGATAAATGTGAACACCAATTACCTCATCACCATCTTTACAAATTTGTTTTAATTCTTCAGCTGAA
The DNA here is from genome assembly GCF_001836235.1 of Bacillus sp. HMSC036E02. Lineage (NCBI taxonomy): Bacteria > Bacillati > Bacillota > Bacilli > Caryophanales > Bacillaceae > Bacillus > Bacillus sp. HMSC036E02. The sequence continues at coordinate 260,845 of NZ_KV827854.1, read as the reverse complement.
TATGCACCGTCATACTCGTACTGTTCTCCAGATTTAACCGTTACAACAACACGATCCATTCCTTTTTCAATTTTGACAACGTTAGCGCTTGTCGGAATTGGACTTGTTGGTAACAACTGCGCTTTATATAGATGATTCATCATCGTTGATTTCCCTGCAGAGAAGTGACCACAGAACGCTATCATAAGCTGTTCTTGTTTATATTTTTGAATCACCTCAAACAACTTTAAACTATTCTCTGCATCGCCGTGTTTTTGCCACTCTTCATAAAAACAAACAAGTTTTTTCATACCGTTTGTCTGTACTATGTTTGTCATCCCCTTGTTCCCCTTTATCCAAGATGTATATACTTTTCCCCGCTATTTGCGAGCTCATAACCAGTGAGAGTTACACCTACCCATTGATTACAGTTTCACTTTACTATCATACTAAATTTTCAGCATATTCTCATTAAAAATAAAAAATCCCTTTCATTCTTTTTACAAATGAAAGGGATTTTATGTCATATCACTCATTTTGCTGTTCCTACTCCATTTAAAACATACTTCGCAATAACTGCATATACAGCGACTGTACCTGCTACTAATGCATATACCATACTTACACACCAACCTTTTTGATAATGATTATCAATTTTAAATATATTTTATCATTAAAGAGAATCATTATCAACACTTTTCATAAAGAAAGCTCCTTATAAGAAGGAGCTTTACTGCCTGTTTTGAAAAAGGTTAAAACTTGTTGTGCACTCTTATTATATCTCATCCTACATAACTTAACAGTTTAAAAAAATGGAAATATCCCCTATCCCCTCCATCTTACATTTTGTATAATAAAAGGGAATTACTTAACAAGGAGGAAAAAAATGACACAAAATATTTCACAAGGCGAGAGGATCCACTCCATCGATATTATTAGGGGAATAGCTGTACTAGGTATTTTTCTTGTGAACTGGCCTGTTATCGCTGGGATTGACTCACGTGATATTTCAGGAGTTTATGAAGGGCTAGATAGCTATATCCGTCTATTTTACGATATGTTTATTCAAACAAAGTTTTATACTATCTTTTCTTTTTTATTTGGCCTAGGCTTTTACATTTTTATGACTCGTGCTGAAGCAAAAACAGATCATCCGAAAATTTTATTTGTTCGCCGCTTACTTATTTTATTATTATTTGGTTTCTTACATTACGTTCTTTTATGGGACGGAGACATTTTACATACTTATGCGATTGCTGGATTTTTCTTATTTTTATTTTATAAGAGAGAACCTCGTACTATTTTAATATGGGCTATCGTTTTATTGAGTATTTTTCAATTCATTATGCTAATGGCTGGTATTACAGTTGCATTGGTACCAAAGGAAGAGCTAGGTTTTTCCTTACCTATCATGCCATTAGAAGATTGGCTGTCACAAATACAAAATCGTTTCCATGCATTTTACGCTGATGGAATTGGATTAAATTTACTTATGCTTCCAGAAACAGTTGGGCTGTTTTTACTTGGTTTATACGCCGGGAAAAAGGATATTTTCCGCCGCGCGAAAGAGTTAGATTCAAAGCTTAAAAAATGGCAAATTATTATGTTCCTTTTTACATTACCAATGTGGTTCTTCATGGTCCGTTACTTCTTATCAAAACCATTTTATGAACCAATTTATATGCAGGTCTTTACAATGTTTAGCGGAAAAACGTTATTCATATTCTACATTTTCACACTAATGCGTTTATTACAAAAAGAAAAATGGCAAACGTTATTACGTCCGTTCCAACACGTTGGACGAATGGCATTAACAAATTACATCTCGCATACAATTGTTACATTACTTGTATTTGGTCTATTCCTTAAAAATTATTATCCTGCTCCATTATGGGTTGGACCAATATTCTGCATTAGTTTCTACACGTTACAAATCTTTATTAGCCGCTGGTGGCTTTCACATTACCAATACGGGCCACTTGAGTACATTTGGCGTCTTGGTACGTACGGGAAAATGATGCCACTTAAAAAGAAAAGCAAGGTCTCATAACGAGACCTTGCTTTTTCACGCTTCTCTTACTGCACTTTGCATAGATACTGGCTCTTCTTCTACTTTCACTTTGCGCTGCGGCACCATATTAAATACGATATTTAAAAGTACTGCTGACGCACTTCCAAGTACAATTCCGTTATCTGTTAAAATACGAATGCTTTCTGGAAGTTGTGAGAATAAAGTAGGAACGACTGTAACTCCAAGTCCGATTCCGACAGAACATGCAACGATTAATAAATTTTCTTGTTTACCAAAATCAACGCTACTTAACATTTTAATACCATATGCCATTACCATACCGAACATTGCTAACATCGCACCGCCCAGTACTGATTTCGGAATAATTGTTGTAATAGCTGCAATTTTCGGAATGAATCCAAGAACGATTAACATACCACCACAAGTATAAATAATAACGCGATTTCTTACTCCAGTTAATTGAACAAGCCCTACGTTTTGAGAGTATGTTGTATATGGGAACGCGTTGAAAATACCACCTAACACCATCGCTAATCCTTCTGCTCGATAGCCTTTTGTTAATTCTTTTTCACCAATCTTTTTATTGCAAATATCAGATAATGCAAAGTATACACCTGTTGCTTCTACGATCCCTACGCAAGCAACTAAAGTCATCGTAATAATTGGCGTCAATTCAAATGTTGGTGTACCGAAGTAAAATGGCTGAATACCATGGAACCAATCTGCTTCTCCAACTGCTTGCAAGCTTACTTTCCCCATAAATGCTGCAACGATTGTACCGAATAAAAGTCCTAGTAAAATAGAGATTGAACGAATAAATCCGTCGAAGAAACGATACATAATGATGATAAATAGTAACACACCAAATGCTAATGCTAAATTTTCAAGACTACCGAAATCCTTGCTTCCTACTCCTCCAGCCATATCATTAATTGCTGCTGGAACAAGTGTAACTCCAATTACAGTAACGACAGATCCTGTTACAACAGGGGGAAACAGTTTTACAAGCTTTCCAAATAATTTCGCAAAAATAACAACGAATAACCCGGCAGCAATAATTGCTCCATAAATAGAAGATACGCCGTATTGTTTCCCGATTGCAATCATCGGCCCAACCGCTGTAAATGTACAACCAAGTACAACGGGAAGTCCTATACCGAAAAAGCGATTTGATAATGCTTGTAAAATTGTCGCAACGCCGCACATTAATAAATCAATTGAGACTAAGTACGTTAACTCTTTTTGATTTAAACCAAGTCCACCGCCCACAATCAGCGGAACGATAATTGCACCAGCATACATAGCAAGCATATGCTGCATACCGAGCGATGCGATTTTAAATGGATGTTGCTTCATCGTTTATTTCACCTCCGCAGTTTCTTGCTGTACAAATGTAACTGTGCCGTTATCAAGTGATGCAATTTCTGCTAGTGATTCAACACGAACGCCTTGTTCACGAAGCTTCTTTCCTCCATCTTGAAATGCTTTTTCAATAACAATTCCAATTCCTGCAATACTCGCTCCTGCTTGCTCTACTAAGCTCATTAAACCTAAAGCAGCCTGACCGTTTGCTAAGAAGTCATCGATGATTAAAACGCGATCACTTTCATCGATATGATTTCGAGATAATGAAATTTCATTCGTCTCTTGTTTCGTAAATGAATATACGTTTGCAACGTACATATTATCTTGTAACGTTAACGATTTACGTTTTCTTGCAAAAATTACTTTTACACCAAGCTCTAATGCAGCCATAACTGCTGGTGCAATGCCTGAAGATTCAATCGTCACGATTTTTGTAATGTTCTCTTCTTTAAAACGTTTAGCAAATTCTTTTCCGATTTCTTGCATAAGTACTGGATCAATTTGATGATTTAAAAAAGCATCTACCTTTAATACGTCACCAGATAAAACCTTTCCTTCGTTCAAAATCTTTTCTTGTAATACTTTCATGTTTGTTCCCCCTCTTATGCAATAAAAAAACTCCAAAAGCCGCCACCACTCGTTACAAGTGAGAGACGCGCTTTTGGAGTTTCGCAAAAAAAGAATGCTAAACAAGCAATTATATTCGTCCTCACTCATAGTCAAAGTATTTACGGTACTTCGGTAGAAACTTGCAGGCCATATCCCCGCGATTATATGAGTGTAGCTAACTATTTATTTTATAGAAGGATTATAACGTACTTTTTATGCTTTGAAAAGCATTTATCAAAAAAACACGTACAAATTTTTAAAAACCACTATCTTTGTTCGAGTTTTGCAAACTCTTTCATTCCCAATTACAACTTCGTTAAAATGATTGGCCCATCTTTTGTAATCGCAATTGTATGCTCATATTGAGCTGATAATTTCCCGTCCATCGTTCGTACAGTCCACCCATTTAAATCTACTTTAGAATATCGCATACCTATATTTACAATCGGTTCAATTGTAATTACCATTCCTTCTTGTAACTGAGGTCCTTGTCCTTGTTTCCCAAAATGAAAAATTGCTGGTTCTTCATGAATCTCTTTACCAATCCCATGTCCCGTAAAGTCTCTTGCGACAGAAAAACCTTCATTTGTTACATAACTTTCAATTGCATAGCCAATGTCTCCTACATGATTACCAATTACCGCCTGATCAATCCCTTTATACAAAGCATTCTCAGCTACTAACAACAACTTTTCTGCTTCATCAGAAACTTTTCCAACTCTATACGTCCAAGCAGAATCTGAAAGACCACCATTTAAGTTTACTACCGTGTCAATTGTTACAATATTACCCTCAGTTAAAGGAACATCGGCCGGAAACGCATGACACATTTCATCGTTTACAGATGCACATATCGCATATGGATACCCGTTGTAACCTTTCTGTTCAGATGTGGCACCATGCTTTTTTAAATACATTTCAACAAACGTATCAATCTCTTGTGTCGTTATACCTGGCTTTATCATTTTCGCAATTTCTTTATGACATGAAGCAAGTAATTTTCCAGATTCATGCATCAAATCTATTTCATTTTTCGTTTTAATTGTAATCATACTACCTCTACCTTTCCTTGCTAAACCTGCTATTTGCTACTAAACTTCTATCATACACACCCTCTACCAAAATTTCAAAAGCCTCAATTACAACAAGTAAACAATATGTATCATATATTTCTAAATCAAAATAAAAAAACAGAAGATCCTCTGTTTTTTAATCACGTTTACATATATAGTTCATTTTCAAGAACTCAAAACAACCACCATTTGTTTTCTGTATAAACGTTCCAACCGCTTCAAATCCCGCCCTTTTATACACTTTTATCGCTCTCTCATTAAATGTCGCTACTGATAGTGTTATATATTTGCATCCGTATTTTTCTTTGCTAAAAGCTAGTCCAGCATTCACGAACTGTAAACCAAATCCATTACCAGTTATATTAGGTCTCATTCCAAGTCCTATATCAACCGTTCCATTATTTATCTTACAAACCGTAAAGAACCCAATGAGAGTACCATTTTCTTTCACAGAAAACACATGATTCCCTCTACTCTCACCCTCTAAAAACTCAGCTAAATCTTCTTCATCTGCCTCTATATCGTAAAAGGAATATTCCCCTTTATAATGCCAGTTATACGCGATTTCCTCCGCTTCTTCTTGCTTCATTACTGTATATGTATACCCCATTCTCTCATCCCCTTTAATAAAAAGAGCTGCAATTAAGCAGCTCTTTTTTTACAACTCATAAATCTCTTTATATTTCGTTTCTAAATAATCTGCTAAGTAATTTGCATTTAGCCCTTCGCCTGTTACATCTTCTAAAATTTCAAGTGGCTTTTTCGTTTTACCATATTGGTGAATATGTTCTGTTAACCATTCACGAATTGGTGTTACGTTTCCTTCTTCTAACAATGCATCAAAGTTCGGAATGTCTTTTAACATTCTTTGCTTAAATTGCGCTGCATACATGTAACCAAGCGCATAAGATGGGAAGTATCCAAATGAGCCACCAGCCCAGTGAACATCTTGCAATACACCTTGCGCATCATTTTCCGGACGAATTCCTAAATATGCTTCCATCTTATCATTCCAAGCTGCTGGTAAGTCCTTCACTTGTAATGTACCATCAAATAATTCTTTCTCTAATTCATAACGCACCATAACATGAAGCGGGTATGTAAGCTCATCTGCTTCTATACGAATGAATGACGGCTTTGATTCGTTAATTGCATCATAAAATTCATCGACTGACATATCATCAAATTGACCATTGCTATACTCTTTTAATAAATCATAATTTTTCTTCCAGAATGATTTATTACGGCCGATAAAGTTCTCAAAGAATAACGATTGTGACTCATGAATACCCATAGATGTTCCACTACATAACGGTGTACCTTCAAATTTCTCTGCAATATTTTGTTCATATACAGCATGACCACATTCATGAATTGTTCCAAACACAGCCATGCGGAAATCCTTTTCGTCATAGCGTGTCGTAATACGAACATCCCCTCTATTTAATGTAATCTCGAATGGATGTACTGTTTCATCAAGACGACCTGCTTCAAAGTCATAATTCAATTGCTTTAATAGTTCTAATGTAAAGTTCTTTTGTTTTTCTTTTGAAAATTTTTCCGATAAAGCACTTGTTTTTAATCCTTTTTTAGACTCAGAGATTTCTTTTACAAGCGGCACGATGCGCTCACGAAGTTGACCAAATACGTGATCTAAAACTTCTACTGTAATACCTGGCTCGTACATGTCTAATAATGTATTGTATTTATATGTTTCGTAACCCCAATATGTAATAAATTTCTTTTTAAATTCAACAATTTTTTCTAAGTACGGGCGGAACATTTCGAAATCAGATTTTTCGCGAGCTTCTTCCCACACACTCTCTGCTTTCGCTTCTAATTTCACATACGCTTCGTATTCCGCTTGTGGAATTTTCTTATTTCTATCATATTCTTTACGACACTCTTCAACCATTTTCTTCGTCGTTTCAGAAAGTTTATCTTCACGTATTAAAGCTTCAAGCTCTGTTAAATAGTTCCCCATCTCATCTGAAGTCGACATGGCAAATACTTCTGATGAAAGCATGCCAATTACTTCTGAACGCTGGTCTACACCTTTTTTAGGCGCCCCTGTTCTCAAGTCCCAAAACATTAAGCTTAATGCTTCTCCGTAATTTTGTATCTTCTTCACGTATGTTAAAAATTGTTTTTCTACTTCATATGTAGCTACTGTCATTGTATAAAAACCTCCTTTTTCTACCTCAAACTTAATTCGACATGAAAATCTAATTTCCTTTTATAATAGAAAAAAAGCTTGGCAAGCGCCAAGCTTTCTCCTTATAATTCTTTACCTTCTACTGGTAGTACGTTTTTGACCGCTTCTATCACTTTCTCATCTTCTGTATCAGATAAGAAGATTGATATAGCACCTTTATCGTCGCTCGTACGAATTAAACGGCCAATCCCTTGACGAAGACGTAAAATCATATACGGTACATCTACATCCCAGAACGGGTCATTCACATGTTTACGCTTCGCTTCAAACACAGGATCGTTTGGAGGGAATGGTAATGACCAAATGATAACATGTGATAATGATGAACCAGGAATATCTAAACCTTCCCATAAATGAACGGCACAAAGTACATTCTCTTCTTCATTTTGGAAACGAGAAACGAGCTGACTAATTTCTTGATCCCCTTCATATAAGAACGGAACTGACATTTGTTCTTTACTTACATATTCTTTAAACGCTGCAAGTTCTTGCGTTGTACGGAATAATACAAGTGTACGTCCGTTTGTTTTCTGTATATTTTCAAGTGTATATTGACACTTTCTTTCCCACTCATCTTCTTTCGTATGCGATAGTAAGTTTACTGCCATTTGCTCTTCATAATCAAATGGTGAGGCAACTGAGAATGATAAGTAATCTTTTACCCCTAGGCTATTTGCTGTAAATGCGAATGAATCGTTATTAGATAATGTAGCAGATGAGAAGATATACGGGATTTTCTTCGAGAATACTTTCTCTTGTAATACTTCTTCAACTGCACGTGGCATAATTACTAACGTGAAGGCTCCATCACCTTCTTCACCCCATGTAATTACATTTTTCTCATGCATGAATAGACGAAGTGAATGTTCTAATACATCTAAATGTTCATCAACGATATTTAAATCATACGTATTTACTGTATGCATTTCACTTTCAAATACTAACGCATCACCGACTTCACCAATTTTCGCATAAAGTCGTTTTGCTTCAGCTGTTACTTTTTCTGTCACAGTAATTTCTAAACGATCAGAACCGGCAATTTCTTTTTTGTTTTCTTGTAACACATCAAAGAATCGCTCTGTTTGCCAAATTGTTTCTTCTACTAAATGTGCAAACTCTTCACGAATATCGTTTTGTAATAATCTCGTTAAAAGTTGCTCCATCATCGTTTGCTTTAAACGATATGTTAAAGCTTTTTGAGCTGCATATTCTACAAGATGTCCTTCATCGAATACAACACAACTACTTTCTGGTAATAATGGAATTTGTCCTTCACGCTTTCGAGCATCGTACGTCCAAATATGATCCATATAAAAATCTTGAGAACAAATAATTAAATCTGCTGCTTTACGATAATGTTCACGTGAAAGAGTTTGACCGCAACGATGACGAGAATCACAAGTGAAGCAATCTTGGAAGTAATCCCAATTTACTTTTGACCATTCTTCGTCATTTAATAGTGGAAATTCTTTTCGGTCACCATAGTGAGTAAAGTTTTGCATCGTACCATGATCAAATACGAATTGTGGTAATTCATAATATACGTCTTCAATTACTTCTGGAGCTCGTCCACTCATAACATCTTCAAGCTTACGTAAACATAAATAATTATCCATTGATTTCGCAAGTCTTACATCTACAGATAAGCCTAACGCTTCAGATAATTTCGCAATGTCTCCTTCTTCTTTCACAAGCTGCTCAATTAACGTTTCATCTGCACAAGCAATTATAGCTGGTTTTCCAGTATAACGCGCATAGCAAATTGCATATAGAAGATATACAATAGTTTTCCCTGTTCCTACACCCGCTTCTGCGAACATAACTTTCTTTTCTTGGAAAGCACGCTCTAATTGAAACGCCATAAAAATTTGTTCATCACGCTCTTCAAAACCTTTTTCCGGAAGGATGTCGTAAAACACATCTCCAATCCACTCATTCAACTTATCATAAAAATTGTCTTGTTTTCCTACTTCAAATGGTAATCTCTTCTCAGTAAACATCCTTAGCCTCCAACCAAAAAGTTTTTCTATAAAAAGATATAGTAACCGCTACTCATATGTGTGCAGCTACTTTCCCCTGTTGCCATACATATAAATACACGAAAAAAAATTTTCCTTTCGAAAAAGGAAAATTTTCTTCTATATTAATGACTTTAAATACCTTTTATCAATCGCTGTTTCATGTGAAAGAGCTGACAAATATTCTTCTTGTGCTTTTTGTATTTCATCTACAATCGCATCTTGACTATCCACTTCTTTTCCGAGCTCATCATACGTACGGTGAATAGCTTTTTGAATCATTGATAATTGGAAATTATCCATATCACTTCCTCCTTTACGCATTACATAATAGCCAGTATATGCGCGCTGGAGGAGTTTTATACTATGAATTACGCGGTGGACGTTTTCCGAAGTACTGATAGTAATCTGTACGGATAAATCCGTTAAACAGTTTACGTTTCTTCGATGCATCTTTTCCATAGCACTTCTCAAATGCTTCGTAACTTGTTAATACATACGCTGACCATGTATCTAATGGGCGGAATACTTGTCCCATTTCTTTGTACAATTGTTCAACAAGTGCTTTTTCACTTAAACGTTCTCCGTATGGAGGATTCGTTACAACATAGCCATAATCCTCTTTTGTTGTGAAATCTTTTACTTGCATTTGTTTAAATGTAATTAAATCGCCTAAGCCTACTTCTTCTGCATTATCTTGAGCAACTCGAATCATACGATGATCAATATCTGATCCAATGATTTGTAATCGTTGATCATAGTTCGCTAAATCTTCAGCTTCTTGACGAGCTTCACGCCAGTTTTGTTTACCTACCCAGCCCCACTCGTCAGATGCGAAACCACGGTTAAATCCTGGTGCGATGTTTTGTCCAATTAATGCTGCTTCAATCGGAATTGTACCTGATCCACAGAATGGATCAACAAATGGACGATCTGGCTTCCAGTTTGTTAATTTAATTAAAGACGCAGCTAATGTTTCTTTTAACGGAGCTTCCCCTTGATCCATACGGTATCCACGTTTATGAAGTCCAACACCGCTCGCATCAATTGTTAATGTTGCAATATCCTTGAGCATTGCAATCTCAATACGGAATAATGGACCATCTTCTTCAAACCAAGTTGTACGTTTATATGTTGTTTTTAATTTTTCAACGACAGCTTTTTTAACGATACGTTGGCAATCCGAAACACTGAATAATTCAGATTTTAAAGATTTACCAATAACAGGGAATTCACCATTCTCTGGAATATAATCTCCCCAGTTTAATGCTTTCGTTTTTTCAAATAGCTCATCAAATGTTGTTGCTTTAAATTCGCCAACTTTAATTTTTACACGGTCCGCAGTACGTAACCATAAATTCGTACGACAAATCGCCTTTTCATCTGCTTCAAATGTTACTTTGCTGTTTTCTACTTGACATTCATAACCAAGATCGCGAACTTCTCGGGCAACTAACGCTTCAATACCCATTGCCGCTGTTGCAATTAAAGTAACTTTTCCCATTTGCATTCACCTCTTATGTATATTCAAACAATAATTAATAGCAATTGGTCCTATTAATCATTACATTTTACGAAAAATTTTCTCATTAACCATTTTAACTCATACTTTATAACTTCATACAAATAAAAAGCCCTCCTCTAACAAAGGAGAGCTGAGTTATTTCATAGTTGGTTCATAACGTTCTGTAAGCCATGTTCTGTTCCTTTGTACTACAAACGGCCCACGCCTCGTACTCCGGTGGCAATCATCTATCTACAGGTTATAAAACCTGTCCTTTCCCGTCGTTCATTTCCTTGGAAAAGATTCCCCTACCATTATTTGGGTTTCTCGCTCGTGGGGTTTACCTCGTTCCACTCCTATCATTTCTTCAAGGACTTCGTCACTGTGGCACTTTAAAGGTAGTCAAACCATATCCGAAAGGACTTAGGTTTTTTCCCTGCCGTTAAACCAGCCTTACAGCCAGAATACCCTAGCTTATGAATTGGCTAGGCACGAACACTACAGCCATCTCAGGCCGTGCGAGCATGGACTTTCCTCTACAACGTTGGCGTTGCAGCGATTACCCAAACGTTATGACATCCATTAGTATAGTGGAAACAAAAAGATTTTGCAACGTTTTTTTCTATGTAAAATGCTTAAACCTTTTCCCACCTTACATCATTCGTATAACTTACTTCCAAATACAGCTTTTTCTAAGTTAGATAAGCGTTTTAAAATATCCGTATTCGTGTTGTTATAAACTGGTTGTGCAACTGGTGTTTGTACAGGTTGTTGTGGAACTTGCGTTACTGCTAGTTTTTGTTCCTCTAATTCACGCTTTAAACGAGCATTTTGTTGCTTTAATTGCTCAAACTCTTTGTGGAAAGCTTCATAGTCTTTAATGATCATATCAAGAAACTTGTCTACTTCTTCTTGCTGATAACCTCTCATACCTGTTTTAAATTCTTTTTCTAAAATATCTTTCGCTGTTAATTTAATTTTATCCGAAATCATTTTCTTCACCTCAAATTTTTACCAAAACTTTCATTAACTAAATTTTTTCAGAAACAATGCTTTTTGTCAATCATATATACGAGTACTATATTACATATTACTCTGCATTATTCCACTGTTCCTCTTCTATTATATCTTGTAAATCAGAAAAAAGAATGAAATAACTGTGATAATTTTCTATTTCTCCTTTTTTCTTTGCTGCTTCTACAATATATTTGGGACTTCCTGGTTTTTCTTCATCGTATACCGCTAAAAGCGCATCACTTTTTTCAATAAAAAAGTGATTTTTTAATTTAAATTGCTCTGGACTTTCATACTTCCGTTTCGTGATACTATCAACATGGTCTGCTTGAGAAAGGATAAATTCATAATATTCACGATTATCTTCTTTCCAATTTTCTTCTTGTTCTAAAAACGGAGTGAATACCGCTAATTTTAAATCTGGATATTCTACTTGCATTTCAAAAACAACTTCAGCAGCCCATAATTCTACACCTAATTGGCCACTTATTATAACCCACTCTAAACCATCTTCTACAAAATTGGTTAATTTACGGTGTAACGCTTTCTTTATACACTCCACCCCTGGATGATCATTTTTAAATATTCCAAGTTCAAATGGCTTATATCCTGTTACTGCAATAACTTTCATATCAACACTCCAATTACAAAAAAAGAACTAGCATTTCGCTAGTTCTAACATATCATTTACTTTTTAAACATTCCACCAACGTTTGGTCCGATATTTGGACCGAATGGTGATACGTTTGGTCCAATATTCGGTCCGAATGGTGATACGTTTGGTCCAAACGGAGATACATTTGGTCCTGGACCAAATGGTGATACGTGATGTCCATGATGTCCATGATGTCCATGGCCACACGGTCCACATCCGCCGCCGAATCCTGGGTCGATTGGGTCCACAACATTTACATTTGAATTTGTTTGCGGGAAGAAGTTTTGGTTTTTAATTTGTTGATGATGTACATGTGTTGTATGTGTTGGGAAAATGTGTGGCACCACCGTTGTTGAAAAAGAGTGTGTTACGCATTGTTTCGTCGGATGAATGACAGGAGCAGTCGTACAAATAGGTCCTGTAGGCTTATGCCCTCCAAAGCAAGGATGACAATGATGCATAGTTTTTTCTCTCCTCTCTCGTTAAAAAAATCTGATTACACTTTACAGTATGAGAAAAGAGAGAAAGCCGTTTGTTATATATACCCATTTATTACAAGGAAATTTGTCTAGTCCTTTATTTCATTTACATTGTTTTTATAGACAATCCTTCAACATCACTTACCAAAAAAGCCTCCAACTTGCTTTACAATACCTGTCACTTGATTCATCGCATTCATCATTTGTCCAGCTGTATTCATCATTTTATTTACATCATAGTTACCATCTGATGTTTTAAATTGAGAAACAAAACTAGAAAACTGGCTTGGCTGTTGTTGCTTTTGCTTACCCTGCGTCGGGTACGGTTGTTTTGGTGGATAAAACATCGCTTGTTGATTAGCATACGGCGATGGTGGTGGCATATAATATTGCGAATTCATATAAGGCTGCTGCTGTGGTTGATTCATGTATGGTTGCTGAGCTTGTGATTGTTGAACTTGATTCACATAAGGTTGCTGCTGTTGTGGTTGTTGAGCTTGATTCATAAAGGACACTTCAAACGGTTGATAATAATTTTGATTTCCATAATAAGGCTCGAAAGGATACATATTATACCGTAAATATGTATCCGTATTATATTGGTACATATTTTGCTGTGCATATGGATTCGTTTGCTGATATACGTTAGGTTGTTGAAACATGCATTCTCTCCTCCTTCACATAAGTTTCTACATATATAATATGTACCTATAAAATAATATGTGTGATGGAATATATGTCTATTTTTGTCGGAAGTTTAAATTTTTAAAAAATTAAAAAAGAAAACCCTTCCATGCTATGATAATTAAGAAGAAGATTCTCATGGGGGAGGAATCAACATGGTATTAGGGGATTTAAAACAAGCGTTTTCTCAAAAAAAGGGGTATTGCACAGAGAATGCAAATGAATTATTAGACTTTGCGAGACATTGGTATCTCGAAGGAAAAATATGCATATCAGATTATCGAACATTAATAAAAGAATTAGAAATAAACGGCGCAACAAAACCTACAACAATGACAGAAGCATAAAAATAACAAGAGGGCTCTCCCTCTTGTTATTTACATTGCTCAACTATATTTTGCAAAGTATACGAAATGGCTTGGTGTGTTTCAAAGAATCGTTTACCTTTACCTTTATTTACAAAGCATTGCAACACATTCGTTTGTAAATTATCGTATACTTGATCAATTTGCTGTACATGTATATACTTTGGCTTTTCTTCTTTAATCCACGTATAAGCTAGTTCTTTCCACTTCTTTAATTCCTCATCTACCATATCTACAAACGGTTTCATATCCTTATAAAAGTCGTATTCAGTTAGTTCTCTTTTTTTTACATTCGCTTCATTATTATACTGCATGAGTTTTTCTGAAGACTGTATTAATGCTTCATTCTTCATTTCTTTCCCACCTTATTATGCACTCACTACGACGTTTTGAAATGTCTTCACCCAATTCCCTTTTTCTTCGTGATGCACTAATTTATTTTCCATATGTTCAATATGCATTTCTGTTATTTCTATCTTATTACATATTTTTTCACTCGCATCCTTTAATGCATGATTCATTCTAATCCCTATATTCATTTCCAGCAAATCGAGAGAACTTAACATTTGATCCATTTTTTTCATTACATCTTCCTTCTGAACCATCGCCATATACAAAACGCCTCCTTCTTTGCTTTTCCTTTGTCATGTAATTTCGCCGAATGATTCACCACTCCTGCCCACATGACAAAACTAGTTGTTATTCGTCAAAGAAATCATTTCGTATGTCATTTATAGAAATGGTAACAATACAAAAAGGAGGTGTATTACAATGGCAAAGAACAAAAATGAAAAAAAGAAAAACCAAAACAAACAACAAAATAAACCCGAGACTGGCAATCCAAAGCTAGATGGTCCAAACTTCCCTGCTACATAAAGCGAGACTTTATTACGAACATTTAAATTTCAAATCATCCTTAATCTCCTACTAGCATTACGTTTTGAAATTAAAGTTGTAGCACGCATAGCAGGATTTTTTCAAATTAAGAAGTCCCGTCTTCAAAATGGAAGACGGGACTTCTTTTTTATTATATCATGAACTCATCGATCCTTTTAGCAAAACGGTTTACGATAGATAGCCTATAGATTTGTTCTCTCTTTCTTCTATACCATTCTGTTATATTAACTTCCCCTTTAGGTTCTTCAAGTACAAATAGCACATTCATTTTCATATTTGCACAAAACCAATCTCTCATTTTTATTTCTCCATGTAAAATAACAGGATAAATATCTCTAAGTGTTGGCGTATAAGACTTTCGAGTTTCCTTTGCGTAAACTTCATAATCTTCTCTAGACCCAGTATGTGTAGTTTGCAGTGCAAACTTATAAAACGAACCATTATAAATTGGATGAAACAATAACCATGCTAATTTTTTTCCTAGTTCTATACGCTTTTGTAACGTTTCAAATTGATAAACCGAAAACCCATACATTCTCCCTTCAATTGTTGGGAAGATAACTGCACTAATATGAAGTCTTTCTTGTACTTTAAAAAGTGCAGTATGGAATACATGTTTTTTAAAATATGTGTTCTCAATGACTGGTTTTTGAATTTTATTTTGTTCATTTATAATAAGCGCTGTCATAAGTCTATTCATATCTCTTCTTTCCCAGAAAAGTAACCATTCTTTTTCCATAAAAATTGATACATTGAAGTATTGCAACAAATGAAAGAGAGGTGCATGTCTCTTCTTACTTTCCTCATACAATAATAGCTGAGGAAATGCATCTAAAAAAATAATCCAATTAGCCTGTTCGTACAGAAGAAATAAATGTTTTTTTACCGTTCTAGGTAAAACAGTAGCATAATATCTCCCTTCTAAATCAGTCATATTCCAGCCCGCATTTCTCGAAACCATACTCGCTAAAAAGGCCCACCTGATTTCACTATTTCTTAAATAATATTCTTGATAAGATTGTGTCCGAGAAATATTGTCCACATTAGCTATTTCTGTTTTCTTTTTAATATTGTGAATGATTGCTTTTTCTTCCTCTATACAAAAATTTTTTTCTCGATTTTGTTTAATTTTCATATAATCATTCCATGTAAACATAAATAAGTCATCATACCTTTCATCAAAAAGGTCACATCTTTTTTCATTTTTTGATATAATCACCTTTGTAAGTAATTCTTAGCAAGTTGGGGGTGGACACACTATGACCATTCGTTACCCAAATGGAAAAAGGTATAATCAAGCTTCACAACCTCAAAAAACACCTATAAAAACACATACTTATAGTAATAGAGGTATGTCCCTTGAAGAGGAATTGAATGAAACAAATCAATATTACTTAACCCATAATATTGCATGTGTACATAAAAAGCCTACACCTCTTCAAATTGTAAAAGTAGATTACCCCGCTCGAAGTGCTGCAGTGGTAAAAGAAGCGTATTTTAAACAACCTTCTACAACAGATTACAACGGTGTATACAAAGGGAAATACATCGATTTTGAAGCAAAGGAAACCAAAAATAAAACTAGTTTCCCACTTCAAAACTTCCACCTTCATCAAATTGAACATATGAAGCAAGTGGTTGCTCATAATGGAATTGCATTTGTTATTATTAAATTTACACTTTTTGATGAATTTTATTTACTAGATGCAAAACATATTATTGCATTTTGGAATCGTCAAAATACTGGTGGACGCAAGTCGATTACGAAAGAAGAAATAGAAGAGCATGGATCCTTATTATCATGCGGTTATCACCCTCGGATTGACTATATCCGTGTACTAGACATGGTTTATTTTTCGTGATAGAGTCATCACTAAGGCTCTTTTTTCGACTTTTGGGGGAGAGAATGAAAGGTAGGAGAAAGTATAATGTCAGATAATTATCGTTCTCGTACAGAACGAAATCATGTGAAAAATCAAGAGAAAAAAACACATAAAGAAGAAAAACCAAAGAAAAAAGGCTCCTTTTTCAAGAAATTCCTTATAGGTTGTCTACTTCTTGGTATCGTTGGTCTTGTAGCCGGCGTTTCCGCTTTCTTTGTTATGGTAAAGGACGCTCCAAAATTAGACAAATCCAAACTTGTTAATCCTTTATCAACAAAGTTTCTCGATAAAAACGGAAATTTCTTTTATGAATACGGTGCTGAAAAACGAACACATGTTACTTATGATCAAATTCCAAAAGTAGTTGAAAATGCATTTCTTGCAACTGAGGATTCGCGTTTCTATGATCATAATGGAATTGATTTTAAACGAACTACAAAAGCAGTTATGGAAAATGTCACTGGTGGTTTCGGTTCCCAAGGTGGTAGTACGATTACACAGCAAGTCGTTAAAAACTACTTTCTAACGATGGACAAAACTGCTAAAAGAAAAGTGCAAGAATGGTACTTATCTTACAAATTAGAGCAACAATACTCTAAACATGAGATTTTAGAAATGTACTTAAATAAGATTAATTTAGGTAACCGTTCATACGGTATTGCGACAGCAGCGCAAAAATATTATGGTAAAGATTTAAAAGACTTGCAATTACATGAAGCTGCTATGCTCGCTGGTTTACCCCAAGGTCCAAACATTTATGATCCAACAAAAAAGGAAAATGTTGAACGAGCAACAAATCGTCGTAATGTCGTATTATCATTAATGAATCGACATGGTTATATAACAAAAGAAGAAATGAATAACGCCGTTAAGATTCCAGTAACTGAGGGCCTTCAACCGTCTTCAGAAGTAACTGAGATGAAGTATCAAGCATTTTTAGATGCGGTTGTAAAAGAAGTTGAAAAAGAATATCCTGATGTAAATATCGGTTCAGATGGTTTAACGATTCATACAACACTTGATCAAGATGCTCAAGATTACGCCGACAAAATTATGGATGGCAATCTTATTAAGTATCCGGACGATCAATTCCAAGGGTCATTCGTATTTATGGATACACAGTCTGGAGAAGTTCGAGCAATTGGTGCTGGACGTAAAGAAAGTAAGTCTACTTTCAAAGGTCATAATATGGCAACTGATTTAAAACGCCAAGTTGGTTCAACAATGAAACCAATTTTCGACTACGGTCCGGCAATTGAAAATTTACAATGGTCTACATACCATCAATTAAACGACTCAGAGTATACGTATTCCAATGGTAAGAAAATACAAAATGCAACAAAGAGTTACAAAGGTGACGTTTCACTACGTGAAGCTTTGAAAAAGTCATTAAACATTCCAGCTTTAAAGACAGCACAAACAGTTGGTCTTAATAAGTCAAAAGAATTTGCTGAAGGTTTAGGCATGACCTTTAAAGAAGGAAAAGTCTACGAATCAACAGCAATCGGTAGTAACGATAGTTCTCCATTAGAAGTAGCAGGTGCATATGCAACCTTTGGTAATAGTGGTAACTATAATAAACCACACTTCGTAAAAGAAGTAACCTTCCCGGACGGGAAAAAGAAAAGCTTTAAACCGAAAGAACATCGCGCAATGCAAGACTATACAGCTTATATGGTTACTGACGTTCTTCGTGACGTAGTAAAACCTGGTTCTGGTGGTACAGGTCCAACAGCATACGTTTCAGGTGTTGACGTAGCAGGTAAAACAGGAACACAAAACTTTGATGAATCAGTTCTTCAAAAATATGACATCCCAGCTGATGCAAACAGAGATAGCTGGTTTGCTGGATATACGCCACAATACACAATGGCTGTTTGGACCGGTTACGAAAAAGATGGTCCAAAAAATTATGTTAGCGATCGCTCCACTAGAATTGCACAGCAAATGTTCCAAGTAATGATGAGCAAATTCGCTACAGATAAATCACGCTTTGAACGTCCTTCTTCTGTACAAGAAATAAACGGAGAGTTATACGTAAAAGGTGCGAAAAAAGATGCAATTAAACAAATTAAAGTAGATGCCCCTAGTGGTCTGAATGTCACTTTTGATGGCGCTAGCACAGTTACACTAAACTGGTCTGGACCAGCAGAAGTTGATGCATATGCAGCGAGCTATAAAGCAACTGACGGTTCAAGTGGTAGCCTATCAATAAGTGGTACGACAGCTACTCTTGGTGGTATTAAACCAGGTGTTACTTACAGCTTCTCTGTAGTAGCGAAAAAAGGTACTGGCACAAGCCCAGCAGTTGGTGCATCCTTCACTGCGCCTGGCGGAACTCCAGATGCAAAAAAAGCTGAAGAAGAGGCTAAGAAAAAGGCCGATGAAGAAGCTAAGAAAAAAGCTGATGAGGAAGCCCAGAAAAAGGCTAATGAAGATAAAGTAAAACAAGACGAAGCTAAGAAAAAGGCTGAAGAAGAGGCTAAGAAACAACAAGAACAGCAACAGCAAGAACAACAACGTAAACAGCAAGAAGAAGCTCAAAAGAAAGCTGATGAGGAAGCTAGAAGGAAAGCTGAAGAAGAAGCTAAGAAAAAAGCTGAAGAAGAAGCTAAGAAGAAAGCTGAAGAAGAGGCCAAGAAAAAAGCTGAAGAAGAGGCTAAGAAACAACAAGAA
>NZ_KV827854.1:95601-241297 GCF_001836235.1 Bacillus sp. HMSC036E02 | reverse complement strand
AGAGGCTAAGAAACAACAAGAACAGCAACACCAAAATCCCGGAGGAGATACACCTCACGCAGACGGTGCTGTTGTTACAACAGAGTCCTAATATACAAAAAAAGAAGTCCGTTTCTCTTAACGAGAAGCGGACTTCTTTTTTGTTATCATTTTCTTTACATACAGCTTTTCTATTTCGATATACAACTGCGCTAATTGAATATAAGAATGATAATTACTCGGTTTCTTTATAATGAATGAATATCTTTCCATAAAATTAACAGGTTGCACTTTTAATTTATTCGTATTTATTTGTATTTCATTCAAACTATGAACAGGTTGTTCATTTAGCCAATAGACAACCGATAACAAGTGAGCTGCAAAAAGAATCATTGGTCCCTCAGCCTCTTGCTTATTTCTATTTCGAAACAGTATAGCAATGTCTTCATGCTTATTTTTCCATACATTCAACATCGCTGGAATGCTGTTTTCAATTTCCTTCCATGGCTCATACTGTCTTTCAATATCAAATATAAAGTAAGTATTTTGTATTATCTCTTCAAAAGAATTGTCTGTATGATACTTAATTAAATTTACACTTTCTTTAAAAAATGGTAAACAGTGAAATTCTTTCGGTATTTCTATAACTCGTTCCATCCTTTATTTCACCTTCATTCGCTTCTTTCCTTCACGACATACTTCTAACAGTCTGCATTCCTCACATTGCGGTCGTTGTGCTTTACAATGATAACGTCCAAAGAAAATCATACGATGATGTGTAACTCCCCACTCATCCATTGGTACTTTCTTCATTAATGTTTTTTCTACTTCTAACACAGAGTCTTTCCATCTACACATAGCTAATCGTTTACTCACTCGCTCCACATGTGTATCAACAGCAATTGCCGGAATTCCAAACGCTACGGAAACTACAACATTCGCTGTTTTCCTTCCTACACCTGGTAATTTCGTAAGTTCATCTCGATCGTTCGGTACTTCTCCATTATAGTCATCTAATAACATTCGGCATAATTTTTGAATGTTTTTTGCTTTATTTCTATACAATCCGATAGAGCGTATATCTTGTTGTAATTCTTCTAGAGAAACACTTAAATAATCTTCTGGTGTTTTATATTTTTGAAATAAATTTCTTGTCACTTTATTTACAAGTACATCCGTACATTGTGCAGATAACGCCACCGCGATTACAAGTTCAAATGGATTATCATGAACCAATTCACAATGTGCTTCTGGATACATATCCGCCATTGTGTCTAAACAATAACGGATTTGCGTTTTGTTAAGCATATTTTTCCTCCTATATTACTGCTCCAACCAATTATAAAAAGGCACTTTTCCAGTAAATTTCGTCTCTTGTTTTGTCATTTGTTGTGCCCTTTGTTGATTCGCTCTAAATTTTTGACCTTGATTTTGAGCCTGATCTACCGTTTTAATTCCATTCTTTTTCCACTCAAATAAAATACGATCAATATATCGGAAATTTAGTTTTCCACTCATTACAGCTTCTCTAAGAGCCGCTTGAATTAAATTTGGATGATGTTGATCTTGGTCCTCCCACATCCCTAACGTTTCACATTCGAACGGCGAAAGTGGTCTTCCAAATTCTTTTTCAAATACTGTATATAAATTTACTTGTAGCTGTTTTTTTTCTTTTTGCTCTTCCTCTATTGATTCATCCATTAAGAAATGTAATATTTTTTCCCATAACGGTTGTAAAGAATAACTTTCGCACATCATCGCTTCTGATCTTTGTCCACCTTCTAGTGATAAAAAACCTTTTTGAATCAACGTCTGAATTACTTCCATACATTTCATTTCCGTTATCGTCATCCGTTCAGAAATCTCTGAAGGAGTCGGAAACGAATTACCTGATTCTAAAAATGTGTGTACATGAAGTACAACCATAAATTCCGTCTCATTTAAACCTAATTTTTTATAATGCATCATAAGCAATTTTGGAATTGCAATGCTTCCCTGCTCAAACCACTGTAACATCATTTTCTTTTTCATCACCAAACACCTCGCTCTCTAGTATAACACACCTTTAGCTATTTCTTTTTGCCACAATCCTTCAAAAAAACCTCCCCATTAATAGGGAGGTTTTTTATATTACATGAATGAAATATAAAATTAAGCTTGCACTTTACTTTTCATAAATGTATGGATGCGCTCTAATGCTTTCTCTACTTGTTCAAGAGATGTCGCATATGATAAACGAACATTATTTGGAGCACCAAATCCTGTACCTGGTACAAGAGCCACTTTTTCCTCTTCTAATAGAGCTTTTGCCCAATCATCAACTGTTGCATATCCTGATAAAGCTACAGCTTCTTTTACGTTAGGGAATAAGTAAAATGCCCCTTGCGGTTTAATACAAGTAAAGCCAGGGATTTGAATTAATTTATCATAAATGATGTTTAATCTCTCTTCAAAGGCTTGACGCATTGTTTCCACAGGTTCTTGTGAGCCTGCATATGCCGCAATTGCGCCGTATTGAGCGATTGAAGTAGGGTTTGACGTACTATGACTCGCTAAATTCGTCATTGCTTTAATAAGCTGCTTATTTCCTGCAGCATATCCAATACGCCATCCTGTCATAGAATGAGATTTAGATACACCATTAATAATAAGTGTTTGTTCTTTTAATGCATTAGAAAGCTGGGCAATTGAAGTATATTCTACGCCACCATAAATTAATTTTTCATAAATTTCATCAGAAACGATTAAAATATCATGTTCTAAACATACTTCTCCAAGCTGTTGTAATTCTTCTTTGCTATAAATCATTCCTGTTGGATTGCTCGGTGAATTAATAATAACTGCTTTCGTTTTCTCTGTAATTGCCTCACGCAGCTGCTTTGCTGTAATTTTGTACTCATTGTCTTCTAAACCTTCTACATAAACCGGCTTACCGCCAGCAAGCTTTACTTGCTCTGGATAGCTTACCCAGTAAGGAGTTGGGATGATAACTTCATCTCCCTCATCAAGTAATACTTGGAATAATGTATATAATGCATGCTTTGCACCATTACATACAATAATTTCAGATGGATCATACGCAATACCTTGATCGCGAGTAAATTTCTTCACAATTTCTTGTTTTAACGATTGTAATCCACCTGTTGGTGTATACTTCGTATGCCCTTCTAACATCGCTTTATGTGCAGCATCCATAATATGCTCTGGTGTATTAAAGTCAGGTTCCCCTGCCCCTAATCCAATTACATCATGACCCTCTGCTTTTAATGCTTGTGCCTTTGCTGTAATTTCTAAAGTTGAAGACGGTGTTAAAGCAGCTACTCGCTTTGCTAATTTCATTTGTAGTTCCCCCTACATCTATTTTTCAATGCTATATCGTCTTAAAAATTTTCCATCTTTAAATTCAAGATAGTAATAACTATAACGATTGTCATCATCAATATATGTAACTTCCCATAGTGGTACATCATTTTCAAAGCCTAATTTCACTTTCATAATCTCTTTCGGCTTACTTTTTGATTCCTTACTTTCATTGCCGACTTGCTCTATTGTTCTTTGTATAGCCTCTTTTTCAGAAATACCTTCGCTCTTTTTCCTTACTACAGTATCCCCTTTTTTCTCAGGCACCCAAACGATAAGTTGTTCTCCCTTTTCATCTGTACCTTGCACGACTATATATGCAGATTTTCCGTTGTAATAATCAACAGATTTCACCTTTGTAAGCTTTGCTTTTTCTTTAGCAATTTCTACAAATTTCGACTCTTTTGGAATTTTCTTTCCCATCGCTTTATTATAAACATACGCCCCATATATTCCGCTAGCAACGGTAACAATAATGATTGCAAAGATCCACTTTTTCATTGTATCACTACGTTCTGTAAATCGTAAATACAGCTGTTTCTTTATCTTTTTCGTCTAATGCTAGTCCGAACATGAGGTCCTGCTCTTTTAACGTACGATTTAAACTATCAACAATTTTATACAAATCCGACGAATATTTAATACGCGTCGTTGATAGTACTTCGATTTTCTTATCCATGAAAAAACTCCTCCGTTACACAAAAATTTCTAATTATAGAAGAACGCAATGCGGTTACAATAAGAGTACATTCTTTACAACCCCTGCTTCATCACCCATCTATTATAGCAGGACATGTACAGCAAAAAAAGGTTTCAAGTCGAAAACCAACACATTTTGTATACAAGAAGTAAGAAAAATAAAATTCCTCCTACCCACATTTTTTACGCCTGAAGTTTATAAGTACTTCAGGCGTATTTTTCTTCCATTTTTATTCATTTGATGGTTCTTCTAATTGTACTAACAATTCTTCTAATGGTCCTTCATAAAGAGGTACGTTAGGAATCGATTGTAGAAATCGTTTTCCATAGGAAGAACTCGTCAAACGACGATCTAACACTACTACCGTTCCTGTATCTGTATTCGTTCGAATTAAGCGGCCGAATCCTTGTTTGAAACGTAATATTGCTTGCGGGAGCGCTAATTTAGCGAATACATCTTCACCTTGATTTTTTAGCCACTCACCTTTCGCTTCCATCATCGGCTGATGAGGAGGTGTAAATGGTAGACGGACTATAACAAGACAACTTAAGGCATCTCCAGGAATATCTATTCCTTCCCAGAAACTGCTCGTCCCTAATAAAATTGATTTGTCGAACTCTTGAAACTTTCGAATTAAGCGGCTTCGACTTCTATTATTCACACTTTGGGTGAGTAATAAATAACCCTCTAATTCATCATTATTTTTTAAATTCGCATACGCTTCTTTTAACATTTCATACGAAGTGAATAAAACGAGCATTCTGCCTTTTGTGGCTTTTGCTATCTTTGCAATATGTTCCGATACAGATTCAATATATCGCTCATTACTTACTTGCTTAATAAAAGGTACATCCGTTGAAACCATTAATTTCATCTGTTCATCATAACGAAATGGTGACGGAACCTTTAAAGTATTTGGAGCGAAATCATGTAAACCAAGTTCCTCTTTTATATAATCAAACGTATCGTTAACTGTTAGTGTTGCGGATGTAAAAATAACACTCTTTTTTTCTGTTAAAAATTCATCAGCAAATCTTTCACCAATATGGACAGGCTGTGCGTATAGAACTGTTGAATGAATCGTCCCTTTCGTTTCAGTCTCCATCCAAGTTACATACGAATTCTTTTCTAATACGAGTAACTGTAATGATTCTGCCATCTTTCTCAGCAACTCAATTAAATGCATAAATTCACCTGTTACAACATGCATCTCCCATTCTAACTTACTTTGCAATATATCCACTTGCTTCTCAAGAGCAGTTACTACCCTTCTTAATTCATATATAAAACGATTTGTTAATTCGACGATACTATCCCACAACTTACCTTTTTCTAGTTCTGCGTTATACCTATAGATGAGCGGCATATTATTCGTTCCTTGCTCTTGCTTTGTTTGTTTAAATATAAAAGTACGTAACATTTGGAAGAGTTCATCCGCATCAAACTTAAGTTCCTTCAAACTATAACTTATCATACGGAAAGTTGAACGAGATGCTTGCTCTGATTTTTTCATCATTTTATATACTTTGGAGAGTACATCTTCTGTTTCTAGCGTCCCAAGACGAGATATAACCAATTGAAAATACATACAAGAGAACTGTTCACCCAATGTTCTACTCGCAGCTTCTTCAATATGGTGAGCTTCATCAAAAATAATATGTTCGCATGAAGCAAACAACGGTTCTTCACTTGAAAAATCTTGAAATAATAACGCATGATTTGTAATAACGATATCTGCAAATAAAGCTTTATTCTTCGCTCGCTGATAAAAACAACGACTAAACCAATTACTTTGCATACCGCCTGGACTATACGCATCGCTACAAATACGATTCCAAAGTAACTTTCCGCCCTCAGGAATATTTAATTCGTCTCGATCACCTGTTTCAGTTTGCAATAGCCAAACTAAAATCTTCGCCTTCGTAAGTGCCATATCATAATTTTTTTCTTCCTCTTGCAAAGCATACTCAAATTTATGTAAGCATAAATAATGCTTTCTTCCTTTTAGAAGAGCTGCCTCAAATGAAAATGGCATTATTTTTTGTAATAACGGAATTTCTTTTTCTAATATTTGTTGTTGGAGTTGTACCGTTTGTGTACTTATAATGACAGGTTCTTCTTTTCTCTTTGCAAAATAAAGACTAGGAAGCAAATAAGCAAGAGTCTTTCCTGTTCCTGTACCCGCTTCAATTAGTGAAAAACGAGAATCTCTTAACGCCGTATATATCTCTTTCATCATCAGTTGTTGACTTTCTCTTCTTTCAAACTTTGGCATATGTGATTCCAATTTATCCATCGTTTTATTCAAGAAAGCATCAAACTTTGATGAACACGTTTCTCCAAGGTTTAAGGAATAGTTCCGCTTTTTCAGCGCAATATTTCGATGTATTTCATACTCCGCTATATCTTCTTTACCGTGCATTACTTTCTTTAAAATATTTTCAGAAAGCACATCAGCTATATCGCTTTGGAACACATCACTTAATTCATAAAGCGATTGCAACGTGACAAGTGGTAACTTTTCAATTTCATTTAAAAATTGTAAAAATAATTCCGCTGTTGCAAGAGCATCACTATCCGCACGATGTGGTTGATCGTGCTCTAGTTCATGCTTCTTAGCTAAATCACGTAATTTATAACTATCGGCTGTCGGCAAAAGAATTTGAGCCAATTCAACCGTGTCGATTTTCGGACAATGTATTTCTGTATATCCAGCTTGCCTTAATTCTTCATTTAAAAAATTCCAATCAAAGTGAACATTATGCGCAACGAAAGCCGCACCTTGTAATAGCTCAACAATCATCGGGGCTACATCTTGAAATAACGGGGCTTGTTTTACAAGACTTTCATCAATCCCTGTTAATTCTGTAATAAATGGTGGGATCTCTCTCTTTGGGTTAACAAAAGACGAAAAAATCTCCAATATCTCTCCATCTTCTACTACAACAGCTGCAATTTGGGTAATTTTATCCTTCCCATCTTTCCAGGAGTTCCCTGTCGTCTCTAAATCAACAACGACATAACGCTTACTCATATATGTAACACCTCAATTTCTTACCTTTCAAACAACAATAATTTATATAATGTTACTATACCACGTTTTATCTCATCTTAATGAAAAGATGCACAAAAAAGCTATCTCCGCAATGGAGATAGCCTTTCTACTTATAATATCGTACCCGCTTTTTCAGCACCTAACATTTCAATAATTTGATTATTATCGTCTAATACTGCAATTTTTGGTTCTTGTTTATGAATCTCTTCTTCCGTAACTAGCCCATAACAAATAATAATTACTTTGTCCCCTGGTTGTACAAGCCTTGCCGCAGCACCGTTTAAACAAACAACACCACTACCGCGTTCCCCTTTAATAACGTATGTCTCTAAGCGAGCACCATTATTATTATTTACAATTTGGACTTTTTCGTTTTCTACAATATTTACTGCATCCATTAAGTCTTCATCAATTGTAATACTACCTACATAATTTAAATTTGCCTCCGTTACAGTTGCACGATGTAACTTTGCTCTCATCATTGTGCGAAACATAGATGCTCCCCCTTATTTAACTGTTAATGTTATATTGTCAATTAATCTTACATTTTCAAACTTAACTGCAATAGCTAAAATGATTCTTCCTTTGACTTTCTCTACCATTGTTAATGACGGATATGCATATAAATCTGCATAATCTACAGTGCCTTTCGTATGCGTCTCAATATACTCTTTCACAAGATTTGTAATGATTTCGGGATTACGTTCACCTGCCTCAATTCTTTCTTTCGCTATACATAGGCTGCGGTATAAATGAAGAGCTTCTTCACGTTCATCTTGTGATAGGTACACGTTACGAGAACTTTTCGCTAAACCATCTTCTTCCCTTACAATATCAACTGGTACGATTGTAACTGGAATATTGAAATCAGTTACAAATCCTTCAATTACTGCAACTTGTTGAGCATCTTTCATACCGAAATAAGCACGCTTTGGCAGCGTAATATTAAATAGTTTCATTAGTACAGTTGCAACACCAGCAAAATGACCAGGTCTTTGTTGACCGCATAATACGTCCGTGCGCTTCACAACTTCTACCGTTGTTGTTTGTTCTGCTGGATACATTTCTTCTACACTCGGATAAAATAAATAATCTACACCGTTTTCTTTTGCTACATTTTCATCTCTATCAATATCACGAGGATATCGATCTAAATCTTCATTTGGGCCAAATTGTAGTGGGTTTACAAATACACTTAAAACTACAATTTCATTTTCTTCTCTTGCCTTACGTAATAAAGTAGCATGGCCTTCATGTAAATAACCCATTGTTGGAACAAAACCAATACTCTTTCCACTTGCACGAAGTTCGCTCGTAATTTGCTGCATCTCTTGCACTGTAGTTACGATTTTCATTATTGTTTTCCTCCGTATAACGCTAAGCATTCTTCCTCTTTCATTGTGAACGAATGTTTTTCTTCAGGAAATTGCCTTGTCTTTACTTCAGTAACATATTGTGAAATCCCACGCACAATCTCCTCTTGAACAGACGTATATTGCTTCACAAATTTCGGAACACGATTTACGCCGTATGAGATAAGATCATGATAAACAAGCACTTGCCCATCTACTTTTTGTCCTGCGCCAATCCCAATTGTTGGTATTGTTAGTTGCTCTGAAATAAGTTCTGCTAACTGCATTGGTACACATTCTAACACAAGCGCTATTGCACCAGCTTCTTCACATTTCTTTGCATCTTCTATTAATTTTTTTGCACTCTCCGCATCTTTTCCTTGCACTTTATATCCACCCAACACTCCTACAGATTGAGGGGTTAAACCTAAATGCGCTACAACAGGAATTCCTGCGTTCGTCAAATATTGAATCGTCGATATAACTTCTCCAGCACCTTCTACCTTCAGTGCGTGTGCCCCGCTCTCTTGAACGATTCGGCGTGCATTCACCATCGTTTCTTGTAATGATACGTGATACGACATAAATGGCATATCAGTTACAATAAACGTCTCTTTCGCTCCGCGGCGTACAGCTTTCGTATGATGAATCATATCCTCTACTGTTACAGGTACTGTTGAATCGTATCCGAGTACAACCATTCCAAGAGAATCTCCAACTAGAATCATATCAACTTCAGCTTCTTCTGCTAATTTAGCAGATGGATAATCATACGCCGTTAGCATTGTAATCGGCTCACCTTGCTCTTTCATCTTCAAAAAATCTGTTTTTGTTTTCAAAAACTACTCCTCCTTTATGCAGGAGAGAGGAGATGGCCGAAATTATATAAAAAAACCCCTCTGGCCATAAAAGGGCAGAAGGGTTGTGTGTTAGTCGGCATTATTCATCCCTCTGTCCCAGTCCGTTATTGGATCAAGGCAGAATCCAAGTTATTATTTTTCGTATGACTTCGAATCATGGTGCAGTTCGCTCTGATACTGCCCACATTCGAACTAATTATAGCAAACTACAAAAAGGAATTACTACATTTTTTTGAAAAAATAATTTTTTATTCTTATTACGGTATATGAAATTTAACACCAGAGTATATATGCTATACAGTTTTTATGGATAATTCAATCCTGAAAAGATACATGTTTTTTCAACGCATGTTAAAAAAGTCCAAGTTAATTTTTTCTGTAATCAATTTAACTATATAGTATAACTCTTAAACTAATGATGCAGGTTAATTGAGGAAAGTACTTAACAAAGGAGAATTGCAGATGTCTATGAACAGGTGGTTATTTCGATTCAGCAGTTTGCTTGTAATGATTGTATGGTGGATGTCTTTAGGATCCTCCCAAGTATTTGCCTCAGTTCATGTCGTAACACAACCCACCGATTTAACGAAAGTGATTGAGGTTGAACTAAATGATGATTACTTTAATCCAAATGTCATAACGATTCCGCTTGAAGGATCAACAACATTACTATTGAAAAATAAAGGTAAAAACGAGCACACCTTTACAGTGAAAAAACTCGGTATTGACGTCGTAGTCCAGTCAGGAAAAGAAAAGAATATTACCGTGAAACCTAAAAATACTGGTACATATGAATTAATATGTCGATACCATCTTCTTAAAGGAATGACAGGCAAAGTAATCGTCAAATAACATGCCAGGTCAACTCGACGGAAGCTATTTTGAAATGAACTTTAAATATGAAAAGAATTTATTATCATGTTACAAATTCAACTCAAAACTATTGAAATAAAAAGAAGTTCCAAAAGAGGAACTTCTTTTACTTAATTTCGATATCTGCAGAATGAATATGATGTACTTTTCCTTCATGGTCTTCTAGAAGCAATACACCATCCTCTGTAATTCCTTTTGCTACACCCGTAATCGTCTCTCTCATTGTTCGAGCGGTAATTTCTTTCCCGATGCTCACAGCGTAACTTTCCCAAAGAATTTTAATGACAGAGAAACCATTTTGTAAATACTCTTCATATAATTTTTCTAGTTGTAAATAGATTTGTTGCATAAGTTCTGCACGAACAATCGGCTTACCTGATTCAATCGCTAATGAAGTAGCAATGTGCTGAATTTCTTCATCAAAATGTTCTTGCTTTTGATTCGCATTAATACCGATGCCCATAATGACAGCATTAATTTTATCAGGATCCGCTTGCATTTCTGTTAATATACCTACAGCCTTTTTACCTTGAATTAAAATATCATTTGGCCATTTTATTCCTACGTTTACACCTGTACATTTTTCAATTGCCTGTGCAACACTAACAGCCGCTAACAAAGTAAGTTGCGGTGCATGATGAACTGGGATTGATGGGCGTAAAATAATACTCATCCAAATCCCTGTTCCTTTTGGTGAATGCCATTTTCTGCTTAAACGACCTCTTCCCGCTGTTTGTTCTTCTGCTACAACGACAGTTCCTTCTTCTGCACCTTCATAAGCAAGTTTTGCTGCAATGTGCTGCGTTGATTCAACAGTTTCTTCAAAATACACTGTTCTACCAATCCGCTTCGTTTGTAGCCCTAACTGAATTTCATTAGCAGTCACTTTGTCTGGCTTACTTGCAATTCGGTAACCTAATCGGCGCACAGCTTCAAGTTCATATCCCTCACTCCGGAGATCCTCCATATGTTTCCACACAGCAGTTCTTGAACAACCAAGTTTATCACTAATTGTTTGGCCGGATACAAACTCGCCATCCGCTTCAGAAAAAACTTGCAATAACTGCTTTCTTATAGTAGATTGCATCCTTGCAGCCACTCCCTTATACGCTCTTTCTCATTAACTACGTTTCCTTGTACGATTGCTTCTTCGATTTTCTGAAGCATTTCAGCAACCCACGGACCAGGCTTTTTGTTTGCCCAGTTTAATAAATCATTACCAGTCACATTCATTTCTTGACGCTCCTGGATTGGCAATGCATGAAACATTGATTGTACTCGTTCAACAGATGTAGGATCATAGCTTTCAATCATCGCTTCATATACTCTCTCTGCCATTTCAGCGATATGAATTCCCGTTTTATAAAGAAGGACTGTATCCCAATCCTTCTCCTTTCTAGTACGAATTGCCAATAAAACTGCAACAATATCTTTTATTTTTTTATTCGAAAACTTCCATTGACGTAAAAAGACAGATGGATGTTCTTCTCCGATACAATATAAGAAAAATGCCCACGCCTCAATATCCGTTTCGAAAGAATCCCATTTATACTGCGTAGCTTTTAACAGTCTCTCTTCTGACATTTGTAAATATGGCAAATGAGAAAATAGCTTCGTCTCTACTAATTCTTTGAGACCTTTCACACAATAGGTACCAGTTAACAGTTTCTCAAACTCTACTGTAATACGCTCAATTGCTATATGTTCTAGCAAATGCCCATGCGTTTCAATCGCTTGCTTCGTTTTCATTTCTAATGAAAAACCTAACGTGCTTACAAACCGAATACCACGCATCATTCGCAGGGCATCTTCTTGAAAACGATCCGCAGCATTTCCAACTGTCACAATTTCTCTCTGTTGAATGGCTTCCTGTCCAGCAAATAAATCAACCATTTTGCCTTCTTCTGTCATAGCAATTGCATTCATCGTGAAATCACGACGTTTTAAATCCTCTTCTAATGAACGAACAAATTGAACACTACTAGGTCTTCGAAAATCTTCATATTCGCTTTCTGTTCGAAAAGTAGTTACCTCATAAGGCTCACCATTTTCTACAACAATTACAGTTCCATGCTCAAGACCAACAGGAACATTTCTTGGGAATATAGCCATCACTTCTTCTGGTAGAGCAGATGTCGCAATATCAATATCTCCAATCGGCCTATCGATAATAAGATCTCGTACGCTCCCACCAACAAAGTAAGCCTCATGTCCTTGTTGCTTTAATGTCTCAATAATAGAACTAGCTTTTTTAAATCTTTCCATTTTTGTCATCCCTTAGTACGTCATAGTAAATCGTTTCATATTGTGAAACAATTTTTTCTGAGCGAAATTGCTCATAAACACTTTCTCTTGCTCGCTCTCCCATATTACGGTGAAGTTCCTCGTCCTTTAATAGCTGAATAGCTTGATTTGCCACTCCTGTTGTATCGCCAACTTCACATAAATATCCTGTTTCCCCGTGTTGAATAACCTCTGGAATACCTCCAACCCGCGTTCCGATACAAGGTACACCACACGCCATTGCTTCTAATAAAACAAGACCAAAACTTTCCTTCTCTGATAGAAGCAACATTAAATCACTCATCGCAAGTAGTTCTGCAACATTATCTTGCTTCCCTAGGAATAAAACGCGATCTTCAATATGTAAATTTTTCACTATCTGTAAAATCGTACAGAATTCTGGTCCGTCTCCAACAAGAAGCAACTTCGCATCTACTTCTTTAACAATTTTAGCAAATGCCTGAACAACATCCTGCACACGTTTCACTTTACGGAAATTCGAAATATGAATAAGTACTTTTTCACTCTCACTTATACCATATTCTTTCTTTAATTGAGACATATTACGCTTGAAATATACACGTTCGTCTATAAAGTTATATACCGTTTGAATTTCTTTACTTGGTTTTACAAGCTCATGTGTTTCGTTAATTAATGAATGCGAGACAGCAGTGACAACATCTGATTGCTCAATACCAAAACGAATTAAATTATTTAACGAAGGGTCGGAACCTAACACAGTAATATCTGTTCCATGTAAGGTTGTAACAATTTTAATACGCTCTCCGATCATTTGTTTTGCTAAATATGCACAAATTGCATGTGGTATTGCGTAATGCACATGTAAAATGTCTAAGTTTTCTCTTTGTGCAACCTCGGCCATTTTACTTGCTAACGCTAAATCGTATGGTGGATATTGAAATACAGAGTATTGATTTACCGTCACTTCATGAAAATAAATGTTTGGATATACTTTATTTAACCGGAATGGTAAACCCGATGTAATAAAGTGAATTTCATGCCCACGTTCCGCCAATTGCTTTCCTAATTCTGTTCCAACAACTCCAGAACCACCTACAGAAGGATAACATGTAATACCTATTTTTAATTTCATTTACATCCCCCTAATAAATCAGCATGTAATAAAACCGGTTTCTTACTCATAAATCCCTCGGCATACAAGACTCCAACTTCTTTTCCAAACATCTTCTCACGAGCGATCACAGTTTCAACGTAACCTTCTGTTAACGGTGTCTTAACACCATCGCTCCCTGTTGAAAACTGACTTTCATACGCTTCTAATGCTTCCACCTTTATAGAGAGGTACTCACTTATATCTATACAAAAATTCGGTTTATGAAAACCATTAATCATATAATTATAAAAAGACTCCACACGATGTGGTGAAAGTTCCGGCATATATTTACGGATTCCTGCTGAAAAAATAGCCTCTTCCACAAGCTTTGCACAATTTGCATGATCTGGATGGCGATCTTCATAGTACGGGGCAAAAACTAGTTTTGGTTTATATGTACGGATCACCTTGACAATTTCACGTATATACTCTTCTTTCATATACAAACCACGGTCTGGCATCGCTAAATTCAGCCTCGTTTTTACTCCCATTATACGAGCTGCGACCTTCGCTTCTTCTTTTCTCAACTCTATCGTTCCATTTGAAGAAAGATCAGCTTCTGTTAAATCACAAATACCTACTTCATACCCTTGCTTTGTATATTTAGCGATGGTACCAGCCATGCCGATTTCAACATCATCGGCATGAGCACCAAACGCTAATATATGTAATCCACTCATAATTGTTCCCCTCATTTTCTTAACTTACGATAATCTAAATCTCCTCGCTCTAATGCGTGCATTAACATTTCAGCACTTGCCATATTCGTTGCAAGTGGAATCGCATATACATCACATAAACGAAGCAATGCATTCACATCCGGTTCATGCGGCTGTGCTGTTAATGGATCGCGGAAGAAAATCACCATATCTAAGTCGTTCTTTGCAATCATTGCACCAATTTCTTGATCTCCACCAAGAGGGCCAGATTGATATCTTGTTACAACTAATCCAGTCGCTTCCATAATACGAAGCCCTGTCGTTCCTGTTGCAAATAATTCATGTTGTTCAAAAATTGGTTTATATGCGTATGCAAACGAAACCATATCATTTTTCTTTTTGTCATGTGCGATTAAGGCAATTTTCATCCGTTGTCTCCCCTTTAGTCGATAATATTTTCTAAACCGTACACAAGATGATCAAGGTTCATTACTGTCTCAATTGATAGTTTTACACCTGACATAAATGATGCACGATTGAATGAATCATGACGAACTGTTAACATTTGTCCATCTCCACCGAACATTACTTCTTGGTGTGCAATAAGCCCTGGCAAACGTACACTATGAATGTGAATACCGTCTACATTTGCACCACGTGCACCTGCTAGTTGCTCTACTTCATTTGGATGACCTTGCTGCTTTGATTCACGATTTTGACGAATTAACTCTACCGTTTTTACAGCTGTACCAGATGGTGCGTCTAATTTTTGATCATGATGTAATTCAATTACCTCAACATCTTGGAAATATTTCGCTGCCATTTGTGAGAATTTCATCATAAGAACTGCACCAATTGCAAAGTTTGGAGCAATAATTGTTCCTACTGCTTTTTCTTTTGCATTCTCTGTTAAACGTGCCAATTCTTCTTCTGTAAATCCAGTTGTACCAATAACCGAACGAAGTCCACGCTCAACTGCAAGTGTAACGTGTTGTTTCCCCACTTCTGGTGTTGTTAAATCTAACAACACATCTGCTTCTACTTCATCTAAACAAGTATGTAAATCAGCGTAAATCGGTGCATGTAATGCTGGCATGCCAGGTAAATCAGAAATCTTCTCACCACCATGCTTATAATCCACTGCTGCTACTAAATTAAAATGTTCCGTTCTTTCCATAAGAAGAACTGCTTCATGTCCCATACGTCCTCTTGGTCCGGCGATAATTACTTTAATTTCTTTCATTATTCTTTCTCTCCCTCATCAATACGTGTCCAGCGATCTTTATCACGTGTATTAAATTTATTCATTACAATGTTATGTGCTGTCTCTAAATCAATATTTAAACTATTTGCCATACAAATCATAACAAATAATACATCTCCAAGCTCTTCTTCAATACTTCTTTCTTTTTCAGTTGTTTTCTTCGGTTTCTCACCATAATAATGATTTACCTCTCTTGCAAGCTCTCCCATTTCTTCCGTTAAACGAGCCATCATTGCAAGCGGACTGAAATAACCTTCTTTAAACTGACCAATATATGCATCTACTTCTTTCTGCATATCTTTCATCGTTTTTGCTTCCATACTATTCACCTCTAATCCTTCCTCTTTCATGTTAGCCAATTCATCGCGATTTGACAAATATTATTCCCCGCCAAACACCTATTTGCGACCCATTTTTGGATAGACTATAATAAAGTGAAACTTCTTTTGCGTTTTTTTGCAAAAGATTAGTTGAACTAATCGGGTTCCTACGGCTGGTTCTCCTTTCTTCAGAGCTTTATCTCCTACCAGCCGTTAGAGCGGGATAAAGTGAAACCTTCTTTTGTGCTTTTCGCAAAAGATCAGCCCACATCAATCAAATTCTTACTATTTTCACTAGCAACTAGAAATTACTTATTATTATGTTTTACTGTTTCAGCGGAGCAATGCAATCATTACATAATTAGGGGGATTTCTATATGACATCAAAATTGAAGATGCGAAATATTATTTTTATTTTAATCGGTTCCGCTATATTTTCTTTCGGTATTGTCAATATCAATATTGAAAACCACCTTGCAGAGGGTGGGTTTACTGGTATTACACTATTATTGTATTTTTTATTTAAGTTTGATCCTTCCTACTCAAACTTAATTTTAAATATCCCTATATTTTTTATTGGTTGGAGGTTACTTGGCAGAACGACATTTTTATATACATTAATTGGCACCTTTAGCGTATCTTTATTTCTATGGATTTTCCAGCGTTACGAAGTACTCAACTTACATTTAAACTTGCAAAATGATATGACACTCGCAGCTTTATTCGCCGGGGCATTTATCGGTATCGGCCTTGGAATAATATTTAAATATGGCGGGACTACTGGCGGTGTAGATATTATCGCACGACTAGCTCACAAATATGTTGGCTGGAGTATGGGGAAAACAATGTTTATGTTTGATGCTGTCGTTATCGTAGTCTCTATTCTTACCTATTTATCATACCGCGAGGGCATGTATACGCTAGTTGCTGTTTTTATCGGTGCTAAAGTCATTGATTTTATGCAAGAAGGAGCTTATGCTGCCAAAGGAGCGACTATTATCTCAGAGAAAAACGATGAAATTGCTGCCAAAATTTTATCTGAAATGGAGCGCGGAGCAACCTTTTTAAAAGCTGTTGGATCGTATACAAAAGTGGAACGTAACGTATTGTATTGCGTTGTTGCTAAAAATGAAATCGTGAAATTAAAGAATATCATTACTTCTGTAGATCCTCATGCTTTTGTCGCTGTAAGTGATGTACATGATGTAGTTGGTGAAGGATTTACGTTAGATGAAAATAAAAACCCTTTACATAATTAAATGTAACTAGAAAAGCGCCTTAGCTTTTCTAGTTTTTTATTACAAGTCTTTTAAGCTTCTCAAAATCCTCATGAATAAGCTCCAATAAACTCCGATTATAAAAAATGGAAGCTGGATGAAAAGTCGGAAAAACATGATATTCTTTCTCTGACCATGTAAACTCTGCACTTTGCATATCCTTTAATTTTTGAATGGGCTGTTTTAATAATTGCCCGTGTACATCTGTGATTTTTTTATTTTTTCCTGTTAAACGTTGAAGACCGATATTTCCAAGCGTGACGATAAGCTTCGGATGTATTTTCTCTAATTCATAATCTAACAAAGGCGCATGGGCAACTATTTCTCCCTGATTTGGCGTTCTATTATACTTTTTTTGTATGATTTCACCATTTCTTTCTTTTTTCTCTCGCCATTTATAAGGTCTACTTCGAACAGCGCTCGTAATATATACTTCTTCCCTTGTAACATCAATACGCTCTAAAAAATCCATTAATTGTTTTCCCGCCCTCCCGCTAAACGGAATCCCATTATGAATTTCTGTTTCACCAGGCGCTTCTCCTAACAACATAAATTTGGGATTTTCAGGACCTTGTCCACTTAAAAAACCTTCTAGTTGATAAGGAGCACTGCGCTCTTGCACTTGTTTTACTAAATGGTCTGGATATTTCATTTCCCCCCACCGCCTTTCCGCATTACTTCTATTATTTCTATTTGCAATACATTATATAATTCAATCCATACAACAAAAAAAGACTATCAAAATTGATAGTCTTTAGTCGTCGCTACGCTGCATACCAGTATACATTAATACGAGACGTAATAATTCAAATACCGCTACAGCTGCAGCTGCTACATATGTTAATGCTGCCGCATTTAATACTTTACGAGCTTGCCCATATTCATCTGTTGATACAATACCTAACGCTTCAATTTGTTGCATTGCGCGCTTTGACGCATCAAACTCAACTGGCAATGTAACGAGCTGGAACACAACACCTGCTGCCATTAAAATGATACCTAATAACAACAAACCAGACATTTGTGCAAATATACCGATTAGGACGAAAATCCAAGACATATTCGAACCAAAGTTTGCAACTGGCACTAACGAATGACGAACGCGCATAAATTTATAATCTTTTGCATCTTGAATTGCGTGTCCTACTTCGTGTGCTGCAACTGCTGTACCAGCAACTGAATGTCCATAATAGTTATCTGTTGATAATCGAACCGTCTTAGCGGTTGGATCATAATGGTCTGATAAATGACCTGGTGTTTCTTCTACAGCTACGTTGTATAATCCATTTTCATCTAAAATTTTTCGAGCCACTTCCGCTCCTGTCATACCTGATGTTGAATAAACTTGTGAATACTTGCTATAGGCACTACGTACTCTTGACTGTGCATACAACGGTATGATCATTATGATCGCGAAGTAAATTAAATAAAACATCATGAACCTCCATTGAAGTTTTAATTATAGTACTTCTCATTCTATTTTCTTCTGCCACTATTGTCAATGAATAAACCTTACAATCCATATCTTTATTTATTGCATTATCTATTTTTAGAATGTACATTACTTTTTCTTTTTTCTCTCTCTCCTTTATACTTTCTCCATCCAACATAAGTTAATGTGAAGAAAATAAGT
This sequence comes from Bacillus sp. HMSC036E02, assembly GCF_001836235.1. Taxonomy (NCBI): domain Bacteria; kingdom Bacillati; phylum Bacillota; class Bacilli; order Caryophanales; family Bacillaceae; genus Bacillus; species Bacillus sp. HMSC036E02. Next base: position 222,547 of record NZ_KV827854.1, on the reverse strand, counting down.
CCCCCAGTAATTGTCATAAACCAAATGAGAGAGGGTGCAATTTCATCTTTTTTTACTGTGTGAAATATCTTTTGCAAATCCCCTTTAATAATCCCTAATTGCATTTGGCCGCCTTTCGTTTTTAACATAACGTTACGAAATTCATCTAAATAAGATAAATGAACATTTACACGCTGAACCTCGTTTTCTGGCAAAGCAATCATTAAGCTTGGATAAATAATATTGAATTCATTTAAAAACGTATTTAACGTTTGTTGAAACTGCCCAGCATCTTCTTTTTCCATCGCTTTTTCCATTTGAGAAAAGGCATCCATTACTTTCCTTTCTCTTTCCATCCAAAGTGGTTGATATTTCGATACTTGTGCATCAACAGCAAGTTGTAATGCCAGCACATTATCAATTTTAGCTTGCTTACCTAAACCTTCTTCAGAGAGCGATTGTTGCGCCTTATCGTAAGCTAAAGAAATAACTCTAACTTGATCTGGTGTTACTTCCTGCTTCTTTTCATTCCCCTTTATTAAAAATTGCTCCGAGAAATGTTGTAATACTTGTACCGCTTTTTCATCTTCATTACGCTTCACTAACTGTAACGAGTCGTCTAACAACCCTGTTAGCTCATTCCACTCTTCAGCATATATACGTAACGGAAACATTATAATTAGAAATGCTATCAATCCAATTAATGTTCTCTTCATCCCGGTCCCCCCTATAACTACTAGTACAAAATATGTTAATTTGGACAAGAATAGAACAGAACTAGACCGAAAAATATATTATCATTTTACAAAGAAAAAAATTCTCTTTAAGCAGAGAATTTTTTCTGTGACATCCTTTTCTTTTTTACGAAATATCGATATAAACTGTAACAAAGTATACTACCACCTAAAATGAATAATAAAATAGCACACGCAGCATGCATAAAGAACTCTTCTGGTAACATTAATATAATTGGATCTTTTTCAGGATCAAAAACCCAATAATCATTACTAAATAAAAGTTTATGGAATAATACAAAACTCTTTTCAAAATTAATAGCAATTGGTAACATAAGCGCTATCGGAAAAATGATTGTTAAAATCGATCCGTGCAGTAAAAACTTTTCATTTTTCTTTTTTAATAAATAAATTCCGCCTATCACTGCAATCATAATTGTCGCATGCATCACATATTGAATCTTTACTAAAATATTTTTAACATCTACAAAATGAATACGGCCATTTGTGGACATATCTAATGTTGGCAAATGTAATGCTCCGTCATAAAACGGGGATAAATATGTAATAAGCACATCGTAATTTCTTTTAATTTCATCCTTCGTCATATCCGCTAAATCAGGAATATTTAAAAAATCAATTTCAAAATAATACAGCCATTTTCCATAGACAACTGCCGTTGTTGCGAGTGCAAAAATAGAAAATGCTATGCTATATGAAACAACTAAAGTAATCAATCGATCCAATATTTTTGTACCACTCTTATTTTTCTCCATGTTCTCCCCCTAAATGTTCTAACCATCATAAAGAAAATTGTTTCCTTTGCTCACGTAAGCAACAATAATATGTAATACATAGTACAGCAATACTTAACCAAAACGTAAAATAACCAATTTCCTCTACAAACAAATGCATAATTCCATATCGCGGCATTTGCCAAAATAAATAATCAATTGCATCGTTATGCAACGTCCACACAGCTGCTACTATAAAATGCCATTTTTTTATACGATAGAATGGAGCATATAAAAATCCTTGTACTGCCATCGCAAAGTGCGAAAGCATTAACATGTAGCCCATAAGGCCAATAGGCCCTTTTACGTAAATCATAATCCCGTTTACAACAACAGCCCAAATACCATATTTTATTAAAGTTACAATCGCTAACGCTTCTATTAATCCCCAGTTTCTCTTTGCCAAAAAAGCAATTAAAACAAAGACAAAAAAGAGACTCGCCATAGGACTATCTGGTACAAACGGCCAAAATATAGGTGACGTTTCTTTCAATTGATTTCCGTACCATATAAATCCGTAAATTGTACCTAATATGTTAACAATTAATAAAAATAATAATACCGAGCGTTGTCTTAACATTGCATACAAGTACACCAATCCGTATGTCCAACACCTTTCAAGCAAAGTAATTCATTCATTAAATCCTACTCTATTATAACAAACTTCATCCAACTAAATAGAAAAGCTGACTACAAATTTTGTAGTCAGCTTTTTATTATTTTTTATTATACTTTGCAACGAATTCCGAAAGCTTCTTCAGTTCCTCATCCGTACCTTTAAATACACCTTTAGGCATTGAACCTTTTCCCTCTTTCGCAATTTTAGCAATTTCTTCTGGCTTTAAAGTTAAGTTTTGCAGTGCCGGTGCTGCTGCCCCGCCCTGTAAATTGTCACCATGACATGTTAAACAAGTATTTTTTTGCATTAATTTATAGCCATCATCATTTTTATCAACTGGCGCTGTTTTTACAATTGCTCCTTGTTTTTTTGCAGCTTCCCAGTCGTGGTGTGCTACAGATTCCCAAGTTAAAAAGATAATCGATGCAATTGCTAAAAGCATAAATCCAGTTGCCACAGGACGCTTCAATGGACGTCTTTCTGGACCTCGATCAAGAAATGGAGCTAACAGTAATGCTCCAAACGCAATCCCTGGCATAATAAATGCTCCAATTACAGTAAATGAACCGGAAGCATAAGAATACTTTAATAACTGATACAAGAATAAGAAATACCAATCTGGAAGTGGTATATATCCAGCATCAGTTGGGTCCGCCATTCTCTCAAGCGGCGACGGATGCGCCACTGTTAAACATAAATAACCGATTAAAAAAACTGCACCAACCATCCATTCTTTTAACAAGAAGTTCGGCCAAAATGCTTCTGTTTTCCCTGGGTATTCAGAATAGTCTTTTGGAATATTTGGTTTCCGAGCTACTGGTACCCGAGAATCTCCTACAAACTTCATCCCTTTGCCGCGATGCATAATCTCCCTCCTTTTGTTCTTTCCCCTTTAATTTAGCAATCTCTTATAGTGGACCGGAAATACCTTGTTTGCGAATCATGATGAAGTGGAAGGCCATTAAACCTAGAAGTGCTGCTGGTAAGAAGAAGACGTGAATAGCAAAGAAGCGAGTTAATGTTTGAGCGCCAACAATTTCGGAATGACCAGCGAGTAATGTTTTAATATAAGGACCAATGAGCGGTGTTTGCTCTGCAATTTGAATCCCTACTTTTGTAGCAAATAAAGCTTTCATATCCCACGGCAATAAATATCCGGTAAAACCAAGACCTAACATAACAAAGAAAATAAGAACACCAACAATCCAGTTTAACTCACGGGGCTTTTTATACGCACCTTGGAAGAAAACTCTGAGTGTATGTAAAAACATCATTACAATTACGAGACTAGCACCCCAGTGGTGCATACCACGAACAATTTGCCCATAAGCAACTTCATTTTGTAAATAGTAAACTGATTCCCAAGCATTTTTAATATCAGGCACATAATACATCGTCAAAAACATTCCAGATAAAATTTGAATTACAGTAACGAAAAAGGTAAGTCCTCCAAAGCAATAGACGAATGCAGAGAAGTGATGTGCCGGGTTTACATGTTCAGGTACTTCATGATCAGCGATATCACGCCATATTGGTGTAATATCCAATCTTTCATCCACCCAATCATAAATTTTATTTAACATCTACTTTGCACCCCCTCTTGGCTTCGCTTTTCCTAGATACAGCGTTCCATCTTTCACTTTAGACTCGTACACATCAAGCGGAGCAAGGGGTGGCGTACCTTTAATGTTAATCCCATCTTTTGTATAACGCCCCCCGTGACATGGGCAAAAGAATTGATTCGGATGTGCTTTGTCCGAATTCCAGTTAACTGTACATCCTAAATGTTTACATACTGGAGAGAACGCAACAATGTCTCCGCTTTCATCTTTATGAACCCAAGCCGATTTTGGTTCTTCAGACTTGTACCAACCATCAACCTGCTTCACTTTAAAATCGAAACGCTTCGGCTCTGTTGTAATATCCTTTACTTGCGCAACAGCAACCATATCTGTTCCCGCTTCTTTTCTTAACACCGGATCAAGCGCAAATCGCGTCATCGGCATTAAAATACCGGCAGCCATAAAGCCTCCTACCCCTGTGAGTGTGTAATTTAAAAATTGTCTTCTTGACACGCGATGTTCTTTGTCGCTCACGAAAATTTCCCCCCTCTATCAGAAATTGTCCCCTCGTGATAAATTATATAAAAAATAAAAACTAGGACACTATCATGATATAATACGCTCATGCACAGGTCAATATCATACTACTCATAATAATAAGAACTTTCTGTTTATTGCGAGTTTCCCCATTTCTCTTCCAACATCACCATTATATTTTTTATATGCGCATGAATAACTTCTCTTTTTGCTTGATCACTAAATTGTTCTAACGCTAATGAAGGAAACCAAAATAAATCTCCCTGTAATTCTTGCATATCCTCTTTCCATGAAAAATCACTTGTAACATAAGCAATATGCTTAAAACCTTCACTTCGTAAATGATTTGTCCATTCTTGCAAACGACCTTTTTCATTCTTTTGACTTTCTACCAAATACGTAAACGCAGGCAGTAAAAGCACTCTTCCTTTATACTCTCTTTCCAATTCCGTGCTCAACAATTCGATAAATTCACCTTGTTCTACAACCATTTTCATTTCTTTTGCTGCCGAAACTGATAACAGCGGTATTACTCCTGTATCAACATACTCTCTTGCTTGCTCAAACTGTTCTACATCTTTTACAATCCACTTCAAATCCCTTCCCTCCTTCACTTACAAATGACAGAACTTTCACTTTATATATATTAAACCACACTAAAAGAGGTAAAAAAAGAAAAACTACCCAATATAGGTAGTTTTTCTTGATAAAAGTCTGAAATTTGTAAAAATTAATTAATCCAAATAAATTCTATAAAGTCTTTAACTCTGCCGTTAATCTATGAAACGCTTCCTTATCTTGCTTATCTAACGCTTCATCAATTTGTTTTAAAAGGCGTTCTCTCCTAAACGAAAATACACTTTCTTCCAAAAACCTTTCTGCAAGTAAACGATCTTTTTCATTTACTTCAATATGCTTTGGTAAATATGGGTTTTCTTCTAATACAGCTACATAATTCGCATTTTGAAACGATGATTTAAAGTTGAGTTGAATATAAATATCCTCATCTCGATTTAAACGAATATCATGAAACGATTTTTCAGCATCTGTTGTCATAACATTTTGTTTAAAAAAGTGAAACGGTGTGTCTTTCACACAATTCGCTGACATCACTAAGCCACGCGGACAATATTTTGCATGCTCTACGAAGTGGACTTTATGCATCAATTGGTCGTGACTCATTAAATAATTCAGAATCCATACACATTCACGCTGTTTCAGTTGGTAATTATTCAAAAACCATTTTACAAAATCCTTCTTCTCGTTTACAGAAACAGGGGTATTCATAGCAATTAAGTCCCTCCTCTGTCTTTCTCTTTTCTTTTTAGATTCAAGAAGCGGCATTCAGTTTCCTTCCAACTTATGAAAAATCCTCTAAATTATATAACAACTCTTCAATATGAATTTGTGTCGGGTCTAGTTGTAATAACTGAGTAAATACTTCTTTCGCCTCTTTTCGTTTTCCTTCTTCCAATAAGAAATAACCGTACTCTTCTAAGAAGTCTGGATGATTCTTAAAAGAAGTATATGCACTTTCATAGTGTTTTAATGCATCCGAATACATTTCTAATTGTTTTTTTGCATACGCAAGATCCCAGAGTAGTTGTGTATCTGGTTCTCCACTATCAATAGCACGCTCTACAATTGCAATTAACTCTTCGTACTTTTCTTGTTCTTTTAAGATATATGCATATTTTAATGTTGCACCTAAATGCCCAGGATCTAACTCAAGCGCTTTTTGAAGAACTTCCTCTGCTTCTACTATTTTTCCTAATTTCGCCGCAATGTTCGCTAACTCTACATAAAATGGAACTGAAAGCTCATCTACTTTAATTCCTTCATGAAGCGTTTCATAGCTTTCTTGAAGCATTCCTTCTTTTTCATAGCTTTTCGCTAAATACATGTACAGTGATGCGTACTCAGGGTCTAATTCTTTTAGTTCTTGCCAAGCACCAATTGCTCTCTGATATTCTTCACCTTGGTATAATGTAAAGGCATATCCAAATAATGAGTGAATATCTTTTTGTTCCTCTAGGCCTGCTTCATAATAAGAAATCGCTTCTTCCCAGTTTCCGATCGCGCTTAACGTTTCTGCGAGGCGAAGTGCGATCACAACACCACCCATTACTTTATGTTCCGCTAATAGCGATTCATAATAAGTAATTGCCTTTTGTTCTTCACCTTTACTACTATATAATTCTGCTAACCCAAACGTAATAACAGGTTCATCAGGCATCATTTCTTTCGCCTTTAATAGTTTTTGCTCTGCTACATCATCAAAACCTTGCATTTGGAATAAATCTGCAACAAGTAATAACGATTGAACATATAAATCGTCATTTTCTGGAATATCATGAAGCACTTCAATCGCTTCATCTTCTTTATCTAGATCAATATATAATTCTGCTAAAAATACAGTGAATTCACTTTCTTCTGGATACAGTAAACGTAAGTCTTCAGTAATTGCTAATGCCTCATCTGTAAATCCAAGCGTATGATAGTAACGAGCGATATCATACTTCTCTTCATCATTCGCAATTTTTAATTGTTCTTTTAATAATTGTAATCCTTTTTCCGCTTCACCATTTTCAATATATGAAACAGCTTGTTCAAACTTTTGCATAAACGTCTCCTTTAATTCTAAAAAATATTCTCTTCTGTTCATTTATCATAAGCAACTCACTGTTAGAACGCAACCTTTAGAATGAGCATGCTTCTTCTTATACTTCTTCTTACAGAGTAGTTAATTGTTCAAAAGGTTCGGATATGACACCGATACCTTATCATCATCTTCTATTGTACCGCTTTCTTTTATGACCGTGCAAATAACTTCTCTCACTAATTATCAAGCCATACAAACCGTGGTTTACAGAATAACTTAATTAGCAGTCTTCAACCTTTATTTTGAATGCGATAAAAAAGGCTCCTATACTAGGAGCCTTCACAATCTCTTAAGAATATGTTTCTTCTTTCTGTACTTGCTCATTTACAAGCTCTTTCAGCAACTCTATAATTTCATCATTTTCTTCCTTCAAACCGACAGTAATACGAATACCATCATCGATACCAAATGCAGCACCAGAACGAACGATATATCCTTTTTTCATTAATCGTTCGAAAGCTTCATTACCCGGTATACCAAGTTTTAAGAAAATGAAATTTGTTTGAGATGGATAATAGAATACGTTATATTCTTTACAAAATGCATAATACTGATTTAAACCTTCAGCATTCTTTTGCACACAATCTTGTAAAAAGGCTTGATCTTCTAATGCAGCGAGTGCTACAGATTGGGCTACAGTTGATGTATTGAATGGTAACCTAGCTACTTCTAGCTGTCCGATTAACTTCGCATCCCCAATCGCATATCCGATACGAAAAGCAGCTAAACCATATGCTTTTGAAAACGTGCGTAAAACCATAAGATTTTCATACTTTTCAAGAAGTGGTAATGTTTGCGGATAGTCTTCTGCTTCCGCGTATTCATAATATGCTTCGTCCATAATAACGAGAGCCGACTTAGGAACTGATTCTAAAAATGAAAGTAATTTTTGTTTCTCAACATATGTACCTGTTGGATTATTCGGATTACAAATCCATACAATTTTCGTTTTCTCATCTACTTGCTCTAGCATTGCATCTAAATCGTGAATACCATCTTTAAGTGATACTTCACGAACTTCTGCTCCTTCAATAACAGCATGGTGATGATATTGTGAAAACGTAGGATTCGCCATTACAACGTTTGTTCCTTCATGTAATAACGCTCGGCTAATCATTTGAATGACTTCATCTAATCCACTACCAAATAGTAGTTGTTCTGCTTTTACACCTAAATGTTTCGCTACTTTTGTCCGAAGTTCAAAGGCATATCCATCTGGATAAAGGGCATATTGGCTCGCTAAAGAAGTTAATGCTTCTGTCACACGTGCTGAACAACCGAATGGATTTTCGTTGGATGCTAATTTCACAATTTTTGATAAACCATATTCTCTTTTTACTTCTTCAATGTTTTTCCCAGGCACATACGCTCTCAAAGTTAACAATTGCTCTTTCACTCTCATTTTTCTTCCCCCAGTCATTTCATTCAATTTGATTACAATACGGTTATAGCCCCTTACTGTAATCTTTTGTCATAACCGTCACTATTACGAGAATACCTCTAAATGAGCACTTCACAGCACTTCGCTATCATTTTAAACCATATCTTTTTGAAATGCCTCTAACGCAATATGAACAGTCTCATCTGAAATAGATACGACATTCACTACCCCATATTCCTGCATAAGCACCATATGAATTGCTCCTGCATTTGCTTTCTTATCTTGTTTCATCAATTGAACGAGGCGCTCTACATTCAAATCTCTTGGCATTTTTGGATAGCCGTATTTCAAGAACCACTGCTTCATATCTTCATAAGCAAGATCAACCTTGTACACTTGCTCACTTAAAAATATGGCGAATAACATTCCAACCGCTACACCGTCACCGTGAGTAATATTTCCATACCCTAGCTCTTTTTCAAGAGCATGTCCTAACGTATGTCCAAAGTTCAAATGAGCACGTACACCCTTCTCTGTTTCATCTTGTGACACAACATTTGCCTTTACAGGAATCGCCTTCGTTAATATATGGATTAACTTCTCATCATGAAGATCCGCTAATGTTTGCACTTCTTCTTTTAACCAATGGTATAGCTCCACATCACCGATAAGAGCATGCTTTATCACCTCTGCATAACCTGAACGCCACTCTTTTTCAGGAAGAGACTGTAAAAACGGTGTATGATATACAACTGCTTCTGGCTGATGGAATGCACCAATCATATTTTTACCTAACGGATGGTTAATCGCTACTTTCCCACCCACTGCGCTATCGTGCGCTAATAAAGTTGTCGGAACCTGCACAAAGCGAATACCACGCATAAACGATGCAGCAACAAAACCAGCTAAATCTCCAATCATTCCGCCTCCAAGTGCAAGAATTAAAGAATTTCTATCTAATTTATTTTCAAGAGCCGACGTATGAGCCGCATAGAAATTTTCGAAAGACTTCTCTTTTTCGCCACTTGGTACAACAAACGAAAACACGTGCTGCTCTACTTGTAATGCATCGATAACTGTCTGTAAATGTAGTGATGCAACAGCTTCATCTGAAATGATCATTACGTTAGATACCGCTGGCTGCATATTTTGAACGATCGTTGTTAAGTTTGACAACGCTTCTTTACCAACATGTACATCATATTCTTTTGATTTCGTTTGAATATGTATGTTTCCCATTAAAATCCCCTCGCATATTCATTATGTTTCTCAATATTTTCACGAATTAGTTCCATACGATCTAATCCGAATTGTTCTATTAAAGCTGTCGCTAATTCCCAAGCCACAACCGCTTCTGCAACGACACTAGCTGCTGGCACTGCACAACTATCTGAACGTTCAATGCTCGCTGTAAAAGGCTCTTTCGTATCAATATCTACACTTTGAAGAGGTTTATAAAGTGTAGGTATCGGTTTCATCACACCGCGCACAACAATCGGCATTCCAGTCGTCATACCGCCTTCTAGTCCACCTGCATTATTTGTTCTTCGTGTATATCCATGCTCCTCATCCCACAGAATTTCATCATGAACTTCACTTCCTGGTCTATGCGCTGCTTCAAAACCAATTCCAATCTCGACACCTTTAAAAGCATTAATACTCATAATTGCAGCTGCTAATTTCGCATCCAGTTTTCGATCATAATGCACGTAGCTACCTACTCCAATTGGCATCCCTTCCACAATTACTTCAACGATTCCACCAATTGAATCACCATTTGCTTTCGCATCATCAATCGCTTTCATCATTTGGTTACCAGCTTCTTCATCTAAGCAACGTACAGGAGATGCTTCTGTAATACTCTTTAATTCTTCAATTGAACTATACGTAATCTCCTTAGCTTGTACACCGCCAATTTCAATTACATGGCCCGCCACTTTAATACCAAGTTCTGCTAACACCTTTTTAGCAACCGCACCAGCAGCAACACGCACCGTCGTTTCGCGCGCTGACGAACGTTCCAGTACATTCCTCATATCTCTATGACCATATTTAATCGCACCATTTAAATCAGCATGCCCAGGCCTTGGTTTTGTCACTTTCCTTTTCATCTCTTTTTCTTCTTGCTCAGTTAAAGGCTCCGCCCCCATAATTTTTGTCCAGTGTGCAAAATCACGATTTTCAACAACAAGTGCAATAGGGGAACCTAATGTTTCTCCATGTCTAACACCACTTAAAATTTGCACTTGATCCGTTTCAATTTGCATGCGTCTACCGCGCCCATATCCCTTTTGCCTTCTAGCTAACTCTTCGTTTATATCATCTGCTACTAAAGACAATCCTGCCGGAACACCTTCTATAATCGTTGTAAGTTGTGGACCATGAGATTCACCAGCTGTAATATATCGCATACGTTATTCCTCTTTTCGTATATGTATTTATCTCACTATATTAACTTTTATCATTCTAAAAATATTAAAGAAATTATATCATAAATCGACCATTTTCTTATTCTATATTTCCGATAGGCCTAATTTAAATATCAACATATCATAACAGCTCAAACTTCGTAACTAACTGAAAATAAAAAAAGTGCAAGAAGAATACCCCTATTCTCCTTGCACTTTTTACTATTATCACAGTGATTAAAGCGTTTACAAATTATTTCAAAATAATTAGTAAATCCATTCATTCATTAATTTTGAGTAGTCAACTAATTCTTCTTCTTTAAAGAAAATAGCAATCTCGCGCTCTGCGCTTTCTAAAGAATCAGAACCATGGATAATGTTTTTCGCAACAGTTACACCGAAATCTCCACGAATTGTTCCAGGAGCTGCTTCATGTGGTCTTGTTTTCCCCATCATGTTACGCGCTGTATCTACTACACCTTCACCTTGCCATACCATTGCGAACACAGGTCCAGATGTAATAAAGTCTACTAACTCACCAAAGAAAGGTTTTTCCTTATGCTCAGCGTAGTGTTGTCCAGCAATTTCCGGAGTGACTTGCATTAATTTTGCACCAACTAATTGAAAGCCTTTTTTCTCAAAACGAGCTACAATTTCCCCAATGAAGGCACGTTGTACACCGTCTGGTTTTACCATTAGAAATGTTTTTTCCATAAAAAATCTCTCCACTTCTGAATTATGTATGTAATTGTATATCCCCACACACATATTATCACCCTTATCACAATTGTGCAATAGTTTTGAAATAGAGAGATTATTTTATTTTTTAGAATAAACATTAAAATTTTCGTTTTCCAATATACTTTGCAACATTTTGTAATGCGTACTTTGCTTTTCCACGTGGAAGTGGTTTTATTATTTCTAAAGCTTTATGTAAATAACGTTCACTAAACGCAAATGCTTGATTAATTGCTGTACTATTTTTTACAGCATCAATAATTTCTTGCATTTCACTTGCTGTTGAATTTTCATGTACAGATGTGATTTTCTGACGAAGTACTGGATCTTCCATCGCATATAAAGCAGGAAGTGTAATATTCCCTTGTAGTAAATCTCCGCCAGCAGGTTTTCCAAGTTTCTCTTCTGTGGAAACGAAGTCTAAAATGTCATCAATAATTTGATAAGACATCCCTACAAAATACCCATACCAAAATAGACGATTTACCGTATCACGATTAGCACCAGCAGCAATCGCTCCCAATTGACAACTCGCGGCAATTAATAATGCTGTTTTTCGCTTTATTCTTCTTAAATACGTTCTTAAATTTTGGTCATAATTGTATTTATCTTTAATTTGTTCAATTTCACCTTTACAGACTTCTAAAATAGTATGTGATAACGCTTGATGCGCCTCTGGAATTTCGATATTTGTTATACATTCAAGAGACTTAGCGAACAGATAGTCCCCTGTATACATCGCAATACGATCTCCCCATTTCGCATTCACAGTCGCACTGCCGCGTCGTAAAAATGCAGCATCAATAACATCATCGTGAACAAGAGAAGCCATATGAATAAGTTCTAACGCAACAGCAACATGCTTAATCGCATCTAACTTATAATCTCCAAATTTCCCTGCAAGCAACACAAATACAGGACGAATTCGTTTCCCACCAGCTTCAATAAGCTGTAATGCTGCCTCTTCTACTAATGGCTGTTCAGAAGCGACTGTCTTTTTTAATTCTTTTTCTATCACATTAATATCCGATCGTAAAAAAGAGTACATAAGTTGTAACTTCATATTGTTCACCTTAACCTAAAACTTCTTTTTTCTATTTTGATTCTGGTTTAATACCTAAATGCATCGCTGCTACCCCGAAAGTAAATGGTTTCACTTGCACACGTTCAAGTCCAGCTTGCTCAAACATTTGAGCCAATTCTTTCATCCCTGGGAACGTACTAGCAGATTCTTGAAGCCATGAATATTCTTTATAACTTTTCGCAAACATCTTTCCAAATAACGGCATGATATATTTAAAGTATAAAATATACCCTTGTCGAAAACCAATCATTGTTGGTTGAGATGTTTCTAAACAGATTACTTTTCCACCTGGTTTTACTACACGTGTCATTTCTTTTAATACGTGCATATAATCCGGTACGTTACGTAAACCAAACCCAATCGTCACATAATCAAACGTATTATCTTCAAACGGAAGTTCCATTGCATTCCCATGTAGAAGTTCTACTTGTTTTAATTGTAACGCCTCTACCTTTTGCTTACCGACAGATAACATATTTTCACTGAAATCTAAGCCAACAACCTTTCCTTGTTCACCTACGGCTCCAGCTAGCGCAATTGTCCAATCTGCGGTTCCACAGCATACATCAAGCGCTTGACTACCTGGTTGTACATCCATAATTCGCATCGTTTCTTTACGCCACGCTTTATGTCTTTGAAAACTAATTACAGAATTCATCACATCGTATTTATCAGAAATCTTTTCAAATACGTCATGTACTCTTTCTTCTTTTGATTGTTGCATGCTCGTACCTTCTTCCAATGTAAAATTGCTTATGTCTTCTATTTATTCCTTAACACAGAATTTATTTCATTTATGTCTGTGTGATTTTCTAAAAATTGTTTTTCTTTCTTTCTCAATTCCTTCATCCAACCATTAATCACTACTTCTGCTTTATCCCCTAAAGCATCTTGCATAGCTTGAAAAACAGGTGAATGTTGCTTATCAGCATACAATTGAATTTCTTTTTGAAGGCGATTTCCACCTAATACGTATGTAATAAATGGCTTCCAATGTGATAAATGAAAATGATCACATGTTTTTTGAAGGAGCGCAGATTCAATCGCTACTACGCTTTTCATTATGTCATCCGTCGTTTCATGCGCTTTTTGGTATAACATAATTTTGTGTTCATTTATCTCTTTAATTCCTTCAGCAAGTGCACGAATTAAAACAATATCACGATTCATAGACAATAAATAATAATATAGTCCACTATAGTAATCGCCTGCAAGTACTGTTAATTGACGACATTTATGGAATTCAATCTCTTCCTCGCCTGCTTTATTTGATACCCTTTCATGCGTATCAAGCGCAATTTGTACAAGCATAATTGTTACTACGTAATGCTCAATTTGTTCTATATGTAAGTTTGCACTCTTTAAAGCACCATATAACAATGCTATCTTTTCTTCATCAATAAATGGTTCTTCAATATAGTTTATAAAGTAAGGATGGCGTAATTTCTCCATCAATTTTTCTTTTATACCCGCATACCCTCCGTAGATGTCACACACAAAAAATCACCCTTGTTTTCTAATTCATAAAACTTATTATAACACATACACTCTATTTTCTATAACCAAAACTTGGCTACACCTACCATTCATGTAAGCAATCTTTCTAATCTCACTCTGTCTAGTTAAAACTATATCATTTATTTACTAAAAAAAAAAAAAGAAAAGCAGTTTCCCGCTTTTCTTTACTTCGTTTTAATAAACGATAAAATTTCACTGCGCGCTGCAGCATCATTTTCAAGCACACCACGCACTGCTGTCGTTACTGTTTTCGCACCTGGTTTTTTTACACCACGCATCGTCATACACATATGTTCTGCTTCTACTACTACCATTACACCATGAGGCTCTAGTACTTCCATAATAGAGTTCGCTACTGTTGATGTAATACGTTCTTGCAGTTGTGGGCGACGTGCAATTGTATCTACGGTACGAGCTAATTTACTTAACCCTGTCACCTTTCCACCTTGCGGAATATATGCAACGTGAGCAACTCCATAGAATGGAACTAAATGATGCTCACACATCGAATAAAATGGTATATCTTTTACTAGTACAAGCTCTTCGTGATCTTCTCCGAATACTTTATGCAAATGCTCTTTCGGATCTTCATGCATACCTGAGAACACTTCTGCGTACATTTTTGCAACACGCTTTGGTGTATCAAGTACTCCCTCACGATTTGGGTCATCCCCAATCGCCTCTAAAATAAGGCGTACTGCATGTTCAATTTGTTCTAAATTAACTTTTGCCATCCGCTAGCCCTCCCGAAAACCTAAAAGTGATACGAACACATTCTAGCATATTTATGTTTTTAAAAGCAAAAAGAAGAGTTCCCAAAAAGGAAACTCTTCTTCCCTGTTAATATGTAAGGATTATTTAACCGCATCTTTTAACGCTTTACCAGGTTTGAATGCAGGTACTTTACTTGCAGCGATTTCAATCTCCTCACCTGTTTGTGGGTTACGACCTTTACGAGCCGCACGCTCACGAACTTCGAAGTTACCGAATCCGATCAGTTGTACTTTATCACCTTGTTTTAAAGCTTCTAAGATAGAATCAAAAACAGCGTCTACTGCTTTTGTTGCGTCCTTTTTAGAAAGGGAACTTGCTTCTGCAACAGCATTGATTAAATCTGTCTTGTTCATGCCATTCACCTCCTCCCAAAGATAAGACTGTATAATGATCATAAAATGAGTCTTACTTTCATTTGTAGGCAATTTTTGCAAATTCTATACTACAAAGATGTAGATAAATCATTATCAACGCCTATATTATACGATTCTCCTTTATAATTCAATATTTTTAAGGAAATTGTTACTCTGAAAATGTGAAAATCTGATGAAACTTGACAATTTACAACAATGTATTAGATAATGACTGTTTATTTTTCTATTTTATAATCAAAAAAAAACAAAAAATCCCTCTACAGTGAGAGGGATTTTTTCTTATAGTATAATCGCAATTAATCCGCCAGATCCTTCATTAATAATTCTTTCTAGCGTTTCTTTTAATTTATATCTAGCATTTTCTGGCATTAAAGATAATTTCGCTTGAATTCCTTCTCGAACAATCGAGCTAAGTGAACGTCCAAATATATCAGAATTCCAAATTGATAACGGGTCATCTTCAAAATCTTGCATTAAATAACGAACTAATTCTTCACTTTGCTTTTCAGTACCAATAATCGGCTCAAACGTTGACTCTACATCTACTTTAATCATATGAATAGATGGCGCTACCGCTTTTAACTTCACACCAAACCTTGAACCGTGACGAATAATTTCTGGCTCATCTAAGCTCATATCCGCTAATGCAGGCGCTGCTACACCATATCCTGTTTGCTTAACCATACGCAGTGCATCCGCCACTTGATCGTACTCTATTTTCGCATGAGATAAATCGAGCATAAGCTTTAATAAATGATCTTTCCCTCGAATTTCTACTCCTACTACTTCTTTTAAAATCTGATCATATAATTCATCTGGCGCATATAAATCAATCTCCGCCACACCTTGCCCCATATCAATGCCAGCTAGGCTCGCTCGATCAATAAATTCATATTGACTAAACTGCCAAACAACGCGATCCACATCACGAAGACGTTTTATATCCTTCACAGTTTCTTGAACTGCTTCTTGATAACTTTGACGCAACCAATGCCCTTCATTTAGCACCATTACCCAGCTCGGAAGGTTCACATTCACTTCTAATACAGGGAATTCAAATAGCGCTTCACGAAGTACATTATATACATCTGTTTCTCTTAAACTCTCCACACTCATTGCAATAACCGGGATATCATATTCTTCTGATAAACTTTGGCGTAATTGCTCTGTATCTGGATGATACGGCTGTACCGTATTAATTATCATAATGAAAGGTTTTCCTACTTCTTTCAACTCATTTACAACGCGTTCTTCTGCCTCTATATAATCTCTTCTTGGAATTTCACCAATTGTTCCATCTGTTGTAATTACAACACCAATTGTTGAATGTTCTTGAATTACTTTACGCGTGCCGATTTCTGCAGCTTCATGGAATGGAATAGGTTCTTCATACCAAGGGGTATTAATCATGCGCGGGCCATTCTCATCTTCATAGCCCTTCGCTCCAGGAACCGTATATCCAACACAATCTACTAATCGAATATTCACTTCAAGTCCTTCATCTACTTCGATAGAAACCGCTTGGTTTGGAACAAACTTCGGTTCCGTCGTCATAATTGTACGACCAGCAGCACTTTGAGGCAATTCATCCTGCGCTCTTTGACGGTCAGACTCATTCTCAATATTTGGAATAACTACAAGTTCCATAAATTTTTTAATGAATGTTGATTTCCCTGTTCGAACAGCTCCTACAACTCCAAAATAAATATCACCGCCTGTTCGTTCTGCAATATCTTTAAAAATATCTACCTTTTCCAAGTGATTCCCTCCCTCAAAATTTTTGGGAATAATTCCGCGTTTATAGTCAACTAATACCTTCTCTAACGTTGCCTATAATATCTGATATAATATAATGGTATTCTAGAAGTTCGGACAATATATCATATAATTTTGTCCAATTTCATATGACTATTAAAAAATATCTTTTGTTTGCATCGTAAGTTGTATAACATAAAAAACCTTTCTTCTAGAACTTATTCACTAAAAGAAAGGTTCATGACTTATCATTTTAAAAAAATTGGTTCTCCATCCTTTACTGTGTACGGTAAAGAATAAGCTGGTACAAACGGGGAACCTTTCGAAAGTATATTTCGAATATCTTCTCCCTCCGTAAACTGCCCTTCATTTTTTTTCAAAGCGTCATATAAGTCGATTCTATAATCAACAAAAACTTCTCCTTTTTCATTAATTACAAAAGGAAGTCCTTTACCAGAATATGGGCTTGTCACTTGTGGCACATCTTTATATCCTAGTTTTTTGAAATCCAATTCATATACACCATCTGAAATTACTTTTTTAAAAGGTGGATATTGATGTTCATCACGGTATATCCTAAGCTTTAAAGATAGTTCCTGAATTTGTTCAGCCATCCTAACATCAATTAACTTTACTGTTGGATTTGTTTCAACGTCTATTAATACGTATTGATATACTCCTCCACTTTCATACGCATTCCCTGGCGCTTCTTGTATGTAACGCGGGGCAATCTGTTGAAAATCGATCGGATACTTTTGATAAATAGGTGTACTCATATCCCTCGTCTTAATTGGCAATATCCCATCATTTTGCTCCTTAAATGTCACAACAGCTTTTTGAACAACCTGTAGCTGATCTTCATAAGGAACCGCATTTTGCTTCATATTTTCTTTCGGATACAGACACCCCGTTAAAAGGCTCATACAACAAAATATTAAAATAATATGTAATTTTTTCACTAGCATCACCTTTTCATACTAATCTAATTTGCTCTGTATGTAGTATTTTCGAGACCATTCCATTTACTGCTGTACAGGTCCACTAAATACAACAAGAAAAATAACAATTCCTGACACAATCATAAGGGTGTACGCTACTAACGCTGTAATCCCTTTCAAAAATTTATTCTTTATTTTATGTCTACTTAATAAAATAAAACTTACTGCAAAAAACATAAATCCAATTGCCCCTAAAGCTAACCACATTTTCATAAGCCCTTCTGACATATACACACCCCTTTTTATTAATCTATTTTTATACTATTTTAACAAATTAAAATCTTTAAACAAATACAAAAAGAACATTTTACTACAAATTGCGAATATATAACTTTAATCAATAGGTTTTCCAGCATTTCTCACCAATCTAAGCAAAAATAAAACCGAAGCGATTGTATCTCTCGCTTCGGTTGACCAAATATGCCCAAAAACAGCTCTATTCCCATTCTTTCATGGCTATCATATGCAATCTACAAACTCTTTGTTTCTCATAATTTATTTTTTAAACATTTTGCTTAACGAGCCAAAATCTGTTGGCATATTATTATTAATAATCGCTTTTACAATTTGATCCTCTTGCTCTTTCGGCACTTCACGTCCCGCCATAAGAGCCACTTGATGAATTAATTGACGAAGTACAGTTTCATCACGTAAATTCGCATTTTGCACAGATGATGCTAATTTAAAAATATCCTCTTTATTTACTTTCGCTTCCTTCTCAATATTATTAAAAATGTTATTATCCATTCTTTTCACCCTCTCCTCAAGTTACTCTTCATCCTATGCAAAAATGAAAAAATGGTGAAAAGACCCAAAAAATAAAAAAAGCGACAGAAGTACAAATGTACTTCTGTCGCTTTTCTTTACAGTAAATCAGGTATAGCTTCCACTTCATGTTTTCGAACACGTCCCATCAATGAGCCTACCGCATCTTTTACGTTATTCCCATTGAACAGCACGTCATATAAAGCAGCTGTAATCGGCATTTCAACTTCCATTTTCTCTGCCAATTCATGAGCAGCTTTCGTTGTTCTTACACCTTCCACCACCATACCCATGCTTTCTAACACTTCTTCTAAAGAGTGTCCTTTTCCAAGCATATTTCCAGCACGCCAATTTCGGCTATGAACACTTGTACAAGTTACAATTAAGTCTCCCATACCAGTTAGACCAGCAAACGTTAACGGATTCCCGCCCATTTTTCTTCCTAAACGAGCAATCTCTGTTAAACCACGTGTCATCAATGCCGCCTTTGCATTATCACCTAATCCAAGACCATCAGTTATACCAGCAGCTAATGCGATAATATTTTTTAACGCACCACCAAGTTCAACTCCAACGATATCTGGATTTGTGTATACACGGAAATAACTATTCATAAATAAATCTTGTACTTCCTCAGCCGCTTCCATACGCTTTGCTGCAGACGTAACTGTTGTCGCTTGTCGTAAACCGACTTCTTCAGCATGACTCGGTCCAGACAGTACAACAACATCTTTAATTAAGTGCTCTGGAATTTCTTCCTCAATCACTTCCGAAATACGTTTTGACGTACCAGGTTCAATTCCTTTGCTCGCATGAATCCAAGTAATTGGTTCAGTAACAATTTCTTTCATCTCTTGTAATACATCTCTGTACGCTTTCGTTGGTACTACTAACAGTACTGTATTTACATCTACTAATGCTTCTTCTAAAGAAGAGTAGGCTACGATCGTGCTTGGCAATGTAATGCCTGGGAGATATCGACTATTCTCATGTTTCGTATTAATTTCATCCATAAGTTCTGGGCGATTTCCCCAAATACGTACATCATGTCCATTGTCAGCTAATACCATCGCTAACGCTGTTCCCCAGCTACCTGCTCCTACTACTGTGATTTTTGTCATAAAATCACATCCTCTCCATTAGTCTCTTGCTCTAGCGATAATGTGAATCGGCGTTCCTACGAAGCCAAATGATTCACGTAAGCGATTCTTTAAGAAACGCTCATATGAGAAGTGCAATAATTCTGGATCGTTTACAAACACAACAAATGTCGGTGGTTTTACCGCAACTTGTGTTGCATAGAAAATTTTCAGACGGCTACCATTATGAGTTGGCGTCGGATTCATCGCTACCGCATCCATAATTACATCGTTTAATACGTTCGTTTGAATACGGATACTATGACTTTCATTTACCTCATCGATAACCGGTATTAATGTTTGTGTACGTTTTCTTGTTTTTGCAGATAAGAAAACAATTGGTGCGTATTCTAAGAATTGGAAATGAGCACGGATATTTTCTTCAAATGCTTTCATTGTTTTTTCGTCTTTTTTCACTGCATCCCATTTATTTACAACGATAACAACAGCTCGCCCTGAATCATGAGCATATCCAGCGATTTTTTTATCTTGCTCAATAATTCCTTCTTCACCATCTAAAACGACTAAAACAACGTCAGAACGTTCAATCGCTCTTAGCGCACGAAGTACACTATATTTTTCTGTACTTTCATACACTTTTCCTTTTTTACGCATACCAGCTGTATCAATAATTACATAATCTTTTCCATCTTTACTATATGGTGTATCGACAGCATCACGAGTTGTTCCTGCTACATTACTAACAATTACACGCTCTTGACCAAGAAGAGCATTTACAAGTGATGATTTTCCTACGTTTGGACGTCCAATTAAAGAGAAACGAATTGTGTCTTCATCATATCCATCTTCTTCAATCTTTGGAAAATGTTGTGCAGCTTCGTCTAGTAAGTCACCTAACCCTAATCCGTGTGTACCTGAAATTGGGAATGGTTCGCCAAATCCTAATGCATAAAAGTCATAAATGTCACTGCGCATTTCCGGATTGTCCACTTTATTTACTGCAAGTACAACCGGTTTATTTGAACGATATAAAATTTTTGCAACTTCTTCATCAGCTGCTGTTACACCGTCACGACCGTTTGTCATAAAAATGATAACATCCGCTTCATCAATTGCTACTTCAGCTTGTTGACGAATTTGTGTCAAAAACGGCTCGTCTCCAATATCAATTCCGCCCGTATCAATAATGTTAAATTCATGATTTAACCATTCTCCAGCGCTATAAATACGATCGCGCGTTACACCTGGAATATCTTCTACGATTGAAACTCTTTCTCCAACAATTCTATTGAAAATAGTAGATTTCCCTACGTTCGGGCGACCTACTATCGCTATTACTGGTTTCGGCATATACTTTCATCCTTTCAACTTGCTTCTGTTTATTATGTAAAAAACCCTTCTTTGTGCAAGAAGGGATTTGCATTCCAGAATATTTCTCAACGTATCAAAACACCTCACATTATAACACACGTTGCTAATGTTTCACAATAATATATACATTCTCTTGTAAGCGATGTGCAATACCATCTAAAATTGCCTCTAAATTATTTGCAACAAATTCTAGTTCCTCTGTCGATTCGCAAACGAATAAAGGAGCACCACCTGCAAATTTTTCTGGAGTCGTTGTTATAACTGCCAGAATAACACTTTCTAACATCATCTCTTATCTCCCCTTCCTTTCGGGGCTTCCGATGACATATGGACAGCACTTTCTAACGTTGGTACATTTCCTATGACACCTATCGCTTTCTCTGCATCTTGATCTTGCGGCAGGACAAAAATCCCAACCCTGCCATCCTCTAAATCACGCTTTGCTAACGGTACAAGCGCTGGTGTACCAGAATCTCTATAAATCCCTAACGCTACTGAAACATCGTGTAAAATAGCTTGTCGTTGCCCTAAATTTGAGATTGTAACCATCGCATCAATTGATTTCGGCTTTAAAATAAAACCCATACCATATTTCATAATTTCTTCTTGTCTTGCTGGCAATCCAATATTCATAATGTAAATATTATCAATATATAGCCCCGCTCCTTCAAACCGAAGCGGAACATGCTCGATATCAACAAGATCATGTAACCTTCTGCCAGACATTAATTTTTTCGCAATAAAAAATGCGATGATCGCCATAATTACTCCAGCAATCCACGAACGAAACCCTATATATGCAAACGTCGTCACAAACGACGTTAACATTGCCAAATAGTTGCGACTTTCAAAAACCAATGCAATTCCTTCAATGTATGTATTTCCACGCGGTACGAGCTCATACCCATCTAATTGTTGAAGCGTATTTCTTTCCATATTACGTACATCACGAAATTGTGTCGCTGCTAATGTAAGAAATGTAATGGCAGAAAAATCTTTTTTCAAAATAGACGGGATTGCAATCGCTCCTAAAGCAGCTGCAATTAACCCCATTGCAATATGAATAATTTTCCCATGTAGCCTCGTCGGATATTGCCGCGTATCTGTCCGAAGCATTAGCACCCTTGTAACTGTCCCCGCTATTACGCCGCATAAAATGGCTGGTGTATATTCAGTCATGTATTACCCTCGCCTTTCTTTTACGTGTTTTTCTCTTAAACCGTTCCATGTATACTGATGCTTTTGCAATCCAAAACAATATTGCCATGAATAATGTAGAAATGGCGACGATATCAAAAAATGCTAAACTACCGTAATCATATGGAAAATTCAATTTCCTAAAAATAAATGTCACTAGCAGCTCTCCTTGTAACATCCCTACATATAGAGAACATAATCGTAATATGCGATCTCCATGCAATAACACCGATGCATACACAAGAGCACTACTTAGCAGAAACACTCTATCCACCACAATCCAAATCGGATCATATATTTCTAACAGATGAAAACTTGTATATAACATTGCAATAATAAGCGCCGAAAGTAAGCTATATAATTTTTTCCAGACAGAATATAGCGTGATCCCTATAAAAGAAATAATACAAAGTAAAAGAGCATTTACTGATACCACGAATGAGGCGATCGTTACATGTAACGGAGAGCAAATTATAAAAATCAGTATACAAGCGCCTAACTTCCACCGAATAAGGTCCTTTTTCATAAAAAAGGTTACAATGATCCACCCTATCCAAGCTACAAAATAAAAAGTACTTCCATCCATCAACTTCACCTCCTATGTTTTCCATTATGGGAACTTTTTATGAAAGTTAATCCACTTTATTTACGCATAGTTTTTTCTTATAACAGCAACACTTTTAACAAGGAGGTGTTATTCATTATGGGTAAAGATCGCCAAGAACGAAAACTACGAGAATCACGCCGCGTTGAATCCGATCGTGATCAATCACTACAATATCCAGGTGCAACTGGACTTGATACACCAGAACAGGCTCGAAAACAAAACCAGCACTAATTAATACAAAAAGACGGTTTCGATATTGTACGAAACCGTCTTTTACATATTTCTTCATAATTTCTACTCATAATACAATTCTTTTGTGTTCGCATTATAGATTCGATTACTTGACGTGGCATCAATCGTCACTATACCTATTGGTTTAGACTATAATTTACAAATATATCTGAGAATAGCGATTATCTCGATACCTATTTAAATTAATATTATATCTCTAACGAATAAGTATCTTTATCATTAATTGTACAAAATACTTCCTCGGCCTTTACAATATTATCAACTTTGATATACGAGTTTACCAATATAAACTTATAATAGTCAGATAGCATAACATACCCAGATAAAAGGTTTATAATTTCCAATTCATTTTCCCCTAATTGAAAATACAAATCAGCTAATTCTTTCGCTGCGTTTTCCATTTTAATAATATTTTGCTCTTTACTATTCGCTTTTTGTACCCTCTGCATAACGCTTAACAAATCACGCAATTGTGTTTTTCCAATTTCCCTCTCATTATATTTCTCAATCTTTAATTGGTACTGACAGTAAAGTACTAGCGCCTCGTATTTATAAAAATTCTTCAAATAAAATTCTATTAATTTTTTTGCTATATTTTTATCAATAGCCATATAACATAATACCTGCTTTACTAACTCTTCTTCCTCTATTTCCAAATCTAATTCATTCAAAATATCTACATTTTGGATGGCCCTATAGTCCTTCATCTCATAAAAATTAAAAATATAGTTAATATCATATTCTTCAACTTGTTTTTTGATTTCCTTGCCAATCCCGATAATTCGCTCTAATGAAAAAAAGACAGTTATAAAGATAGATAACGTTTTAACTACATCAGAACTATTAAACACATCATTAGCTAATATTACAATAGGTATAAACAATACATAAACTACTAATTTTCTAACTAGTTCTATTACTTTATTAGAACTCGAATTCATCCATATTAACAAAAATAAAGAGAGACCAATCAAGGCATTCATCTTAAGAGATATACCCCAAAAAATCATTTTCGTACAATAAGTCACGACAAAAAAGCTAATTAAAATTACTAACCAATAGCTAAACCGACTCTTGATAACCCTCGCCTTTTCTTCTGCTTTATTTAAATGATAAATGCGAATTGCACCACTTAAATACATAAAAAAATTAACATATTTTAAACTTCCTACACTTATATATCGTGTCATCCAAAAAAGAATTACTAGCCCAATTATTAATGCAAAAATCATATTTTCTTCAAGCATTATCAAATATACAAAAGACAACACACTTTGTACAATCAATCGAACTTTTATAGATTTAAATACCACTCTTATCACTTGACTAATTAACATAAAAATAAACACGATAATTGTCCATTTTATGTACAGACTAAAATCGCTTATATATTCATTCGTAAATTTCATTAACTTATCTGTCATCATGATTAATTTATTTTGCGTTTCGTAGCTAATATCCCCACGTAAAACCCCTTTAAGTATATCAAACAATTCAACAAAGTAATTTGATAATTCTATTATACCGACTTTTTTTAACAACATAGGAACCAACATTAATATACTAATAAAATATATTATATATAAAATCGCTATCAAATCTGATGTTTTTTTATTTTCTTCACCTTTTTCTAATAAATGAATTCGAAATTTGTCCATAAAAAATGCTATATCCCTCAAAACATTTGCTCCTTTCTAATACTGCCTTTCTATATTACAGCAATAAATTCACTAAAGAATAGCCTCTCTATATGAATATTTTTATATATTTATATACAAATTTAAAAATTCTATACGCAATTCATATTAATTTAATATCAACCGGATATAAATAATTCTCCGGTTGATATTAAATAACTTTATCTCCTACTATAATGCGCAGTATCAATACCACGCTGCATTAACCAATGATATGTTTCACCCTTTACAACAAGAGGTACAGATTGCAACTCTTCTATCGTCTTCGCACCAAGAGCTGTCATTATAAATTTCAAATCTGTATGTAGAAGCTCAATTTCATCCACTAACTTCTCGATACCATCTTGCATTAAAATACGTAAAAAGTAACCAGCAAACGCAGTTGTATTCGCCCCTAATGCGATCGCTTTCGCTACGTCAAGCGCTGTTTGTATGCCCCCAGATGCAATAAAAGAGAGGTTATTATTTGTAGAGGTTGCTTCAATAATCGAGGTTGCTGTTTGTATGCCCCAGTTATTAAAATAAGAAAGCATTCGCTGTCTTCTTTCATTTTCAACAGCAGCAAAATTCGTACCACCTTGCCCACCAATATCAATTGCTGTTACACCTACGTTCGCTAACTGCTGCACTGTTTCCTTACTCATCCCAAATCCAACTTCTTTTACAATGATAGGAACTTTACTATTTAAAACAATTTTCTCAATGCGCTGAAGTACTCCAGTAAAATCACGGTCTCCTTCTGGCATCGTTAACTCTTGTATGACATTTAAATGAATTTGCAATGCATTCGCTTCAATCATATCAACGGCACGCTCTGCCTGTTCGATAGTTGCCTCACTACCTAAATTAGCAAAGAAAATACCATTTGGATTTACCTTTCTGATCACCTTATAAGAAGCAGCTTCACTTTCATCTTTTAACGCCGCCATTTGCGAACCTACAGCCATAGCAAGGTTATGATGTTTCGCTACATATGCTAATTGCTCATTAATATGTAACGTTTTCTCTCCTCCACCACCAGTCATCGCATTGATAAAAATCGGCGAACTTAGTGAAAGTTCGCCGATTTTTGTTTCACATGTTATTGTGTCATAATTTGAATTTGGCAAGCTTTGATGCACAAAATCAATATCATGAAAGCCATGCGTACGAGACTGACCAGTAGAAAGAGCGTATTCAATATGATCTAATTTACGTTTTGCCCTTACCACTTGTACCCCTCATTATTTCTTTAATTTTTTCAGTTGTTCACCAATAATATCACTTAATTGGAAAGTAGCAGAATCAGCATTTGGCTCATACTGACTATAATCTTCAGTTACATTATTTTCCTCAAGCGCTTCTTTTATACTTAAAGAAATACGTTTCTCTGCTACGTGAACTTCAAGTACTTTCACTTTTACTTCTTGTCCCATTTCCAATACTTCATTCGGATTTTTCACGTGACGATTTGCAATTTGAGATACGTGTACAAGTCCTTCAATGCCCGGTAAAATCTCAACGAATGCACCAAATGTAACAAGGCGTTTTACTACTCCCTCACGAATATCTCCAGCTTTTATTTCGCCAGCAACGTTTTCCCAAGGTCCTGGTTGAGCTGCTTTAATTGATAAAGAAATACGTTGTGTATCAGCATCAACAGATAACACCTTTACCTTAACCTTTTGACCTTGCTCTAACACTTCAGAAGGTTGCTCTACACGTTCGTGTGAAATTTGTGAAATGTGAACTAAACCGTCCACTCCACCAACATTAACGAATGCGCCAAAGTCAGTTAATCGTTGTACTGTTCCTTCAACAACGTCCCCTTCTTTTAATGAAGAAATTGCTTCTTTTTTCTTAGAATCTAGTTCTAATTCTACTACCGCTTTATGTGAAAGGATTACACGATTTTTTTCACGGTCTAATTCAACAATTTTCACCGCTAATGTTTTACCTTTATAGTCAGTAAAGTCTTCTACATAATGTACTTCTACAAGTGAAGCTGGAATAAAACCGCGAACACCAAGGTCCACAACTAATCCGCCATTCACAATATCTTTTACAGTAACATCAAATACATGACCAGAAGTAAATTTCTCTTGTAGTTCTACCCATGCTTTTTCTGCATCAACAGCACGTTTAGATAAGACAAGATCATCTTCTTCTAATTTAATAATTTTCAACTCTAGTGTTTGATCTAATTCTACAACATCGCTTGCTTTTTCAATATGAACGTTAGCTAATTCACTAATTGGAATTACGCCATCTGTTTTGTATCCAACATTTACAAGCACTTGTTTCTCTTCAACCTTCGTTACAGAACCTGTAACAACGTCACCAACTTGTAATTCTTTTGAATCCATAACTTCTTCATTCATTTTCTCTACCATGGAAATACCTCCCTACAGAATTGACAAAGCATTTTTTATGTATATACGAAATGAAAACAAAGTTTTCATTTGCATGTTTAAGAATTTCTCATCACATACTCTTTTTCAATAACATTCACAAGAAAATATATTAAACCTATATAAATAGTATACAGCAAAACCAGCTTGAAAAAAGTATGTTTTGAAATATAATAGCGAATATATTCTGACAGTTTTATTCCTCTTTAACTAACTTCTTACAAATCAGCTCATTTGTCAAGGAAAGAGACTCACAATTCACGTATCCTTTACATTTCTATTTAAACAAAAAAAGAAAGAGGATTATCCCCTTTCTTTATTTCGCAAACACTCCAGAAACAATGCTCATAATTTTTTGGACAACTTCTTCAATTGATAAAGAAGTCGTATCTAATTCCAATGCATCATCAGCCTTTTTTAGTGGAGAAACTTCGCGTTCTGAATCTAATTTATCACGCTGAGCAATTTCTTCTTTTAGCTGCTCTAAATTAGAATCGAAACCTTTATTTAAATTTTCTAAATGCCTTCTTTCCGCTCTTTCTTCAACAGAAGCAAGCATAAAGATTTTCACTTCAGCATCCGGTAATACATGTGTACCAATATCACGGCCGTCCATTACAACGCCGCCTTTTTTCGCTAACTCTTGCTGACGACGTACCATTTCTTCACGAACAAGGCGATGTTTCGCTACAATAGATACTCGATTCGTCACATCAGGTGTACGAATTACTTCAGAAACATCTTGTCCATTTAAAAATACAAGCTGTGTATTTTCTCCTTGCTGAAACTCAATATTTACATTCTTTACAACTTCCATTAACTGCTCTTCATTTTCAATGTCTACTTTTTGTTGAAGGGCTGCATATGTAAGCGTACGGTACATTGCGCCTGTATCAATATAAACATAAGAAAGTTCCTTCGCAACAACTTTTGCCACTGTACTTTTCCCTGCAGCTGCTGGACCATCTATAGCAATTGAAATTCGTTTATCCATTGTAACACCTCATTTTTTCACTTATAAAACAAAACGAAAAGCAGGTGTTCACCCTGCTTCTTCTCATTTGCTTCGCGTCATTAAATCCTCAATTATTGTAGCATAATCCTTCATAGAAGAAAATGAAAACTACCGATTCACCTGCAAGATTTCCACTTTGTTTTTTACCATAACACCCTCATAATAAACAATTTTAGATAAATATTTCACTGATGACTTATGTATAAATAACAATTGTACAACAGAAAGACAAATGAATTGTATTATTAATATACGAATAAAAATTCTCTCCATCTTTTTCACCGTAATTTCTCCCTCCTATACTATATTTGCACATTTCGTTTCGTAATTTTATACATCGTACATATAGCAGTTAATTTTATTGTCATTTTCCAGGCATACTTTTATACATTTCCATTGTCGAATTTACTCAAAACATGTTATGTTCTAAATGTATTTTTTTACTTGAAAGGGGTATAAGCATTGAAAAGAATCCTAGTTTTACACACAGGTGGAACAATTGCAATGGAGGAAGATAAAGAAACTGGGGTCGTACAACCAGGTAAAAAAAATCCTCTTTTAAAATTCATTCCTGATTTAGAAGGCGATGTTGATTTAATCGTTGAAGATGTGTTCCATCT
Source organism: Bacillus sp. HMSC036E02 (assembly GCF_001836235.1). NCBI lineage: Bacteria > Bacillati > Bacillota > Bacilli > Caryophanales > Bacillaceae > Bacillus > Bacillus sp. HMSC036E02. The sequence goes on along the minus strand of NZ_KV827854.1, from coordinate 193,616 downwards.
ACCATCTCCTCATATGACACCGAGCGAAATGTTACAATTACAAGTCATCATTGATGAAAGAGTAAAACAAGACAACATTCATGGCGTAGTTATTACGCATGGTACGGATACATTAGAAGAAACAGCTTATTTCTTAGATTTAACAGTACAAGCAACTATTCCGATCGTAGTGACAGGTGCAATGCGTTCTAGCAATGAGTTAGGTGCTGATGGTCTATATAACTTCTTATCAGCTGTAAAAGTTGCTAGTTGTGATGAAGCTGCAGAAAAAGGTGTTTTAGTCGTATTAAACGACGAAATTCATTGCGCTACAAATGTAACGAAAACACATACAAGTAATGTCGCAACATTCCAAAGTCCACAATACGGACCAATTGGAATGGTAACAAAACGCGGCGTTGTCTTCCATCACGCTCTAGTACATCGCGAATCATATACGATAAATAAAGTGTCTAAAAATGTAGTTGTTCTAAAAGCATATGCTGGCATGGATGATACATTATTAGCAGCAATCGAAAATCTTCCTGTAGACGGCATTGTTATCGAAGCTCTTGGACAAGGTAATCTCCCTCCAAGAACACTACCTAGCCTAGAAAGATTATTAAATAAAGGTATTCCTGTCGTATTAGTTTCTCGCTGTTTCAACGGTATCGTTCAAGACGTATATTCGTATGAAGGTGGCGGTAAACACTTAAAAGATATGGGCATTGTATTCACATACGGCTTAAATGCACAAAAAGCACGCATTAAATTACTTGTTGCATTAGAGAATACAAATTCTCATGAATCCATTCAAAATATGTTTATGCACGAATAAAAAGGAGCTGTCGAGATTTTCCCGACAGCTCCTTTTTATTTTTCTCTTGATGCAATGGTTTGCGCAATCCCATCTCCATGAAATCTACCGTTCTCAATAAATATTTCATTTGCATTATTTCCAGCAGCAATGACACCTGCAATGAAAATATTTTCAGCATTCGTTTCCATTCTATCCTCTGTATAAATTGGACGTCCTGTTTCTTCATCAATCTGAACACCCATCTTCGTTAAGAAGCTATGATCAGGATGATAACCAGTCATCGCAAATACAAAATCGTTTTTGATTGTAAAAGCTTCACCATCAACTGTAAACGTTAATGTATGCTCAGTAATCTCTTTCACATGAGCTCCAAAATGCATTTGAATTGTACCGTTTCGTACTAACGCCTCAAATTCCGGCAAAATCCAAGGCTTTATGCTTGGTGAATACTCACTTCCACGATACAGTACCGTTACACGTGCACCAGATTTAACAAGTTCTAACGCGGCATCTACACTCGAGTTTTTCCCACCTATAACTACTACATCTCGATCAAAATAAGGATGCCCCTCTTTAAAATAGTGAGCTACTTTCTTCAATTCCTCACCTGGAACATTCATATAATTTGGATTATCATAATATCCAGTTGCTACAACAATATATTTCCCTATATACATTTCCTTACTTCCGTCACGCTTTGTCGTCTCAACCTGAAAAACTTCTCCATCTTTTTGAACTTTCTCCACTCGCTCAAAAGCATTTACACGTACAGATTTACGTTTTACTACTTCACGATAATACGCAAGCGCTTGATTTCGAAATGGCTTACGATTTTCTGTAATAAAAGCTACATCACCAATTTCTAATTTTTCACTAGAAGAGAAAAATGTTTGATGAGTTGGATAATTATAAATGGCATTTACAATGTTTCCTTTTTCAATTACTAACGGATTTATCCCTACCTTTTGCAACGAAATTGCAGCCGCTAATCCGCACGGACCGCCTCCGATTATAATAACTGTTTCTTTCTGCATACTCGTCCACTCCTAGTCTTCTACCAATGCACTTTTTATAAAAACAAGAAAAAACCTACTTACAGCAGTAGGCACCTATCTTTATTGTATTCATTTTTCATATATTTGTCATCTAAACGAAACGTACATCCGATAGACATCTGCTAAAAACTGCTGAAATTTAATACCTTGTTTCCCTAATACATTCTCAGGATCAATCTTTCTAGCTGGATCAAGCGTTTTATGTGACACGATATCTTTTTTCGGATTTAAGCCAAAGTTTTGGCATAAATACGCATGATACCATGTAAAACGATTATACGCTTCCCAAAAGTTAACATCACCACCATAACAAAGTTCCACTCCAATGGCCGCCTTATTCGCGTCATAGCCATATAAGTCATTATCCGTCGGCACACCATATCGAACATGATACGCAACTTCATTTATAGGAATAATCTCCAATATTGTTTTATCATCTATAAATGTATGCGCCGAAGCTTTCGGTTGTAATTCATTAAAGTAATCTCGATTGCCTATCGCATTGCTTCCAGGATTCCCCGTATCATGGCTTACGATAAATCTCACTTTAGTCAGAGGAATCCCCGGTCGTGAACTTCCATATCCAATATAATTGCGCTCTATAGGAAACATCGCCATTGCTACCAACTCCCGCTCTAGAAGATTACCTTACTTCTTTATATATGTATTCGGTAGCAATGTCCTTATCGCATATTTCTTACGCGAAGAGAAAATCGAAAATATTTGAAGTGAACACCATAAACAACAAGATACTTACAGCCACTCCATAAAAACCGTAAAACCAAACACAATCTTCTTTCGTATCTAAACCGAAAAATTTATTTACCGATTGTAATAATGTGCCACGCTTACTTTGTTTGTTGCGTAATACTTCCACTCGCTCTACAACATCTGCTGGCATCATAAATCTTTGGTCTACTGTCATTTTCATCATTTATCTCTCCTTAAAATCATTTCCGTTTTGTTTATCTAAGGAGAGTATAGCACATCTGTTCGCATAGAACAAGCGTTCTTTTTTGTTTTTATTTTATTTTTCAGCAAGCCAAGTAAAAATTGAGATTACAACGGCAATAATCGGCCCTACTACAACCACACCAAATATCAGAAACAGTAGCCCTTCCCCGAACATCCGAACGGTACTTATTTTGCGAGCTTTCATCGTTCTTGCGAGTTCTCCCTCTAACCTATTAACCTTTTCTTCTAATTGTTCTACTCGTTCCAACATTTCATTCTCCATATACAACACCTCATTTAATACTTCAACAAAAAAACGTGATTCCCTCGAAAGGAAATCACGTTTTCTCAAGATATAATATTTTATACCCAACCTCTGAAGCGGCTTGCTTCAGCCATTTTACGAACACCAACCATGTACGCCGCTAAGCGCATGTTCACTTTACGAACTTGTGCTGTTTCATAAATAGAATCAAATGATCTTACCATTACTTTTTCTAAACGTTGTTCTACTTCTTCTTCAGTCCAGTAGTAACCTTGGTTATTTTGTACCCATTCAAAGTAAGATACTGTTACACCACCAGCACTTGCTAACACGTCTGGAACAAGTAAAATTCCGCGATCTGTTAAAATTTTAGTCGCTTCTAATGTTGTTGGACCATTTGCAGCTTCAACAACGATTTTCGCTTTAATATCATTAGCATTTTCTTCTGTAATTTGGTTCTCAATTGCAGCTGGAACTAAAATATCGCAATCAAGTTCTAACAATTCTTTGTTTGAAATTGTATTGTTAAATAGCTTTGTTACTGTACCGAAGCTATCACGACGGTCTAATAAATAATCAATATCTAATCCGTTTGGATCATGTAACGCGCCGTAAGCATCTGAGATTGCAATAACTTTCGCACCTGCATCATGCATAAATTTAGCTAAGAAGCTACCAGCATTACCGAATCCTTGAACAACAACGCGTGCCCCCTTAATATCAATGCCACGTTTTTTCGCAGCTTCGCGAATACAAATTGTTACACCTTTCGCTGTTGCTGTTTCACGTCCATGTGATCCACCTAGTACAAGCGGTTTACCTGTAATAAATCCTGGTGAATTAAATTCATCAATACGGCTATACTCATCCATCATCCATGCCATAATTTGAGAGTTTGTGAATACATCTGGAGCTGGAATATCTTTCGTCGGTCCTACGATTTGGCTAATTGCTCGTACATAACCGCGGCTTAATCTTTCTAACTCACGGAATGACATTTCACGTGGATCACAAATAATTCCACCCTTACCTCCACCATATGGTAAATCAACAATACCACATTTTAAACTCATCCAGATTGAAAGTGCTTTCACTTCATTTTCTGTTACATTCGGATGGAAGCGAATTCCACCTTTCGTTGGACCAACAGCATCATTATGTTGCGCACGATATCCTGTAAATATTTTAACAGTCCCGTCATCCATACGAACTGGTATTTTCACTGTCATCATACGAATTGGTTCTTTTAATAATTCATATACTTCGTTTGGATAACCCAATTTTTCTAACGCTTCACTAATAACAATTTGTGTTGAATTCAATAGTTCAAAATGTTGTTCCCTTTGTTGTTGTGTTTTTGTTTGAGTTCCCTTTTCGGCTACCATAGTAAGTAAACCCCCTGTAATTTCACTTGTTTAGTAAACCTTCATTGCCTAGTATACACCCTTAAATTTGGAATGCAATAGAAAACGCTAACAAATATATACAAACTACTTTCTATTGCAAGCGTTTTCACTATTATTATAGTCCTTTTATTACTTTTAGAAAAGTAAAATACTTAAATATTTAAATATTTTTTATTTTCATCAACCACACTCCCATAAAACTGCATATTTTATTTTCAAAAAGTATGTTCGAGTATTTACAATCATCCCTTCCCTTCTCCAAATAAGAACAAAACCTCAGCTATGTTGTATTAGCTGAGGTTTTGTTTTTTCACAAAGTAATTGTGTATTTGTTCTATCGCGTTAACATCCATTAATTCTTTACCGTACTCCATGATGCGATAAATGGTTGCTGTAGACGGATTACCGTATTCCGCTAAAATAGCTATAAAATCCGCCTTTAACAATTGAATTTGTTCCTCTTCTTCCACCCAAAGATAGAAGCGCTCATCCCACGTATATAGCTTTCCGCCAGTTACACCAAGGTTATATAAGCGATTCGACAGGTTAATTACGTCATCTAGCGTAGCAAACTCATATAATATATGCTCACTTTCATCTAGAGTCACTTGCATTTCAATAAACTCGTCACGGAACTCATCATCTGTATCTATTTCTTGATTTTCTTTCGTTACAATTACAACCATCCCTTGTGCTTGTAGAGAAAACACTTCAACTGCAATCGGACCATCTGCTTCAAATCCTAATTCCTTATTTGCTTCTTGCATCATATCACGAAATAATTGCTGTACTTTCGGTGCATTTCTCCATAAATCTTCTTTCGTTAATCCTCGTTCAGATAAATCATCAAATGTTAGAAAAATTTTTATCTTATTGTAATTTAATCGTTCCAGCCTCATCTCATACCCTCCCTACGTAACCAATGCATCTAATTTTTATTATATGAAATAGAAAATAGATGGTTCTTTTCGAACAACTATTCCGACATTTTTAACCATCCATCCCATTCTTCTTTCGTATCACCAATTAAGATTGTTTCAATGTCCAACTGGTTTAGAACGCCTAGCTTTCCGATAAATCCAACTAAAAGAGATTCCCTTTTTTCTTGTAATAAATTTATAAAGTTCATCGTCTTTTTCATTTCTTGTTCGTCAGCAAAAGATATAAATACATATTTCGGCTGTATTTCCTCTACCGCTGATAACATACCATCTTCAGCTAAGCTTGTCCTAATATATATCGCCTCATATCCTTTTAAGCGTAAATAAGTTGAAAAAATAAATCCTTTCAATGCATCCTTTTCTAACACAATAACTTTGTGTAAAGAGGAAAACATTGAGGCATTGTGATACACCATCCCTAGACGCGTTTGTAAAAATGATAGTGCATATTGAAATTGCACCATTGAAATCTCATTATTATTTTTTGACGTTAATAATTTGTCTGTCACTCGAAGAACAATACTGGCAACAACCTTCTCTGTTGAATATATACTAAAAGCTTCGTTTAATAATGCAGCAATTGTAATTTCATCAAATTTTAACAAAGCTTGTAGCAAATCGTCCACTAAAACAACTTCTTTATCGAAATGTATCTCTTTTTGAACTGTACTCTGCAAACGATTCTCTTCTAATAATTGAACTGCTTGTCCAATCATCATACCGGAAGAAACTTTTTCCATTAACCATTTTAAAATTTGAATATGCTCTTCTGTATATAAACGATGCCCAGCTTGATTCCGCTTTGGGGCAATAATTTGATATCGTCTTTCCCATGCACGAAGCGTACTCGGCTGAACTCCAATTATATTCGAAACGGCTTTTATATTGTATTTCCCATTAAGAGTTGGCATCATTTCCCTCCGCACAATGTAATGATGTGTGTTTGAGCAGGTGCTCGGAAACGAAGTGGTATCAATGTTGTTCCATACCCATTACTAACAAAGAGAATCGTATTTAAATGGTTATATACGCCACCTTTTAAATATTTTTTAGATGGGAATAATCGGATTTGCCCTCCATGCGTATGTCCACTTAAGACAAGTGAAATCTGTTCATTTCCAGACATTTTTTTTATTATATCAGGGTTGTGACTAACTAGGATACGAAAACCATCTTCTTTACAATCCGCCAATGCCAAATCTAGACGATCACGGTGCAATCCAACATCATCTATACCGAGCAAACAAATTTTCTCGCCTAATTCAGACTCAAATACCACTCTTGTATTATCTAAAACTTTTACGTTATTTTCTAATAATAACGCATCTAATTCATGATATTCTATCTCATAATCATTGTTTCCCCACACAAAATATACAGGAGCTATCTCTCTTAACTTTTGAATATTCGCAGAGATTTTTGATAAAGAGACACCTTTCTCTGCTAAATCTCCTCCGATAATTACGAGATCTACTTTTCCTTTTACTTGTTCAATTAACAAATTCGAAATGACTCTTCTATGAATATCAGAAATAAAAAACACATTTACTTTTTGAAAACTTTTCGGAAATTCTTTAAATACTAAAGTATGTTCCAACACCGTATTACGCATCGCTTCTTTATACATCACAAGAAGCAATAAAATCCCCATGCCTATGAGAGTACTGAATAATATAATCCATATCATATTTTTGACTCCCCTCCTCATAAAGATAATCCTAGGCTTTTATAACAAACTGTGATCGCTTAACTCACTAGCTTTCTTGCTTTGTGGACTTATCTTTTATCGGAATTTTTAATTCTTGACCTGCACTCACTTCATCGTCTTGCAAGTTATTATACTTTTTAATTACTTCAATTCCATTTCCATCTGAAAAATATTGCTTCGCTATACTTTCTAAAGTTTCTCCCTCTTTCACAGTATGCGTTATTACTTTTTCAGAATGTTTCTGCGACTCAGATTTAGCTGAATCAAAGAAGATTACTTCAAACGCACTTTTTCCGGCATTATTACTATCACCCTTCACCTGAATATATTTATCCGTGTACCACAAAATACTAATCGGCAGCAGAATGAATAGAAATGTTAAAACCCGGACGAAAATGTGATTTATTTTAAACTTTTGTTTTTTTTCTTTATTTCTATGAATTTCACTACGCGGCGGTAAACTTTCTTTTTCTTCCACTCGCTCAACTTCTAATTCCTCTTCAAAATCAGGAATTCGTTTCCTCATGTTGTTCACCACCACCTTCCATTTATTTTCTTAATTGGAGTCCCATTATAAAATCAACAAGAAAGTGTGCAAAGATTGTTATAAACAAATTTCCTGTCCATTCAAATACATAACCAAAGACAAAACTAATGAAACAGACGAAACAAAACAAAAATGGCTTTGTTATATAACGAATATGTAACACTGCAAATACGAAGCTCGCAATTACAATTCCAAAATGAGTCTGTACTACACCTCTAAATAAAAATTCTTCTGCAAAACCAATTAAGAACGTAATAACGAGTAAATGCAGAACGGACATTCCTCGAAACATCTTATCGTTAATACCACCATCATCAAACCAAGACTCCGGAAACACTCGCATTGCAACATAATCTAATAACACAATACCAATCGCTAACAAACCACCTATAATAAGTACAGATACTGGTTCCCATTTCCATAAATTAAAGACTTCTTTTACATCTTGAAATAATATATATGCCAGTAAACAGCCAATACCGATAATAATTAACTGTGTTATATATAGATTCAGCCTTATTTCCTGCGGACTCATATCTTCAACATTATGCCTTTGAATGTTCATCATTCCTCCATCTTTTCTAGGCCGAAAAGCTTTTGTAACTCTGTTTCCCAATTATAGTCGAAATCCGATTGTTGCGCTCGTCTTTTTTTATAATCTTCTTTTGTAATACCGCAATAATCGCAGCAATTAATTAACTCTTGCTCTTTCCTATAACCGAACTGTTGCAGCACATATTCACGTCTACATCCTTTAACTTGTATCCATGACTTCATATTTTCTAGCTCACTATATTTATTACGCAACCTTATTTCTACTTCAGCTATTAATCGGTTCATAATTTCATCTGACAAACCTTCTAATAATAATCTTCGTTGTTGTATAATTCCAACCTGTTCGAGATGATAACGAACGAAACGCCAATATTGCTCATTAAATCTTGCTGCATTATAACAAATTTCTTCTACATCTTCTATTGGTAATTCTTTCGTTTGAAACATTCTTTCTTGTAGTAAAGAAAATAAAAATTGTATTTGTGACTTACTTGGCAATTCATCCTCAATGATTGAAATTGGTAAATCATGATCCAACGGACTACATAATAAAATAGCTATACTCGGTTCGCCATCTCTTCCAGCTCTTCCGATTTCTTGTAAGTAAGAAGCTATATTAGTTGGATAATGAAAATGAATAATATATCGCGTATTCGCCTTATTTACCCCCATACCAAATGCACTTGTGCATATTACAAGTTGCAATTGATCGTTCATAAACTGCTGTTGAATTAACATACGCTCTTCATGTTCCATACCACCATGATAAAAAGCTACACCAGTAACACCTTTTCCTCTCAAGTATTCCGTTAACCTTTCTGTCCACGCTCTACTTGAGCAATATACAATCCCCGGCCCTTGTAAATACATCACCTGCTCTAAAAGCGCCTCTTTCTTTTCTTCTATCGTCTCTACAAATTGCACATCCATTGCAATATTAGGACGGTCAATAGAGTATACATGTTCCGCGGCACCCTTTAAATTTAAACTATTTGCGATATCCTGCAGTACCCCTTTTGTCGCTGTGGCTGTCAATGCTAATACTGTAGGAGAACCAATATTTTCAATAACTACATTTAGTTTTTTATAGTCCGGTCTAAAATCATAACCCCATTGAGAAATACAATGAGCCTCATCAACAACAAATAATGAAATATGAATTTTCTTCAATTCCCTAATTAATAACTCCGACTGTAACATCTCTGGTGAAACAAAAATAAATTTATATGAAGATAATTTTTTCATCGCTTCTCTTTTTTCATTTAATGTCCGAAAACTATTAAATGCTATTACTCGGTTTTTCACAACATACTTTAATTGTGTTACTTGATCTTCCATTAAAGATAATAACGGTGATACAACAAGCACTGTTCCTTCTCGCATAAGCCCCGGAAACTGATAGCACATAGATTTCCCTCTTCCAGTCGGAAGCATTGCTATCACATCTTTTCCTTCTAATAAATCTGTAATAACTCCTTTTTGACCTGGACGAAATTCAGAATATCCAAACCACTTATATAAATATTCTTCAAGTTTCATTTACACCCTCCATCCGCGCTAATACAAGACGAACTTCAAAATAAGAGATATCTTCTCCAACCGCTTGTTTCAAAACACGTAACTTCCGCGTTTGCAATGCTTCAATTACTTTTATTACTTTGTCTATCTTTTCTTTTTCCATAAACATTTCAATAGAAAAATCTTTTTCTCGCAAAGCAATTTCAACAAAATGATCTTCTATCGTTGCAACCTTTAAATTCCGAATCGTCGCTATTTCTTCTAAAGAACGTCCTTGTCTCCAAAAATTATATGTTTTTTTCGTCGATAAACTAAATAATTCAGCTCTCTCATTTGGATAAGATATAATTTCAGCTAATAGTGGAAATTCATTTTCTTTATCACGAACTTCTTGTATAAAGAAATGCATTGTACCCCAAAATAAAAAATACACTCTGAATATATCTTGTTTCGTAATTTCTGCTAATTGTTGCAATGTACAACCAATACGTTCATAACCCGTTAGTCGATATGTTACAATCGTCGCTTCTATCGTATTGCTCTTTTCTAAAAGATTATGTACTTCCGTCCATAGTTTTCTCGCCAACTCACTTCTCTTATATGGTATTCCTGTTAGAAAACGTTTCACCCACATCATTATTTCTGTATCTTGCTGAATTGGGATAAACTTCGTATTATTCTGTTGTAAATTTGATATAGTTTGAATAATTAATGATAATCTTTTCCAAAATGTTTCACCTAATTCACCATAATGTAAACCATGCAAATGCGCCGGAAAAGCATAAACTTCCTCCCATTTATGTAACTGCATTTTACCCGTAGGTGTTAACACATATGTATTTTCATGTATTTCTTGAATAAAATTCGCTTGCAACAACTTTGCAACTTCACCATCATAGTCATTTCTATTCAATGATTTGTATATTCCGAACAAAAAAGAAATTCGGAACATATTTCCATCTTGTAAAGTTTGCGAAGAACGTTTGCCCTTTAGTAAATAATAAATAGAAGAAACGGTTCTTTCACCATTCAATTGTTTTAAACAATGCAACAAAGTATATTGTATTTGCATGACCGCTTCCACCTTCCAATCTTAACTTCATTCTTTTCAGTACAATTACACTATCTACTTTCGCTCATTAAACTTATCATATGAGAACTATATACTTGTATATATTCTATTGTATCAAACGAAATCATATTTACGTATTTTGAAAATCTTATGACATAATTCAAAAATAAGTTGACACTCTAATTGATAAGCATTATCATTATAATTTTATGTTGAAAAGTTTTACAAACCGTTTTACAATAAGGTTATAATTTTTATGGCGAGCTTTTCACATACATATTATCAGGAGGGAAAAAAGATGGCAAAATATACAATCGTTGATAAAGATACTTGTATTGCATGTGGTGCTTGTGGCGCTGCTGCACCAGACATTTATGACTATGATGATGAAGGTATTGCATTTGTAACATTAGATGATAACCAAGGTATCGTTGAAATTCCAGATGTATTAATTGAAGATATGATGGATGCATTCGAAGGCTGTCCAACTGACTCAATTAAAGTTGCTGACGAATCATTCGACGGAGACGCTTTAAAATTCGAATAGTCTTTTATTAACTTCAAAAAATGCCCCTCATCAATATGAGGGGCATTTTTTGTATCTAAATTTTATTTTCCTTAATAAAAAACCATTAGTAGTTTCACACTACTAATGATTTTAATATATATTATGCATTTTTCATTTTTGCAAACACCCATACTTTCAGGCGTGAGAATAATGCTACAAATACAATTGTTACAACAATCCCTTTAATTAAATTAAATGGTAAGATTGCCGTTACAACCGTTGTTCTTATAGCTTCGCTAGACATAGCCGGTGAATTTAAAAACCAAGTGTAAGCCGGGAATATGATGATGTAGTTTAATACACTCATAATAAGCGCCATTGTAATTGTCCCTAGCATTAATCCTGTAGTTAAACTCTTCACAGTACGATACTTTCTAAATAAGAAAGCTGCTGGTCCAATAAATAAACATCCTGCAATAAAGTTTGCAATTTCTCCAACTGGTACTCCCGTTAAACTTCCTTGAATCCCGTAATGTAAAATGTTCTTTATCGCCTCTACAATCACTCCTGCTACTGGTCCAAAGATAATTGCTGCAATTAGAGCTGGTACATCACTAAAATCAATTTTCAAAAATGGCGGAAGCCCTGGGAACGGGAAATCTAACATCATTAGTAAATATGCAATACTACTTAGCATCGCTACACTCACCATCTGCACTACACTGTTTTTTTGTTTCATCTTTCTCTCTCCTTTTCCATCGATCATCTCATGGAAAGTGGAAAGGTTCTGCTATGCCTATTTTTTCATAGAACGAAAAAACCCTTTGTGTTTTACACAAAGGGAGAATTTAAGGCACATCAAACAGACGTTCAAATCCATATCTTTTTTGAACGCTTGAACCTCCATCTTCTCCCATCCAGACTATACTGTCGGCTTTGGAATCACACCAAATCCTGCCTTAACGGCTCGCGGGCTTAGAACAAAATCATAAATAGTTCATCACCGCCGGTCGGGATTTTCACCCTGCCCCGAAGATAGACCGATATTCTATTTTCCCCTTCATTATACAACAACCTCATAACATTGTGAACTAAAAAATTGTAACTTATTTAAAATTAGTTATTTATTTTTCGTAACAAAAAAAATAAATTGCGAGATATTTTACAATACAATCCATATTTTTTATTATTCGGCATTTCTCTTTTGAATTACCTAGTCATATATAATTAAAAGTGATAAGATATTGAATTGTTAAGATAAGAACATTTTCTGAGTTATGGAGGAAATGTCATGAAAAAAGACAAGAGACATTCTATTCGAGAAGCAATGAAAAAAAACTTAAGAAAAGAATACTTTTACTTAAAAAAAGAATTACTTTTCTACTGCCCAATTGATTTAGGCACATTCTCAAACGAGACATACTATGCTACTTTCGATGAAGATGGCATTAGTATTTATCAGTATGATAAAAAAACAGAAAGTAAATTAAAATTGTGTGAGCGTCATCCGTGGAAGAGTTGGAATAAAGTGAAGATTGATCACTATTTGACAACTTCTCAATTTATTTTTCAGGGTGAGCGAAATTGGATCTTATCTCTTTTTCAAAAAGGAAAAGAAGCTCAAAAAATTATTGAAGAGCATACATCTTTACAAACAGAAGTTGTTTCCCGCTCTTTCTTAAAAAAACTTCCTGGTTTTCGTTCTAATACACCACTGAATAAATACATCGGTAGTATTTGTTACACTGCACTTATTGCATTTTTATTAAAATGGATGATTCCATTTCAAGCACCACAAATCGCCCTGTATTCTATTTCGATTGGTTGTATGCTTCTTGGCCTACTTTGTTTGACAATCGGTTTAATTGAACCGACTATCGTACTGTTTCGAACAAAAGAGAAAACAAGAACAAAAGTTTTTTACTTATATAGCTATTTAGCTATTTCTGGATTTATATGTGTCTTTATTTTTTGGTAAAAGAAGCCGTCCCAAAATAAATTTTGGGACGGTTTTCTTTTAGATATAGATGCTCTAATTCACTCAATAGTTCTAGCAAAAGCGCCCATATAATTTCATTTACATTGAACCTTATTTAAGAAGAACATAAATTTGTTCAAAGTTTAATTTTTGAAATGTTTCCTTCACTTAACATATAATTGTTGATTAGGATAAATTAGCTCTTGCTGCAATCCATTTTTTTCTTTAATTTCCTTAAGTGTCATACTAAATTTCCGTGCAATACTAACTAAAGTATCCCCTTTTTGTACGACATATAATGATGAAGAAACAACTTCATTTCTTTGTTCATTTAAAACAAGCAATGGGTTCATCGCATTCTTTTTCGCCATCGTCCATCTTCCTTGATGAAGTTCTAGATGTAAGTGTGCACCTCGCGATTCTCCCGTGTTCCCTACTTCTCCAATTTTTTCTCCTTTGGAAATATAATCTCCTTGCCCCACATATCTCTTATTTAAATGTGCATATACAGCCTCATATTCTCCGTGTTTAATAAATACAACATTTCCATAACTACTTGAATAATAAGACTTCGTTACCCTACCATCTTGAATAGCTGCCACAGGCGTTCCAATCGGCGCAGCTACATCAATACCATAGTGTTTTCCATGCCTTGTCCCAAAATAATCACTTATCTGACCTTCAACAGGCCATGTCCATCGATTTTCTTCTGCATAAACATGTAATTGAGATACAAACAGCATACTCAATAACATGACGCCGCATTTTAAAACTTTCATATACATCCTCCGTTTTCTAATTACCACCATACCTTCTCTATTTTGGTATATTACAGAAAAAAGTATACAAAAAAAGAAAGTGAATTACTCCACTTCCTTCTCTTTCTTATCACGAAAAACTAATGCACTACGGTTATACTCCACATCTTTCACTTGTAATCGGGCATTTATTACTCGAGCTATCGCAAACAAATAATCAGATAATCTATTTACATACTTTAAGACAACTTCATTTATTTTCACTTCTTTTTGCAATGATACTATAGAGCGTTCTGCTCTCCTTACAACAGTACGTGCAATATGAATAGTAGCCGCCGCCTCGCTACCACCTGGCAAAATAAAGCGTTCTAATGGCGGGGCTTCTTCTATATATAAATCAATCTTTCTTTCTAAACTTTCAACCATCTCAATTGTCACTTTATAAGGAATTTTTTGTTCCACTATTGCCAAGTCTCCTCCGCAATCAAATAGTTCATGTTGAATATTTTCGAGCTCATTGTAAATATCTCTAAAAGCCCCGCCTTGAACCTTAGTCATTGCATATCCAATATGAGAATTTGCCTCGTCTATTGTTCCATACGCTTCCACACGGATATCATCTTTATCAACCCTGCCACCTATTACACTTGTCGTTCCTTTATCTCCTGTTTTTGTATATAATTTCATTTCTTCACAGCACCCTCTCTTGTTATTCTTGATTCGACCAAGATAGAAAAAAGTTCTACCATTCTTTATTTAATTGAGTTTACAAAAAAATAAAAAACAGCAGAACTTTATTCATTATCAACTTTAAAAAAGCATATCTAAATTATACGATTCGGTAAATATACAGAGAATGTAGTTCCTTCTCCAACAACACTTGATACAGAAATTTTACCGTCATGGCCTTGAACAATATTTTTCGCAATTGCAAGCCCGAGTCCTGTTCCACCCTTTTTCCCACGTGTTCTTGCTTTATCAGCTTTATAGAAACGATCAAATAAAAATGGAATATCCTCTTCTGGAATGCCTACACCCGAATCTTGTACTTCAAAAATGAGGCCATTATTTTTCGTATCAATTACAAGCGTTACATGTCCACCCGCATTCGTATGACGAATTGCGTTATCAATCAAGTTCGTCAACACTTGTTCCATCCGATCTGCATCAAACGCATATTCTTCAATCTGATTCCGGAAATCAACTGTTAGTTCAACTTCTTTATCCTTTGCAATCCCTTGGAATTTACGACCAATTTTTTCCACAAACGGATGTATGTCCACTTCACCAATATGTAACTCTACGTGACCGCTTTCCATACGAGCTAAATCTAACAATTCATTTACAAGTTTACCTAAACGAACGGATTCATCATAAATGATTTGAACAAACTCATCTATTTCCTCTTTCGTTTGCACAATATCATCTAAAATCGCTTCACTATACCCTTGCAGCATGACCATCGGTGTACGAAGTTCATGTGATACATTCGCAATAAAGTCTTGACGCATTTTCTCAAGACGACGTTCTTCCGTCATATCTCGCAGTACCGCTACAGCCCCACGAATTTTCGTTTGATTGTAAAGTGGTGTCATAAGAACTACATAGTTCCCTTTTTGTAAATTAATTTCAACAACTTGTTGTTGCTCGCTTTCTACAACGAGATGGAATAGTTCCACAAGTTCAGAAGGTAATTTTTTACTTAACTCTATCTCTTTTTCTTCTTGCCAAACTTGTAAGAAATGTTCAGCCGGTGGATTAATAACTACGACTTCACCTTCTTGATTTAACGTAATAACTCCATCTGCCATACTACTCAAAATACTAGCTAACTGTTCTTTTTCTTGCTGCAAAGCATTCATATTAAACTTCAACTGTTTACCCATTTGATTTAAGGCCGTTGCCAGCTCACCAATTTCGTCCTGAGATACCATAGGAGCCTTTGCATCAAATTTCCCACGTGACACTTCAAAAGCAACCTCACGCATTTTACGAAGCGGTGCTGTAATCCGAGTAGATAAGAAGAACGCAAAGAAAGTTGTTAATATAATCGCAATCCCAGCGGCTAAGAAAATGAAATCAGTCGTTCTCTCCATATCTTTTATTGGCACTTGTAAAGATTCATATACGAACACTGCGCTTTGATTTTTTGATTGCACTGGTTTCCCAACGATCACAATATCATTTTCAGTGCTTTTATTCTTTCTACTATCAGAAGCTTTTCTAATGTTGTTCTTAATTTCTTTTTTGTCCGTAAAAACAGCGGCTAATTCTTTATCTTCTTTTAAATTATCCATTGTAAGGGTGACTAACCCTTCTTGTTTCGGTGAAGAAGAGATTTCCTTGCCATCTTCTACAATAATAATCCTTGAAAGTGGATCAGAGAATTTGTACGCGATGTTCTCAATCGTTTTTACATCGGCACCTTCTTCAATTAATTCCGTAACACTTGTTGCGACTTTTTGAAGTCTATTTTCACTCATATCAACATAATACGTTCTAAAAAATTGTGAAAGTAAAATCGCAACAAATCCAAGAACAAACGAAACGAGAAGTAATATGGTCATCCATAACTTCCCTACTACACTTCTCCAAAGCATCAGTCGTTCACAACCTCAAATTTGTAACCTACACCCCAAACAGTAACAATCATTTTCGCTGCATCTGGTGATTTTTTGCTTAACTTCTCACGTAAACGCTTTACATGTGTATCAACTGTACGTAAATCTCCGAAGAATTCATATTGCCATACTTCTTTTAACAGCTGCTCACGATCGAATACTTTATCAGGAGCTTTCGCTAAAAATAATAGTAACTCATATTCTTTCGGCGTTAAGTTTACTTCATTGCCATCTGCAGTAACACGGTGTGCATCGTTATCAATTGTTAAGTGAGGGAATACAGTAACATCTTTTGTCGTTGTATCTTGTGTAAAGAATGTTGTTGGTACAGCACGACGTAATACCGCTTTCACACGTAGCACGACCTCACGTGGACTAAACGGCTTTACAATATAATCATCTGTTCCAACTTCAAATCCTTGTACTCTATTTACTTCTTCACCTTTTGCTGTCAGCATAATAATTGGTGTCGCTTTCTTCTCACGAACCCCTTTACATACTTCAATGCCATCTTTACCAGGCATCATAAGATCTAATAAGATTAAATCGTAATCATTTTGCAACGCCATTTCTAAAGCTGTATCACCATTATCTGCTTCTTCAATCGTATATTGTTCTCTTTCTAAGTACATTTTCAATAAACGACGAATACGATCCTCATCATCTACAATTAAAATTCTTGATTCATTTTCCATCTCTACCCGCTGCGTACTCTCACCTCAGCGGTTCACACCTACCCTTCTTTAACTATTATGTTGCGCTATTCTCGTTTATTTAAGCAATCTTCTAAATGTTTCACTTCCCATATTATGCTTCACAAGAATAATAAATTTTGTTCAATTTTTTTCCAAAACTATGTATTTTTTTTGAACTGTATATAATGTCCTCGACATCATTTTACAAAATCAACCGCTACTTTGTCATGTTTTTCTCAAAAAAGAAGAAAAGTTGACAAAAATAAAATAGGAAAGTGACATGCACTCTCCTATTTTATTTCTCTATGCATATGAATGTAAACCGGCAATAATTAAGTTTACTACAATAAAGTTAAACATAATGATTGCAAAACCAATTACTGCAAGCCAAGCTGATTTCTCTCCATGCCACCCTTTAGATAATCGTAAATGTAGTACTGCAGCATAAAAGAGCCACGTTATAAGTGCCCAAACCTCTTTCGGATCCCAGCCCCAAAAGCGCGTCCACGCTATTTGAGCCCAAATCATCGCAAAAATTAATGCACCTAATGTGAAAACTGGGAATCCAATTGCAATAGATCGATATCCGATTTCATCTAGTAAATCACTATTCGTATTCTTTACTAACGGCTGAAGTGCCGCCGATACTCGCTTCCGTAAAACGAGTCTTAATACAATATACAGTAATGTTCCAACTAACACTGACCAAATAACAGTATTTAATTTTTTTGCATTTACAATTACTGGAACTTCAACTGCCGGTTCTAATTTATTTTCTGTCAGTAACTTCCCTTCATGCGGTCCAACTAAAGCCGGAAGATTGTACTTCATTTCCAGTTGTTGTTCATTTTTATCAATCCATTGAAACTTCGCTTCATATTTCATACTAGAAAATACCGTTGTTACTCCAATAAATCCAACTGTACAAACAAGTGTAAATACTACCGTCTCTAGCCAAAATGTACGTTTACTTCTCGTCGATTGATCTACATTTTTCAATAAATACATAACGCCTGTAATAAAACTAATCGCTAAAATGGCTTGTCCTGCTGCTGCCGTCGTCACGTGAATATGTAACCAATTACTTTTTAAAGATGGAATAAGCGGAGATATTTCCCTCGGAAACATACTTGCATAGGCAATTAATAAAAGCGCAACTGGTAATGCAAATAGTCCGATTATGCTTACACGGTACATAAAATACATGACAATAAATGCTCCTACAAGCATCATGCCGAAAAATGTACCGAATTCAAAAAAGTTACTAACTGGCGCATGCCCTGATGCAATCCACCTTGTAACAAAATATACTGTTTGTGCTATAAACCCTAAAATTGTAATCGTTATTCCTACATTTGCCCATTTATGACCCTTTTCTTTAATGGCTCCCCCAAAAAATAGAGTCGCAATTAAATATAAAATAAATGCGGTAAAGAGAAAGTTACTACTTATTTGCACCATATCGTTTCCCCACCTTAACTAATTTTTTTATCAATTACTTTATCATTTGGCTGTGGAATTGCTGTACCTTCTATTACTCTTTCAATATCTTTCTTTAAACCGAACCAATTTTTATTTGTATGCCCTGCAATCCACCATTCATCATTAACACGTTGTATCCAAATACGGCGATGATTCCAATACATACCTTGAATGACACCAACCATAAATATAAATCCTCCAATGCCGAGAATCCAAAGCGTTAAATCTTTTCTTACAGTAAGTGCTGTTGCATTCTGCATTTCAACACCTGCAAACGACATTTTATATTTGTTGTTTCCATCTGGTTCTATATTTTGCTGAATACCAACAAAACTCACTTCACCATCTGGTGTTTCAGGTGTAAACATTTTAAATACAAATGCAGGATTGTTTGGTAATTTCGTTTTCGTATTTGGTTTTCCATTCTCATCAAAATAAAAATCAGGAAAATAGCTTAATAGTTCTAGAGAATAACCAGTTCCTAAATCATATTTTTCCTTAGGATTCGTTAAATCTACTTTAATCGGTCCCCACTTTTGATTATTTTCTTTATTTTGTAAGTTAAAGGACATACTTTTAAATTCACTTTCTTTATAATCCACTTGATACACTGCAAATTGATCAAATTTCAGTGGTTCATTCACTCGAATTTCCGCTTCTTTTACTTTTTCTAATTTCGGTTTTTGTCCTGCTATATTTTCTCCTACTGCTTTATATAATACGGCATTCGTTTGGAAGTTTTTCGCAATCATTTTATCGCCTACACGATCAA
Source organism: Bacillus sp. HMSC036E02 (assembly GCF_001836235.1). Classification (NCBI taxonomy): domain Bacteria; kingdom Bacillati; phylum Bacillota; class Bacilli; order Caryophanales; family Bacillaceae; genus Bacillus; species Bacillus sp. HMSC036E02. Next base: position 173,982 of record NZ_KV827854.1, on the reverse strand, counting down.
TCGCTTCATCAAAAACTTCCTTGTCCTTACTTTTATCATAAACTTCTTTTATAAATTTCTCGTTTTTTAAGTAGTATTGTCCATCCGTCCCTGGTATCTCTTTCGTTTCACCGTCACGTAACCAAAGTGCTTCGTCTACGTACATACTCGGTAAAAAACGAAGCATCGCACCGAATAAAAAGATAATAAGACCGATATGATTTACATATGGACCCCAACGCGAGAAGCGTCCCTTTTCTGCTAAAACGTTTCCGTCTTCCACTTTCACGTTATAGTTTCTTTTCTTTAAATTCTTTTGCACTCTTTCCAGGTCACCTTCTTGCGGTGTACCAGTCCCATATAATCTCTGTCTCTTTAAAAAGCTAGGATGTCTTTTTACGCCTTGCTTTTTTAAAGCTTTATAAAGTGGAATAACACGGTCTAAACTACATATCACAAGTGAAATACCGATAGAAGCAATCAAAATCATATACCACCATGAACCGTATAAATTATTAAACCCTAATTGATAGTATAATTGTCCTAAAAATCCGTATTCTTGTTTATAATATTCAGCTGGTGCAATCCCTGGAGTTATGTACATTTCTTGCGGAAAAATAGTTCCTATCGCTGATGCAGCTAAAGTTATTACGATTAGCCATACACCCACTTTTACAGAAGAGAAAAAGCTCCAAATTTTATCGATTATCGTTTTTGTCTGCGTGAGAGATCTCCGTGCACTCCCCTCATAGCGCATATCCAATAGTTTTGTATTTTCATTGCTTTCAAATGGTTTCCCGCAAGCTTCACAAAAAACGGTTCCTATCGGATTAACATGTCCACATTCACATTTAATTTCTTTCAACACTCTCACCGCCCCTGTATCTATATGTACTATTGTATATTCTAACCTCAAGTTACCGCAATACTCAGAATTTTTAAACCAGAGGCACTATAGACACGCACCCCTTATGTAAAGGCTTTCTTTATTACGGAGTAATTTTCTTTAAATACCCTTCTAACTGTTCTTTCGTTTGTTCACCTATAATTTGCTCCACTACTTTTCCATCTTTATCAATCAAAAAGCTTGTCGGTAATGGACCTACTCCATATGTTCCTATAATCTTTTGTCCTTTATCAATGGCAACTGGGAATTTCAAACCATACTGGTTCACAAAGTTCTTTACTGCAATATCCGTTTCATCTGCATCTAACGCTATGATTTCAACACCTTTTTCTTTATACTTTGGATATAATTCATTCATATAAGGCATTTCTTTTTCACAAGGTTTACACCACGTGCCCCAAAAGTTTAAAAATACACCTTTTCCCTTTAAATCTTTTAGTTCAATTTTCTTCCCTTCTAAATCCGTCACAACAAAGTTAGGTGCTTCTTTTCCGATTTGCATTTTCTCTTTATTAGCAAAGAATCCTTGATAAAGGGTAAATCCTACAGCACCACATAAAATGAGTAGAATAATAACGCGAAATAATAAGCGATTTTTCTTCATATTACTTCTCCTCTCCTCGATAAATGTTATGTATTATCTTCTGTAAATGTTGTATTGAATAAATCACCAGCAGAGCACTCCACTGGTGAATTTTTAACTCTATAGCTTATCTTGGCTTTGTAGAAGCAAGCGCGCGTAATTGTTTCACCTCATGTGGTGTCAATTCTCTCGCATCACCAGGTCGCAGGCTTCCTACTTCTAAGAAAGCATAACGTTCACGTTTTAATTTCACTACTTTACAGTCTAACGCTTCAAACATACGACGTACTTGACGATTACGTCCTTCATGAATTGTTAATTGTACAATAGCCATCTCTTTACGCTTGTCCCAAGAAATAATTTTCACACGTGCTGGTGCTGTTTTACCGTCTTCTAACGTAACACCGCGTTCTAACATGCGAATTTTCTCACCTGTTAATGGCCCTTTTATTTTTGCAACATATGTTTTTTCAACTTTATATCTAGGATGCATTAATACGTTTGCGAAGTCCCCATCATTTGTCATTAATAATACGCCAGACGTATCATAATCTAAGCGTCCGATTGGGAATAAACGTTGTGTAATTTCCGGGAAAAAGTCCGTTACAACACTTCTTCCTTTATCGTCTGATACACTTGAAATTACGCCAGTTGGTTTATATAGTAAAAAATAAACAGGTTCTTCTTTTTCAAGAGGGATGTTATTTACTTCTACTTTATCTTGAGGAGTTACTTTTGTCCCTAACTCCTTCACTATTTTTCCATTAACTTTCACTTTTCCTTGCTGAATTAATTCCTCAGCCTTTCTTCTCGATGCAATACCTGCTTGCGCAATCACTTTTTGTAATCGTTCCATTTCTTTTTTTCACCTCGAATTTATCTTACCTTACATTAGAAAGACTTGGCAACCGCATACGCTTTACGGCTATTCGCTTCATCTTACTTAAACAACATAGCGATGATAATAAACATATAAAGGTCAAATCATGTTTTTACCTTTTATTATTGTCCATATTTTTCATATTTCTCACAATAAAAGTTCATCATTTTGTCAAAAATACCACATAAAAAAACCACTATTAAGCTACACCTTAATAGTGGTCGTATACGTATTATAAGCGAAATAGCGTAAAAAATGAATAGTATTACTGAAACAATAAAGAAACGAACACAATTGAGCATATAATCCCGATTAAATCTGCAAAAAGTCCTACTTTTAGTGCATCACCCATTTTTCTAATCCCGACCGCTCCAAAATATACAGTTAAAATATAGAAAGTCGTATCTGTGCTCCCCTGCATCGTAGAAGCCAATCTCCCAATAAACGAATCTGGCCCATATGTGGCAATTAAATCGGTCGTAATACTTAAACCAGCAGAGCCTGAAATAGGGCGTATAAGTGCTAGTGGAACAATTTCTGCTGGAACATGGATCAAATCTAACATTGGCTTCATTACCGATATCATTGCATCTAACGCACCTGAAGACCGGAATATAGAAATAGACACAAGCATTCCAACCATAAACGGTAAGATGGAAATTGCAATTTGAATCCCTTCTTTTCCTCCCTCAACGAACGATTCATACGTCGGTACTTTCTTTATTGTGCCATATAAAAGGATAAAACCAATTACACAAGGAATTACCCATAAGGAAATTGTATTTACAATACTCATTTTTTCCGCCCCTTTCTACTCCTTCTTCGGTAAAAATAGCGGTCAATCCAAATTGCTCCAATCATAGAAAGTACTTGTGCAATAAATGTTACCCCAACAATTTCAGTAGGATTCGCTGATTCATACGTCATTCGAATGGAAATGACTGTCGTAGGAATTAATGTAATGGCTGATGTATTTAATGCTAGAAACGTCACCATAGAACGGCTCGCCGAATCCTTTCCTCCATTTAACTCTTTCAGTTGTTCCATCGCTTTAATACCAAGAGGGGTTGCTGCATTACCTAGACCAAAAAAGTTTGCCATCATATTTGATAGAATAAATCCCATGGACGGATGATCCTTTGGTATTTCTGGAAACAACCTTTTTACTATCGGCATAAAAAGTGTAACTAATTTTTTTAACAATCCGGCTTCCTCTGCAATTTTCATTAAACCGAGCCAAAATACTAAAACACTAATAAGTCCTATACAAATCGTTACCGCATCTTTTGCTCCGTCAAATACAGCTTTATTCACTTCTTCCATCGTGCCATTTATCATGGCGTATACAATCCCAATGACAGCCATCGCTACCCATACGAGATTAACCATCGTTCCCAACACCTATCATGTAAGAAAAAATTTCTTTCACATTATTCCAGTAAAGTCCCGTTGTAGCTACTAACTTCCGTTTACTATAAAATAAATTCCGTTCTCCAACTTTTTCATTACCAACATAAATGTCTGTCTTCCCAACCTTTACTCCATCCGTAAGTTTTATACTTTTATGGAGTTCAACTTTTAATACTACGTTCTTTTTTTCTTCTTCAGTTAACGGTACCGAAAAACTATTTTTCGTATAAACATGGTTGGCATACTTCTTTTCATTTATTTCAGCAATTGCTCCTTGTCCTAAAACTTTCGTTTGTTTGAAACGTTCAAAACCTTTATCAAACAAATTCATATGATCATCCCAATCACTAGAGGCACTCAAAGTTACGACAATTAAATCTAGTCCATCTTTTGATGCCGTTGTCACAAGCGTTCGCCCAGCTTTCTTCGTAAAGCCTGTTTTTCCTCCTGTTGCAAATTCATAATAAGACGTTACCAGCTTATGTTTATTTTTCCACGGGTAATCCCAAGAATCTGATTTATATGTTTTGGTTCCAAAGATTTTCTTAAATGTCTCGTTTCCCATTGCATATTTCGTTAATAATGCCATATCGTAAGCCGACGAATAATGTGATCCATCTCCATCTAAGCCGTGAGGGTTTGAGAAGTGCGTATCTTTCATTCCAATTTCTTTCGCTTTTTGATTCATTAAATATACGAATCCATCTATACTCCCACCCACACTTTCAGCAATTACTTGCGCTGCGTCATTACCAGATCTAAGCATGAGTCCGTATACTAAATCTTCTAACTTCACTTTTTGTCCAGGCTTTAAATAGATTGCCGATCCTTCCACCCTCACCGCTTCATTACTAACTGATACCATTTCTTTCATCTTCCCTGATTCAGCAGCTAATAAAGCGGTCATAATTTTTGTTATACTAGCAATTTTTTGAGGCTCATGTTCTGCTTTTCCGTATAATACACGACCAGACTGTTGCTCCATTAATACAGCATTTCGAGCACTGACATTGCTGTTCATCTTTGCATATGTAGGAATCGGCATAACGCTTGCATACATCATAAGAAGCGTAATGATTACACAAATTCGTCTCATATTTCCCCCCACGTCCTTTTGGCACTTTTTGTACAAGTGTATGCTTGGCCTTTTAAAATATGAACGAAATCTTCCTTCTACTTCCATTAAAAAAGACGCAGAGAATTTGCGTCTAATATGGTGTCCATTCAATTTGTTTCGCAGTTTCAAACCTTTTTTCTACATCAGGCCAATTTACAACATTCCACCAGTTTTTAATATATTCATCTTTTCGATTTTGGTATTGTAAATAATACGCATGTTCCCAGACATCTAGTACAAGGAGCGGTATCGTATCCCATTGTGTAAATAATTGATGAAGTGTACTTTGCAAAATTTCTAACCTTCCAGACCGGGGTACCCAAACGAGAATTGCCCAGCCTGAACCTTCTACTTTAGAGGCCGCTTCTGTAAAATGTTTTTGGAAACGTAAAAAGCTCCCAAAATCTTGTTCAATTTGTTGTGAAAAAGCTCCTCTTGGACTTCCACCACCGTCTTTTTTCATGTTATTCCAAAATATCGTGTGTAAGTAATGACCTGACCCATGAAAAGCCGCTTCCCTTTCCCAATGCTTAATTAAATCAAATTTATTTGTTTTTCTCGCTTCTTCCATCATCTTCTCTGCTTTATTTAACCCTTCCACGTAACTCCGATGATGTTTATCATGATGTAACATCATAATTTCTTTAGAAATATACGGTTCTAATGCATTATACGGATAAGGTAATGGCGGGAGTGTATGTCCTCCAATTGGGACAGCTCGTTCACTATCCCCTCTTTCATATAATTCATATTCCTCTTCTTCTTGCATAAATACTTCCTGCAAGTGATGCTGAATATGTTCTACATCATCGCTTATTTCATACATAAACTCTGCATCTGTTTCATACTCATGCTCTTTCATACGCTCTAATAACGTCTGAATTTTATAGGCAAGCATATGGACATCATACACTTCCATTGCGCGGCTATCTAATACGTGAAGAACACTTTCACACCAATTTTCTACTTCATGAAAGTAATCTGTAAATACACCTTGCTGATTCATGTTGCACCTCCCTAATGCTATCCACTTAACTATATTCAATGAAAATCCCTTATATAACTGTACAAAAGGAAAAGAAGCTAAGTAACCTTAGCTTCTTTTCCTCAATCAATATTTGTGTAACATCTTTGTCTGATAATCCGTCTCATAATATTCTAGTTCTTCACGCATCAATTGAAATTTACCTTCTAAACTCTTCATCACTTGCTCCAAAGATGCAGGTGGTGTTTGTTGAAAAACGATAGAATTTTTCCCTGTATATGCAGACCGACTATTTTCATACCAATGATCACTCTTCGGTGAAAAAAACTCTGCAATTACTTGATGGTAAATCTTATATAAAATTTTTTCAGCTGCTGTTTTTCGAAATGGCTGGCTATTCAACAAAACAAAACATGCATCCTGTCCTTCTTCGCAAAAAACGAGAAGTCGTCTCATTGATGCTAATACCCCTTTATAATATTGCTCATTCCCTGCTGGTGTTTCCTCTAATAAAGAAGGTAACGTATGATAATTTACATAATTGGTTATCAAATTAATAGCATCTTCTAAAAATATAGAAACTTGTTCTGTTTGATTTTCAACCATCAAATTAGACATTTTTCTCTCTCCTTTGCCATTTCACGCTATTTCTACTCTTTTATTTTTATGTAATTCAGCCAATATTTCTTGTACTTTCGACACCGTTCCCTCATCAAAATATTGTTGAAATTCTTCCATATTATTTAAATACAAACGTTTTTGCGCACGAAGCTCCTTATCTTTCACTAAACAACATATCGCTACAATATCACGCAAATATATGTTTTGTTCTTCTACTTTATACACTGGATTTCCTTCAAAAGGAGTAATTTCTTGTAAAACTTCTTCAAAATATCGAACGTATAAAACCGAAAAAGTTTTCTCTTTACCATTTAATATATATGTCACTTCAGATCTGTTAAAAAAATCTTCTGATGTATTAGGTTTCGCTTTTTCTAACTCATATCCTACGTAACCTTTTATAATCATATACTCCCCTCCCCCTCTTTCATCTTATTCTAACTTAATTTTCTGATAAACAAAATATTCTTTTAAATATACCTATATAAAAAATAGCTCGCCTATACAGGAATTTACCTTTTTATTTTTCTGGAAGTTTGTCATAATAATATTATTGTCTCAGTTTTCTTATACAAGGAGAGTTGTATTTATGTCGTTTTCATGGAAACGTTTCTTACAAATCGGGAAAATTGTCTTCCCATTTGTTGTATTAACAATTGTATTCTTTCAAGCAAAAAAAGAATTAGCGGGCATTTCTTTTTTAGAAGCGATTGATACAATTAAAAACATTCCAACTGGAGGAGTCTTTTTAGCAATTACACTTGGTGCATTCGCTGTATCAACAATGTTCTTTTATGACTATGTTATGCTTCGTTACTTAAAAGCTGATATCCCTGTCCAAAAGATTTTCCGTATCTCGTGGATTGCTAATACTTTAAATGGATTTATCGGGTTTGGTGGTCTTGTTGGAGCCGGCGTACGCACAATGCTTTATCGTCCATATATAAAAGAAAATGGAAAACTTATTAAAAGTATCGCTTGGATGACAACTGCCTTTATTAATGGATTAGCCATTCTTTCATTTCTTGGTCTCATCGGAATATTAGACACGAGATTTATTTTGCATGAAAAACCATGGCTATGGCCTGTTCTTATCTTCTTCGCTCTTTTCGTCCCTATATATATCGGATTTTCTAAATTAAAAAATAGAAAAGCGACGCAAACAGAGGAACAAGAAGAAGAGGAGAAAAACCCAACTGTTTTATACTCATTAGTTTCATTAGTCGAATGGGTATCTGCTGGTATTGTTATGTACGTCATATTACTATTATTTGGCATTGAAATCGAATTCCAAAAGTTTTTAGGCGTATATGTTATTGCTGCTTTAGCTGGTGTCGTTAGTCTTGTTCCTGGTGGCCTTGGATCATTTGATCTTGTCTTCTTAACTGGGCTTGGGCAATACGGCATCGATACAGGTGTTTTACTCCCTGCTATGTTATTATATCGTCTCGTCTATTACATCTTGCCCTTCTGCCTTGGTCTCATTTTTGCAGCTTTTGAAATGACAGGAGTAGCCATTAAAAAGTTTGAAGATAAACCTTTTATTGCGCCTGCATTAGAGACAACTGGTGTTATATGGACTTTGCAGCGTGACTTTCTAGGAAAGTTAGGTTCTTGGGCATCTGCTGCTTTAACAGTATTTGCTGGCTTAATGGTTATTTTATCAACCATTCTACCGACAAGTATAAATCGGGCACACGCCTTACATATTCTAGCTCCAAAACATCTTATTCAATTTTCTTTTAGCTTATCGCTAACATTCGGTATTCTCCTCCTCATTCTTTCGCGGGGGATATATTACGGAACAAAACGTTCTTATTATATGACGATTGTTTCTTTAATTGGAGCGGCTATTTTTAACACACTAAAAGGAATTGATGTTGAAGAAACTTTTATTTTATTAATCGTACTCGCTGTATTGTATATGCTTCGTAAAAGGTTTGTACGTGAGAAAATGGAAGTCTCACTTTCCGATATCGTAAAAGTTTTTATATTCCTACTTGTAACGTTATATTTATATAAAAACTTAGGTATTTTATTTGCAGGTGCAAAAGAAGCTTTCAAACCTGATTTTGTCGTTCGTAATATTACACAAGTGAAACGAAGTGCATTAGCAGCTGCCTTTTTTGTTCCTACTTTTTTACTAATTGGTTCACTCATTGCAAATCGTTATCGAAATGAATTTCCCGGGCAACCAGCTAATGATAAACGATTACAAAACTTCTTAGATGAACATGGTGGAAATGTACTTAGTCATTTAGGTTTTTTAGGAGATAAACAGTTCTTTTTCAGTAGTGATGGAAAAGCACTCATTCTCTTCTCAATAACTGGAAAACGACTTATTGTACTAGGTGATCCAATTGGGGACCCTTCCTCCTATCGTACTGTATTGCAAGAGTTTTTAGCTGAGGCTGATCGATTTGGATACATTTGTGTATTCTATCAAATTGAAAGTAAATGGATGAGTTTATACCACGATTTTGGTTATAACTTCTTTAAGCTTGGTGAAGAAGCTGTTGTTGATTTAAATACCTTTACAATAACAGGAAAGAAACGCGCTGGCATGCGAGCTACTTTCAACCGTTTTGAAAGAGAAGGCTATACATTCTCTATTCATGAGCCACCTTTCTCCGACGAATTATATGAAGAGTTAAGAAAAGTTTCAGATGCATGGCTTGGTGGAAAAAAAGAGAAAGGTTTTTCACTCGGATACTTCGATCGTGAATATATTAGTCGCGCTCCTATCGCAACATTATCTGATGCGGATGGAAAAATTATTGCATTCACAACATTCATGCCTGTATATCAAAACGGATCATTATCTGTCGATTTAATGCGATATTATCCAGATGCGCCTAGCGGCATTATGGACGCAATTTTCATCCACTTATTCCAGTGGGCAAAAGAAAATGAATACCACTCCTTTAATATCGGTATGGCACCACTTTCAAATGTTGGTTTATCCACACAGTCTTTCTGGTCTGAACGAGTGGCTGCTGCAATCTTTAATAACGTTCGTTATACGTATAGTTTCAGCGGATTACGACATTTTAAAGAAAAATATAAACCAGCATGGAGCGGTAAATATTTAGCATTTAGGAAGAATCATTCTTTACCAATTACAATGCTCTCTGTAACAAAATTAATAGGAAAAAGAAAAAACAGCTAAAATCTTAGCTGTTTTTTCTTTTTTGAACTTGTACAATAAATTCTTTTTCATACTTCTTACCATTTATATAGAAATTCCCCCACATTTTATACGTGCCTTCGGCAGGAAATGTAATTCGGTATTGTAATTGTTCATCCGTATCTACAGGCATAGCGTATAAAAAATTCTCCTTCGTTTCATCCACGATATAGAGTGACTCTACTTCTCCTCTCTCTGAATGCAATTTCAATTTTTCACCCTTTTTCGCTTGAAACTGAAATGTTAACGTAACTGGTTCATTCGGATGTAATGCGCCAAATAAAAGAGAAACTTCATACTCTCCTATTTTTTTTGTAAGTACACTGTCGATTGGAAATTTCACTTTTTTCTTATTGTTCTCCTCTTTCGTTCTACCAAAATTCTTCCTAGCGAATGACTCTACGGACTTATTTTTGTCTTCGTATAAAAATATTGTATATTCTTCGTCTTTCGCTATTTTGGAAGATAACTTATATGACCCGTTCCCTGCAAATGTGGGTTTAATTTGTTGTATGTTTTTTAACTGTCCATCTACAATCACTGCCCGCATTTGATCATTTACACCACGAATTTCATTATTCTTGTTGTTTAACAACTGAAATACAATATCTACTTTCTCATTTCCCTTTCCATTTGAAACACCCCACTTTACTTCCTGAACATCTCCTACAGTCTCTTCGTTTTCTTGATATTTTTTTATGTAAAATCCTCCTGCCACAATAAGTACTAACGCAATAAGCCCGATGACAAGATTTTTCAAAACATCACCTACCATTTTTATTGTCTCTATTCATACAAAACTTCTTAAGATATATATTCTAGATTATGATTTATGAAATCCTCCTATTTTGCACATATTACAAATAATAAAAAGATTTTAATTGAAAGGATTCGTAGTGTATAATGCAAATGATATTGATTTCTATCAATACATTATAAGGAGGACTTTTTTATGAGTGTACATATCGAAGCAAAACAAGGTGAAATCGCTGAATCTATTCTATTACCTGGTGATCCATTACGTGCAAAATATATCGCTGAAACATTTCTAGAGGACGTTACTTGCTATAATAATGTGCGTGGTATGTTAGGTTTCACTGGAACTTATAAAGGAAAACGTGTATCTGTTCAAGGTACAGGTATGGGTGTTCCTTCTATTTCTATTTATGTAAACGAATTAATCCAAAGCTACGGAGTTAAAAATTTAATTCGCGTTGGAACTTGCGGTGCAATTCAAAAAGATGTAAAAGTTCGTGATGTTATTATCGCAATGACGGCTTGTACTGATTCTAATATGAACCGTTTAACATTCCCAGGATTTGATTTTGCACCAGCTGCAAACTTTGACCTTTTAAAGAAAGCTTATGATGCTGGAACTGAAAAAGGATTACACGTTCGTGTCGGTAACGTTTTAACAGCAGATGTGTTTTATCGTGAAAGCATGGACATGGTTAAAAAACTTGGAGATTACGGTGTATTAGCAGTAGAAATGGAAACAACTGCTCTTTACACATTAGCAGCGAAATACGGTGTAAATGCATTATCTATATTAACAGTTAGCGATCACATCTTCACTGGCGAAGAAACAACATCTGAAGAGCGTCAAACTACATTTAACGAAATGATTGAAATCGCTTTAGATGCAGCAATTCAACAATAATACACTAAAGAACTTGTCATACGTCTGGCGAGTTCTTTTTATGTGACTTTTTATAAATAACTACTTTATAAAGAGACAGATTTCTCCCCTCTACTTTCTTGTAACGTTTGTTATAATAAAGTGAAACTTTAATCAGTGGAGGTTTTTTCCATCCCCCACTGATTATTAGTTGAACCAATCGGATTTTACGGGCAATTGATTTCCCACTTAACTCCCTTGTATTCGCCGAATTTTGAAGTGGGAGTCTTATTGCCCGTTAAAGCGGGATAAAGAAATCATTTACAGTATTTCTCATAAGAGGTGACGTAGTGAAAAACAGAAGTATCGTCTTTAAACTATTTTTATTAACATCCACTTTATTTACAATCATATTCCTACTTTTTTTCCTAGGACAATCTCTATTTTTAGAGAAATTTTATATTAATAAGAAAGTAAAAACAGTCCAAACTGCTTTTGAAAAATTCGTAGATAATTATGATAAAAGTGATAAAAGTTATGAGCAGGTTAGAAAACTAAAACAAGAATTTCATGATAAAACAAATGCCGATATGCAGTTTTTGGACTCTAACGGTATTATTAAAAGTGATAACAATTACTATATCGATGTATTTAATCCCAACAATAATAAACAGTATTCCATTCCACTCAATAATCTTTTAACACCAGAAGAATATAATAAATTCGAAAATTTAGGTTTAAAAAAAGATGTAATAATCAATGTTGATGGAGTCGTGCAAGAGAATAATATAATCACACCACAAAAATTAGGAACGAATTATAATCAATGGCAAAACGAACATTTCTATTCGGATTTTCAGTCAATTAATGGTAACCCTTCTAAGAACAGACTTGCAAGCCGATACAAATCTACAACTCGAATCGTCTTTACAGGTGTTATAACTAAGTTACAGCTCCCATCCAAAGCTGAGGTTCGTCTTGCAAATGATATTGAAACATTACAAGCCGTTCAATATTTTGCAGATATGATTAGAGAGGGAACTTCTAACTCGAACCAATTAAGTACTTTCATATTAGATGGCGGAGAAAATATAAAAAATAGTATCTTTGTAAAACCGATTATAGAAAATGGAAGGATTACAGAATACGCTTTTGCGATAGCATCTTTGCAGCCTGTTAATGAAGCGATGCTCGTTTTAAAAGATTATTATGTCTATGCCTTAATCATCGTGTTTCTCGTAATTATTTTGTTATCCTTCTACTACTCAAAAATCATTGTTAAGCCATTAATTAAAATAAATCGTGTTACAAAAAAAATGGCTAATTTTGATTTCAGCGAGAAATTACCTGTTACAGCTGACGATGAAATTGGCGGGCTTTCTGGCAGTATCAATACATTATCTGTAAATTTAAAAGATCGAATCGATCGATTAAATGTTGCTAATACAAAGTTACAACAAGATATTGAACGTGAACGTCAATTAGAAAAAACAAGAAAAGAATTCATTTCTGGCGTATCACACGAATTAAAAACACCGCTAAGTGTAATTAGAAGTTTTGCAGAAGGAATTAAAGATGGTGTTAGTAAGGATACTTCGTATTATACTGATGTTATTTTAGAAGAAACAGAAAATATGAACAGGCTGATTGTTGAAATGTTAGAATTAGCAAAGTTGGAATCTGGTACTTACAAACTAGATATGACGACGTTCTCAATCGGTGAATTAACGCAACAAGTCTACACAAAATTATTATTTAGCATGGAAGAAAAACATTTACAAGTGAACATCGATGCAGACCCTTCTATACTTGTTACAGCAAATCGCAGTCGCATTGAGCAAGTAGTTGTGAACTTACTAAGTAATGCAATCCGTTATACGCCAGAGGGAGAAAAAATACAAGTCTCCATTATAGAAGCAGAAGATACCGTAAAAGTCGAAATCGAGAATACAGGAAACCCTATTCCTGAAGAAAGTCTTGAAAAAATTTGGGATCGCTTCTATCGTCTAGATGCATCACGTAGCCGTCACACTGGAGGTACCGGTCTCGGATTATCTATTGTAAAAAACATTTTAGACCTACATCATGCCGAGTATGGTGTGTATAATACGACTAACAGTGTTGTATTCTATTTCAATTTACAAAAAGTAAAAGAAGTCAAATAATTTGTCTTAATTTCACTAGGAGTTCACATGAAATTCACACTCTCCCTTTATAGTAAGAAACAAGTTAATCCTTTCCTTTACACATATAAAAGAGGAGAGTGCGTGAAATGAAACAAGCAGGACAACCTATTCAAAATGAAAAACAATTAGAAACTATCAAAAATATACTTTTACAATCTTCGAAACGTGATGGCTTATTATTCGTATTAGCTGTAAATTCTGGCTTAAAAGTAAGTGAAATCTTACAATTAAAAGTTAGTGATGTAATCGATGAAAATGAAAATGTTCGCCATTCCATTTTATTTTACAATGAAAAAGTGAAGAAACATAAATGGTTTGCTGTAAATGAAGACTTACAGCACGCAATCGAAGACTACATGAAAGAACGTAAAACTTGGAAACGTAATGAACCATTGTTAAAATCTCAAAAAGGAACAAAATCTATTACGAGACAACATGCATGGTACATTTTAAACAAAGCTGCAAAAGAAGTTGGATTAGAAGGGATTAGCTCACATACACTTCGAAAAACTTGGGGTTATTGTGCATACAAATCAGGTGTTGATATTGCGTTTTTACAACACTTCTTTGATCACAGTACTCCATCAAAAACTTTAAAGTATATCGGTATTGCTTAATAACTCTTATACATAAAAAAGGTTACCATTTTAAAATTTGGTAACCTTTTTTATATTTCATATTCTCTTTTCTTGTCTCTCCTATACTGTAGTGGTACTCTAGTAATAAGGGGGAGAAATTATGAACACACTTACAATTGAATTACCAAAAGAAACGGCTGAAAAACTTGATTTATTAAAACAAGCTTATGAAAAGAAAACAGGTGCTTCTATCTCTGAGAGCACTCTCGTTCAAACACTTATCTCAAAAGAATTTATCCAAGCGATAACTCCTTTTGATTTACAACAATTCGTCAATGGAAAAGAACAGCATTAATCGCTGTTCTTTTTTTATCTCTATTTAAAATACACAAAGTTTTATATATATTTTTAGAAAAACCATTGACAATGATAATGATAACCATTATCATTTATTATGAAGCCAACAATTGATGAATCAACCAAACGCTCAGTAACATTGTTACCCCTCTTTTTCATATAGAAAGGCACTGTACATTCCCCCTGTTTGTACAGTGCCTTTCTTGTTTATTATCATTCAAAAAAATTTAATTGCTCCGGCTTCGGCTCACCATATGTAATGTTCATCATTTTCATAAGCTGTTTCGCATTATCTGCTGCATCCCCACCTGAATTGTTGTTAAACAGTACGTATATATCCTTTGTTTTCTTTTTTAATTGCTCTAGTCGTTCAACCCATTCTTCGAGTTCTTTATTGTTGTAGCGATATAAACAGCGAACCGCTCTCCAATTTTCCCCTTTATCAAGCCAACCATGAACATTTCGACCGTGAAAACGTATTAATGCCATGTCTGAATTTGTAACCTCTAACACGAGTGGCACAGAACCTATCCCAGCCTGTGGTTCATCACAAATTGTATGAATCCATTTCTCCTGTTCTAGAAACTGTAACGTCTTATCTCTCATTTCTGGATAAAACCATGTTTGATTTCGAAATTCTATTGCACATGGTAAACCTTCCATTTTTTCTTTCGTATATCGAAGAAAATCTACATTTTTCTTTTTGCAATCAAACCATGGTGGATATTGAAATAAAATTGTTTTTAATTTATCAGCTTCTATTAAAGGAAGAATAGACTGTTTATACACATCAAACATCTCATCGAACGTAGAAAAAGGAATTTCACCTTTCATATGTCCTGTCATTCCTTGATACGCTTTTACGATAAAAGAAAAATCTTTCGGCGTTTCCATTGCCCATTTTATATAATTTCGTGCAGGTTGCATCGCGTAAAATGAACTATCCACTTCCACAATAGGAAAATACTCGCTGTATGTTCGTAATTTATTTCTATTTTCATAGGGATTTATGTATAAAGAATCATGATCTCCCCATCCTGTCACTCCAATAAACAGCACATATACCCCTCCCTTTTTAACTTCATCTTCTATTCACTTTGCATCATGTAGCCTTTTCTTTAAGGGTATCCTTATAAAAATATGATATACTATATGGAAGAATTTTTAAAATGAGGGGTTATTTATTTATGCTTCCAAACGATGCTACTGTATCTCATGAAAAACGAATTGAAGAACTAGAAAATAAAGTACGTTTTTATGAAGAACTTGTGAATCAATTACCACATCATTTCACATACAAAAATCCACATATTGGTTTACGAATAAAGAAAACTAGAACGACTCATTCCATTCAAGAAATACCAAAAGAGAATAAAGAGGCTCATTTTCAACTTACTTGTGATTCATTATTTTTATTTGAACAACTTGAAAAACACTTTGTACATATTTTTGATGCCTTTTCACATCATGTAACCTTTATCGATAGTAAAGGGAATATTACTTTATGTAATCAAGTTGCTGCAGATGATTTCGGTGTAATACGAAATGATATTATCGGAAAACCGATTCAACAATTACTAAACTTGCCGGAAGAAAAAATTAAAGCAATTGAAACATTAAAAACGGGAACAGAAATATATAATGAAGAAGTTTTAGACAAAAACTATGGCATTATAAATAACCGAATTATTCGCGATTATAACGGGGAGATTTTTAGAGTTATCAGTGTCTTTCATTATTTAAATACAGAACGTGATGCTGAGAAGTTTTCGTTAGCAGGGCGAATCGCAGCTGGAATTGCACACGAAGTACGAAATCCTCTTACAACAGTACGAGGATACTTACAATTTTTACAAGAAAGCATTTCTCCATCAAATAAAGAGTTATTTAAAAACTTGCTTATCCCTGAATTAGATCGTGCAAATAATATTATTACAAAATTTTTAGCCATTTCAAAAACACGGGAATTTACAAGAGAACCGTTTCCCATCAATACATTTTTACGTGACTATATTCAACAGTTACTAGCTAGTGAAGTCTCCTTGCATAATATTTCAATTGATTATAACTTCTCTAATGAATTAGATGATATTTTAGTCAATATTGATCGACATGAACTTGTTCAAGTGTTTTTAAATCTATTTCAAAATGCCGTCGATGCTCAAGGCGACAAACCTCTTTCTATTCAAATTACTAGTTATCGCCTTAATAACTTCGTTCGGATTACTTTCACAGATAATGGAATTGGTATTCATCCAGCTATTCAAGAATATATCTTTGATCCATTCTTCTCAACGAAGGATTCGGGAACAGGACTAGGCTTGTCAGTAACAAAAAAAATCATCCAAAATCATAACGGCACATTAAAAATGACTAGTAATGAAGATGGTACAACTTTCACTATTTCAATTCCAATCTTACCTAAAACAACCCTTGAAAAATTAAACCAATGTAAATAAAGGACTAATCCACGAACTACATGCCAATTGTTAAACACTCCCAACAATTAGCATGTAGTTTTTTATGTTGTACTTTTCTTCTTTACATTATATAAACCTTTCTCTATATCTTACTTATTTCTTTCTAGGTGGGCCAATTTCTTATTTTTTTAGAAATGGTAGTTTGTCCATCACGAATTTAGTATAAATTTCATTTTAATATATAGTAATGACTAATGATTCTATGAAAGAAAAGAATGAAAAGATGAACAATAAAAATAAAGGAAAAGTATTTTATGGTAATGATTGTTGCAAATTAAGAGCATGTAGCCATATTAACATCCCTAAGTCAGAACTTACAGAAAGACTTCTTCAAGCTCTTGGTCAAGCTATTCTAGTTCAATATAGATCTGGTTGCCTAGGCGGAGGAACTACGGGGACTACTGGTGCTCAAGGGCCTCAAGGCGCTCAAGGACCTCAAGGCGCTCAAGGACCTGCGGGCGATACAACTGCGACACTATCTGTCTTCCGAATTTACTAACCACAATTTCCGAAAATATTTTGGGAGGACTAAGCACATTTATAAGTAATAGATGTGATTTTGATTGTCTATTAAATCTCTCTTTTAATAAAAAGGAGCACTTGTTTGGGAGGATAAGTGCTCCTTCTTTACGTTTCTTTACCTCAAATTTACTCTATCTTAATCCTCATTTTGTATGATAAATAATGAAGTCAAAGATATGAAAGAGGGATGAAAAATGAGAGTTATGTCACCGATACGCATTTGGATTGCTCTTATGATATGCATTATTTTATGTGTAGGATTTTTTTTAACTCTAAAATATTCCACTATTTCAAAAGCAGATAGAAAAACTGTTCCATACAAAATTTTGTATACGAAACAAAGCAACATCCCTTATTCCAATGCAACAAAAAATGAAAAGAAAGTTATAACGGGAATGCTTATTACGAAAGCTTCTAGTTCCGAAGCATTACTTCAAATTGCTGAAACGATTAAAGATCAGTATACAAATAAAAAAATCGATGAAATTACACTTTCTATCCACAATAAAAATAATGGTAATTACGAAGAAGAATTACCTTACGAACCTATTAGTAAAGGAAAAATAATTGTCACATACGATTCTCAATCCTTTGGCAATACGAACATTATACTTAACGAGTAGTAACTAGTACGGAGAAGGGATAATTTCAATCGTTTAAAATTTCATTTTGTTTTTCATACAAAAAAGAGGCGAATTTCATTATTCGCCTCTTTCTTTTACCAAAATGAAGGAATCCATTCTTTCACTTTATCAATCCACTCTTGTTGCTCTTTTTTTCTTTGTTGTTCCTCTTCTTTCCTTCTCTTCTCTTCTTCTTTTCTTCGTTTTTCCTCTTCTATTGTAGTCAATTGTTTTTTATAATCAGCCTCAGATATGAGCGATAACTGAAATGCTTTTTGAGCTGGATTTGCGTTCGCTTTTTTCATAATATCCCGGAACATTGTCGTCGTAATTTGACTACCACCCGGAACATAATGATCGCTATCTGTTTTATCATATCCTACCCAAATCGCACCTACCAAATCTGGTGTGTATCCAACAAACCATGAATCCTTTGCGCCGGTGCTTGGGCCATTTACAATTTGAGTAGTTCCTGTCTTACCAGCCGTATCAACATTATTAACTTTCGCCTTTTCGCCCGTTCCCTTTTCGACAACGCCTTTTAATAAATATGTCATCTTTTGAGAAATTTTCTCGCTTGTCACTCGTGTCTCTTTCTTATACCACTTTCCAATCGTTTCACCTTCCGCATTTTGTATCTCTCTAATCGCATGAGCTTCCACTTGAACACCATCATTTGCAAATGTACTATACGCTTGAGCCATTACAAATGGGGATGTTCCTACATGCATACCGCCTAAAGCGATTGGATACGTACGATCTTCTGGCGCTAATGGAATACCAAATCGCTCTAAAGATTTCAACCCTTTATCTAATCCAATCTGTTCCAATAGCCAAACAGCCGAAACATTGTACGACTTTGCCACAGCTTCATACATTGTCACATCACCGTGAAAAGTATGATCGCTATTTTGTGGTTTATATTCTTTAATATTAAATGGTTCATCTTTCAATATATCGTATACTTCATACCCTTGCTCTAACGCGGGTACATATACAGCTAAAGGCTTTAACGTTGAGCCAGGTTGTCTTTTTAATTGGGTTGCATGATTAAACTGTAAAAACTGGTACGGTCCTCTCCCTCCAACTAAAGCTGGTACACCACCTGTTTTTGGATTCATAAGAACTACACCCGTTTGCATCAGTTGGTCTGAGCCATTATCTTTGAAATAACTATCATTATTCACAACGTCTTCTACAGCCTGTTGTTTTTTCGGGTCAAGCTCTGTATAAATACGATAACCACCCGCTAAAATTTCATTTTGTGTCAATTCGTACTTGTCCATTGCTTCTCTAACAATATAGTCTACATATTGAGAATATTTTCCCTTGTATTTATCATCCACACCACGTTTTAATACAAGACCGCTCTCTTTTTCTTTATTATACTGTTCGTCAGAAATATACCCTTGCTCTTTCATTAAGCTTAATACGACATTACGTCTTTCAATTGACTTGTTAAAGTTTTTATAAGGTGAATATGCAGATGGTGCTTTAATCAAGCCTGCAATCGTTGCAGCTTCTGAAATTGATAAATCTTTTACATCTTTATCAAAATAAGATTTTGCTGCCCTTTTTATACCCCAAGCACCTTCCCCAAAATAAATTTGATTCATATACATTTCAACAATTTCATCTTTTGTATAAGTACGTTCTATTTTTTTTGTTAAAAAGTATTCCTTTATTTTACGAGAAAATGTACGATCTTGTGTCAGAAATACATTCTTCGCAAGCTGCTGTGTAATTGTACTTCCCCCAGCTACAACTTCTCCTGCTGTAATATTTTTAAAAACCGCACTTATAATTCCACTATAATAAATACCATGATGGTTAAAAAATTCCTTATCTTCTACTGCAACAATTGCCTGAACCATAATATCAGGAATATCTTTTCTTTTAACGCCTTCTGTTTTCGAAGAAGCTAATTTAGTTGCGACCTCATTATTTGCATCATAAATTAAAGTCGGTTGTGGAACAGCTTGTTTTAGTTCAGATATGTCTTGAATGGAAATTATTATATTTACAGCAATAAATAGAGTAACGAATACACTTCCCAATACAATTAATGAATTACGAAGTTTCTTCCTCTTATTGAACCACTCAAGCATTTTTTTAAAATGAGTGTTCTTCAATTTCATTCGTTCACTTCCTTCATTTATTTACACTCTTCTTTTTAAAAGGAAGAATATACCGCCTTTTAAATTTATTATAATAACGTAGTCATTCCTATAGTGTAAAGCTTTTCTTTTACATTCATACTTTTTGCAAGAAAAGGACATTCTACAAGTAAGATATTCACTATTGGATATTAATATTATTAATAGAACAACGAGAGTTATGTTAAGTTTTTGTAAACTTTTCGATAAAATGTTTTAAAAAACGACAGTTTTTTGTTAGAATTGATTAGCCAATATATTTTACATATATTACTTTTGTGGGGGTAACAATAATGGTCTTTAAATCAAAAAAAGATAAATTTTCTGAAATGTTAATGAATGTTTCCGAAAATTTAAAAGAAGGCGCGCAGTTTTTCGTGGAGTATAAAATTAAAAATGCTAGCGATTTAAAAGAGTTTTCTATGCGCATGAAAGAGTATGAGTCAAAAGGTGACTCATTTATTCACGAAATCATTATGGAGTTAAACAAAGCGTTTATCACTCCGATTGAGCGTGAGGACATCCTACAACTTGCAATGAGTATGGATGATGTATTAGACGGATTAGATCACAGTGCTGGTCTGTTCGAAATGTATTCTATTACAGAAGCTGATGAATACATGATTAAATTCGTAGAAGCAATTAATCAATGTGCGATTGAGATTGCAAACTCTGTTGAATTAATGTCTAACAAAAAATTAGTCGACATTCGTACAAATGCGATTAAGATTAAGGATTATGAATCACAGTGTGATGATATTCGCCGTCATGCGATTAAGCACTTATTCTCTCGTGAAAAAGATCCGATTAAGATTATTCAATTTAAAGAGATTTACGAAGAGCTTGAAGAAGTAGCTGATAGCTGTCAAAGCGTTGCAAACGTATTAGAAACAATTATTATGAAGAACGCGTAAGGAGTTTGATCATGGATACACTCTTGATACTGACCGTTTTAGTAGTCATTTGCGCTTTAGCTTTTGACTTTATCAATGGATTTCACGATACAGCAAACGCTATTGCAACGGCTGTTTCAACGAAAGCTCTAAAGCCTAGACATGCCATTATTATGGCGGCTATTATGAACTTTTTAGGCGCAATGACATTTACAGGTGTAGCAAAAACGATTACAAAAGATATCGTTGATCCATTCGCCTTACAAAATGGTTCTCTTGTAATTTTAGCTGCTTTGCTTGCGGCAATAGCTTGGAACTTAATTACTTGGTACTACGGTATTCCAAGTAGTTCTTCGCATGCAATTATCGGCGCAATCGCAGGTGCTGCAATTGCGGCCGCTGGGATTAGCTCGCTAAATCTTAAAGGATTCATTAAAATTATTGAAGCTTTAATCATTTCACCGATTATCGCTTTTGTTATTGGTTATATCGTATACAGTATTTTTAAAGTAGTATTTAAAAACTTTAACTTAACGAAAACGAATAAGAACTTCCGTATATTCCAGATTTTCACTGCAGCATTACAAGCCTACACACACGGTACGAATGATGCACAAAAAGCAATGGGGATCATTACGATGGCACTTATGGCTAATAACTATCATACTTCTAGCGATATCCCGTTCTGGGTACAATTATCTTGTGCTGTCGCAATGGGGCTTGGTACTTCTGTCGGTGGATGGAAAATTATTAAAACTGTCGGTGGACAAATTATGAAAATTCGTCCTGTAAATGGTGTAGCTGCCGATTTATCATCATCACTTGTTATTTTCGGTGCAACATTCATTCACTTACCGGTTAGTACGACGCACGTTATCTCTTCTTCTATTTTAGGGGTTGGTGCTTCTCACCGTGTGAAAGGGGTAAAATGGGGAACTGCAAAACGTATGTTAATTACATGGGTTATTACACTTCCTATTTCAGCTTCTTTAGCTGCTCTGTTTTACTACCTATTACATTTTGTTTTCTAATCAAAAGTCGTCTTCCTTATTTTTCTAGGAAGACGACTTTTTTGTGAACAAGCCTATTTCTCATTAAAAAGCGTGTATAATAATTGGTGGATAAGTTATTTAGAGGAGTTGGCAATTTTGGAATACATCATGTTACTTTTCATCGGACTAATCGCCGGAACAGTCGGCAGCCTAGTTGGGCTTGGAGGCGGAATTATTATTGTTCCGTTATTAATTGGATTACACAGTTTATCACCACAACTTGCAGTAGGGACTTCCATGGTAACAGTCGTTTTCACAGGACTATCTTCCACCCTTACTTACATGAAGCATAAGCGAGTAGATTATAAAAGTGGACTTATTTTATTTATCGGAAGCGGCCCTGGTGGTATTATCGGATCATGGGCAAATAAATTTTTAAACCAAGACACATTTTCTTTATACTTTGGGATTTTCCTTATATTCGTCTCAATTCTACTTATGCTTCGAGACAAATTAAAACCTCTTTCCCTCTCAAATACGTCTGTAATTAAGCGTTCTTTTACAGATAATGATGGAAATACTGTACACTACCAATTCCCACCGTTTCTTGCTATCTTTATCGCCTTTATAGTTGGGTTTATATCTGGATTATTTGGAATTGGTGGCGGTGCCTTACTTGTTCCAGCAATGATGCTTCTTTTTGCATTCCCAGCACATATTGCAGTAGCAACTTCAATGTTCATCGTATTTCTATCAGCAATTGTAAGTTCTGCAACTCACATCTCACTTGGAAATGTCAGCTGGATTTATGCATTAATCCTGATTCCGGGTGCATGGATTGGCGGAAAAATCGGGGCTTACATTAATACAAAACTAAGTGGTAACGCCGTAATTAATTTATTACGTATTACGTTGATTATTCTTGGAACTAGATTAATCATTATTTCCCTTTTATAACGTATTCTTTTTAGAATGCGTTTTTCTTATACACATGAATATAAAAATCCTCCGAGGAGAACAAATAAAATTAAACAAACACATAATAACATATAATTTGAAATATGTACTTTCTTCAAGTTGACCACTCCTATAACTGCGACTGTTATCTTTATGATAGCGAAAAAATAGTTCACTTGCAGTTACAGAGTGCTAACAATGCAAAATCAATTATTACAAATTTTATCCTTATATTTCATTTCTTTGTATATTCTATCGATTTAATAAAAAAAGATGTCATATTGACATCTTTTTTAATGAAGAAGTGACCACCCCATGAAGTCTTCATGTACTTGGCACGCCCTCTTATCGTTTCGATCATATAATTCAGCATAGCTATCTGTTTCTTCATCATAAGCCATCGTATAAATAATTTGGCCGTCTACTTCAACGGATAAAACGACTCCACCTTTCATCTCTTCTACATGAATGATAGCATTCGCCGGAATTCTCATATCCGTCATTCTCATCGCATCTAACAATATACTAAACCCCCTACAGCGTATTCATTGCTAGTACTATTACACACTAAATAGTATACTACTGTAATAGCATACATTTCGTCAATGAAATTGCTGTTGAAATAGCATATTGTCTATATACATATACGCTAAAATAGAAGAAATAGAAACATATTAATGGGGGGCTAACATTGATTCTACACAAAGGAGATGTACTATTCCGTCAAGGCGAGGACGGTCCTTTATACTTTATAAAAACAGGCTTATTAAAAGTAGTTCGGCTAGAAGAAGACGGAACACCATTTTTATTCAACATTATCGTTCCAGGTGAAACGATACCTCATCATTCTTTAATTTCACCGAAAGAATATCACGGTACAGCTATCGCTTTAATAAAAACAGAAGTGGAACCGATCACTAGTAGTGAATGGTACGAGAGACTTCAAGCAAATCCCGAATCGTATGCTAACATCGCTATGCAATTGCAATCTAAATTAAGAATGATGCAACAACGAATTGATCAATTGACAACCGTCTCTCCGAAAGAACGTCTTCATCGTTTACAAGAATGGTTCACCCTATATTTAGGTGACATTCCTATATATGAAATATTAACACAAACCGAAATTGGTCAACTGATAGGTATACGCCGTGAAACAGTAAACCGTTTATTACGAGAACAAATAAAAAACGAGGTAAAATAAATACCTCGTTTTTTTGCTTATTGTAAGCTTGTTGCTGGGCCGAAAAATTCATAATGAATATGCTCTTGTTTCACACCTAAATCAGTTAGTGCAGCATTTATATGCTTCATAAATGCTACTGGACCACAGAAATAAAACTCTGCTTCAGTTGTCGGAATAATAGTTTTTAACCATTCACTTTCAATGAAACCTTCTTTATCAAAGTTCTTCATTTCTAAATCTTTTTCAGTCGGTGCAGAATAACAAGTATATGCTTTAACTTGTTCATATTCATTTTCTACTGCCTTAACGTCTTCTTTCATTGCATGTGTATTACTATTTATTGCTGCATGAACAAAATATACATTACGTTTTGAATCTTGTTCAATTAACGTATTTAACATACTCATCATCGGTGTAATCCCTACTCCACCACTAATTAGTACAACTGGTAATGTTGAATCCATATTTAACACGAAATCTCCCGCTGGTGCACTTACTGGTAAAACATCTCCTTCTTTTACATGTTCATGTAAGTAATTAGACACTTTACCGTCTGGTGTATCTACACCTTTTTCTTTTTTTACACTAATACGATAATATTCTTTCCCAGGAGCATCGGATAAACTGTATTGACGATTATGTGTATATGTCTCACCTTCAATATTGATTTGAACCGTTACATATTGACCTGGGATGAATGAAGAAACTTTACCTCCATCTTCAGGTTTCAAATAAAATGACGTAATAACATCGCTTTCCTTCACTTTTTTAACAATCACAAAGTTGCGGAAGTCTTTCCATCCACCTTCTTTATGTGCAGCTTCTTCATACATCTCTGCTTCAATGCTAATGAATGCATCAGCAATGACACCATACGCTTCTCCCCATGCGTTTAAAACTTCATCAGGTGCACCTGCGACCTCTTTAATGGCACGCAGTAAACATGTACCTACAATCGGGTAATGCTCTGCTTTAATACCTAAACTTCTATGCTTATGACCAATTTGTTTTACAACTGGAATAATAGCTTCTAAATTATCAATGTACGTTGCAGCTGCATAAACAGCATTCGCTAACGCTTGTTGTTGTCTTCCCTTTTTCTGATTTGTATGGTTGAAAATATTCAATAACTCCGGATGTTCCGAAAATAAAATTTCGTAAAATCTCGTTGTAATTTCAACGCCTTTTTCTTGTAATAATGGTACTGTTGACTTTACGATTTCAATTGTTTTTGCACTTAACATTGTATCCCACTCCTCTATTTCCTTAACTATTTTTAGTTTAACTGAATCTTATAATGCAGATTGTGATTTTAATCACTATTAACACGGTGTTTTTGTGAATAATATATGAACATTATATTTACAAAAGAAAATAAGCTAACTAGAATTCTAGCTAGCTTATTATTTTGTTTGTATAGCTTGTTCAATTACTTTTATATCTTTCCCATCGCCAAACTCCGTATACCCCCAGATATTCGTTTCACCTCTATATTTATTTACGATGATATCCAAGTCATGATATACACGGTGGGCATACACTACATACTCAATATTTTGAAGTTCCACACCTTTTTTTACAATTTCATAGCTTCTATTTACATCGCGTTTTATTTTTTCATTCTTTATTTCCATATGTATATTTTTTAAAGATTGTTCTTGCTGTTGAAACCATTGCTTAAATTGATTCCAATCCCCATCTGTATAATTCTCTGCTTTACCGTAATTTAAGAAATTATTATAGCTTTCATGTGTCATTCGAATAAAATCTAGCACTTTTGTCTCTTCTTGCACATCTTCTATTTGAGCTATTGTATTTACCTCAGCAGGCTTATTCGCATAATGTAACAGCACATTCATAAGACTATAACTCGCAATAATCATCACGATAATAATACCTAATACACTTAACAATTTCTTCATATACAGAACTCCTTCTCTACTAAAAATATTACAACGTATGACTATACTTGTAACATTCTCTTGTAGAAATATAATTCCTGTATAAATTCTTCCTATCATTTCGACAATATTTTTCTATACATTTCTCGTTGGCAAATGTTCTTGTAAAACAATATATCCTTCATAAGCTGTGTAACCGAGTATAGCCATTAATCCGATATAACAAGCAAATACTGTCCATTTCGTTTTCGCATCCACTTTATAATAGTTTTCTTGTTGTTCCTTTTCTGTTTTCCATTCATTTAATTTTCTTTCTGACGCTTCAAATGCTTCCCTTATGTGAATTGTATACTCATCTTTTTCATCTTCATATGGAACATAATCTAACGGTTCGAACTTCGGTAAAAGATACTCTAACACTTCCATTTTTTGAAGTTCACCTATTTGTAACTCTTTTTCCCGTTCTCTTTGTCTTAATGCATTCATCTCATGATGCATCACGTATATAGTCCGATGTACAGCACCCGTTTCTTTTAATTCCTCTTCAAGCCTAGTAACATATTCTTTCATCCCATCAATTTTATGCCCTAATTCCTTAATCGGCTCATCTCTCTTTATTACTCTATATAGCTCCATACAACCGATAATAACAATAAATCCTCCCAAAATACTTTTAAAGTAAATTGAATAGCCAAGTAATAAAATAAGGCCTGCTCCCCAAATTTTAGTACTGACAACTGAAATAATTCGCCCACCATCTAGCGGCGAAACGGGAATTAAATTAAAGAAATTAATCATACTTCCAAGCAAAATAACAAGCGCCCAAAATGGCTCTTTCGTCATTATATAAAGCGGTATCGCTGGTAAAAATGACAGAAGTCCGAAAAACGGACCCATATAGGCAATGTAAGCTTCATCTTTCGCATTTTTCGGCATCTCTTTCATTCCAATAAGGGCCCCCATAAATGGAATAAAGATTGCTGGCGATGTTGGGATCCCCTTTCTTTTCGCAGCCCATAAATGGCCCATTTCATGAACAAACAACAAATAAATGAGCGCCACTCCAAATTTCCAACCATATAGAACTGCGTATGCGCCAAGCGATAGAAACATACTAAATACCGTTGAAAACTTTGCTAATTTAAAAATTGCAAATACCCACTTTAACTTAGACAGTAAAAATAGACCTATCGCAACAATAATTCCCCATAATCCTTTTTTATTATTTTTCATATTCCTCTCCTTTATCTCTCATTAATGAATCATATTCATTCATTAAAGCTTGTTCTTTTCTCTATTATGACATATTTTTTTCTATTGTTAGAAATAATGTTTATATAATCCATTTTCAGCCAAAAATATAAATAAAAGGAGGTGCACAAAAATGAATTTACAATCTCTTATAATAGGTGCTCTATCGTTTTTAGCTTCAACTCTTATTTTTTATACCGTTAGTTACGTATTATTATTAGATTTGTTGCCCAATCACGTATTTATTGCCCTTGTCATCCTTTCCGCTCTTATGATTTCTTTTCTTATTACACGAAAATCAATGAATGAGCCATCTGCAAAAGCAAAGTAATAGAGAGGGGTGCTTTCCCCTCTCTATTATCATTTCCTAGGAAAAGTCATATAGATTTGACGAGTTTATATTCATTCCAATCCGTAAGGGCTAATTAAAGTCTTACTTTATCTTTGAAAATTCATTTTTTTACCATAATCTTTAACAATCTGAATTATATTTTGAAACACACCTATTTTTTCTTTTTTACTGTTTAATATTTTCAAATCATAACTTTCGTAATATGTTTCTAATGATTTTAATTGTGATTCTGAAGCGCTTTTTATCGGAACAGTAGCATGTAATTCATATTGCTTATACCCTTCCTTTACTTTTTCACCTAAAGTCATTTCACTCTCTTTTGCTCCAATTAATTTTTGAACTTTTTCTGGAAAATTGAGTTGTAAATAATATTCTTGCTCCTTCACTAACTTATTGTATAGTGATTGTGAAATCGTATACCGTACCGTATAATTCACGTTTTGATCGCCTGTTTTAATATGAAACGCGGTAATCTGCAAATCTTTTTTTGTTACTTCCGTTAAAGGGCTTACCTGCATCTCATCTTCTTTTTGTTCTGAGACATTTGGAAATATATCCAAAAGCTTTTCCGTATCTTTTTCATTCAACATATACATAGCTTTCTTATATTGCACCCATCCTCGTCTATCTTCTCCCCTTAACCATGCATAATAAGTTTCTTTTTTCCCATCTCTACTAATTTGTATTTCATATTCAGGTTCACCGAAGCTTCCTGTTATTTCTTGTTTCTCAGCTTTATTCAAAATGTCTATTACTAACTTCGCTTCTGATTCCTGCAACTTTTTCTCTTTATATTTTTTTTGTATAACGGTTACCCCTATTGTTTCTTTCACTTCATTCACCGTCTCTTCTACTTTTTTTGTTTCTTTTTTCGGCTCAACTTGACCACAAGCTGCTAGTAACATAACAAACAACAACACCAATACATATTTCCCTTTCAAATTAATCCTCCTCTTACGATAAGAAATCCTTATAATCTTCATACATAAAACAAAAACGTGACATCCTATTAAATACGCTATACTAATCATTGAAAGGAGGTCTTTATCATGTCCATTAATTTTCATGATGAAAATAATAAGTACACATATGCAACAAGAAACGCTCATATTTCTTGGGCTGAAATGGTAAAAAACATTACAGAAATACAAAACAAGCAAATAATTGATATCGGCTGTGGTGGTGGGATTTATACGAAAGAACTCGCTCTTATGGGAGCCAATAATGTTGTGGGACTTGATTTTTCAAAAGAAATATTACAAGCTGCAAAAGAAAATTGTAACAACTTTTCAAACATTTCATTCATCCACGGTGATGCACATAATATCCCATACCCTAATGAAACATTCGACATAGTTATTTCACGTGCAGTTATTCATCATTTACAAGACATTCCTACATTTTTACGTGAAGCTTCTCGTATATTAAATAAAAACGGTGTACTTATTTTACAAGATCGAACAATTGAAGATTGTACAATTCCAGGAAGTCCCGAACACATTCGCGGATATTTTTTCTCTCTATTTCCAAAACTTATTGAAATAGAGTCAAAAAGACGTCCAAAAACCAACACTATACAGACTGAATTGCAAAAACATTCTCTTCATGTACTTCCCACACAAACACAATGGGAAATACGAAAAATACATGATTCTGTAGAAGCATTATTGCAAGATTTATCTCCTCGAACAGGTCGATCCATTCTATATGAGTTAACAGATGATGAACTTTCTCAACTTCTACAACATATACAGACCGCATTACAAAACGTCTCTCCTATTATTGAAAGAGATCGATGGACAATTTGGAGCGCGATGAAGTTGTAAGGAAGGAAGCCTCACAAAATATTGTGAGGCTTCCTTTCTTTCATAATCTAATTTTGCAACACTCTTGATATCCTCCACTTCTGGCCTGTGCACTTCCACACTTCGGACATACTAAATATCTAGACTGATTTGTCAACAAACTACCTTTTTGAAAGAGTAAAACTTCTGCTTGTTTAAACGAACGCGAATAATATAACCACATAAAACCAATTATAGCAATAATGCCAAATAATACTCCCATCGCAAGCATTTCAGTCACCTCTTTTGGTTTGTTCTTTCCAGCAAGTGGATTGTTGTATTATTCTCTATAAATTCAAACAATCCCTTCTTCACTCCTATAAATATCAATTTTCTCTATAAAATTTACAATTCATCATTACCTTTACAACAACGAATATCACTTTCGATATTTCCGTATATAAATATATCTTTCCAAAAACATATTGACTTTCTAAAAAAAACATGCAACAATACTGTCAGAATACTTGAATAAAAATTCATTGACGAGAACGAGTACGTTATAGAACTGTTCCCCAGAGAGTTGGCGATTTGCTGAAAGCCAACGTTCAGTGCGTAACCGAAAATCATCTCCGAGAAGTAGAACCGAATGTTACAGTAAGTTCTTACCGGCCGTCCCCCGTTACAAGGAACACGTATCATGTTGTACGTTGCAAAGCCGTATACATATAGATTAATTTCTACATGTGTAAATTAGGGTGGTATCGCGGGTAAATATAACTCGTCCCTTTCTTTAGGGACGAGTTTTTTGTGTTCTTACAAATGAATGAAAAAGGAGGAAAAACAATGAACACTGTATCAAAAAAACATATTTTTTTCACGGGTCTTATGCTATTTTCTTTATTTTTTGGGGCAGGTAATTTAATTTTCCCTCCCATGCTTGGGCAAAACGCAGGTGAAAACTTTTGGCCAGCAATGATTGGATTTTTACTAACAGGAGTTGGCTTACCACTACTTACTGTTATCGCAATTTCTCTATCAGGAAATGGAATGCAACAACTTGCAAGTCATGTTCATCCATTATTCGGAATTTTCTTTACAGTGGTTGTATACATTGCCATCGGTCCATCCATGGGCATCCCACGTGTTGCAAATGTCGCTTATGAAATGGGTGTTAGTTCTTTCTTGCCAGAAACAATCCGCTCTAGCAGCCTAGTACTATTTGTATATACAATCATCTTCTTTACTATCGTATTTTGGCTGAGTTTGAATCCATCTAAACTTGTTGATCGTATTGGAAATGTATTAACACCTATTTTATTACTCTCTATTTTCTTATTGTTTGTTAAAAGTGTATTTACACCACTTGGACAATCAGGACCAGCAATGCAAGAGTTTCAAACTTCTCCAATCTTCAAAGGCTTTATGGAAGGCTACTTAACAATGGACACCATTTCAGCACTTGCATTCGGAATTATCGTTGTAAATGCAATTCGCTCTAAAGGTGTGAATGATCGTAAGTCCATTGCCATCGCCACAGCAAAAGCAGGGCTTATTGCCGCTACAGGGCTCGTACTTGTATACGGTGCACTCGGCTGGCTTGGGGCAACTAGCGTCTCGCTCGGATATGCAAAAAATGGCGGACAGCTACTTACTGTTATCGTACAACAATTATTCGGTCCATATGGTTTGCTCCTATTATCTCTTATCGTTACACTCGCTTGTTTAACGACATGCGTTGGACTCGTCTCTGCGTGCAGCCAATATTTTTCAACATTATTGACTACATTTTCATACAAAACGTTCGCGAGTATCATTTGCGCATTAGGATTACTAGTTGCCAACTTAGGTTTAACGAAAATTATCGCAATCTCTGTTCCAATTCTGCTTGTTGTGTATCCAATTGCAATTGTACTCGTACTACTATCATTGCTTCATAAATACTTCGGTGGATATCGCTCTGTTTATGTAGGTGCTTTAATCGGAGCAGCTGTAGTAAGCGTATTTGATGGATTAAAACAAGGTGGTATTTCAGTTTCATTTATCACACCATATTTTGAATTTATCCCTTTATATAATGAAGGAATCGGCTGGCTAATACCAGCATTAGTAGGAGCTCTTATTGGTCTTGCAATGGCTAAGCTAAGCGGTACGAAAAAAGTTCCATTAGTAACCGACTCTCACGAAGTAAAAGCCTCCTAAAAAAACTCCCAAAAGGGAGTTTTTTTACATTTGATACGCAGTATGATTAAAACTGCTTATTTTATAAGCTTTCGTATAATATTCAATATTCGTATCAACTGTTTCTACCTTGACAACATCATAGTGCTCTTCTTGCTTTACTAAAAATAAATAGTATTCCTCTGTTGCCTCAATAATCGCAATTTTATCTGTTTCAACATTATATTGTTCACAAAGCGCTTGTAATGCGTTCACATAATCCCCTAATTTTTTAGACTTATCCATTCCGAATATAGTTTGAACTAACATATACATTCTCCCTTTTATATGTACTGTTAACACCTCAATGATAACGCTTACATTATTTATCGTCAATAAAAACATTCAATTGTTTTAACGCCAAATCTATATTGTATCTAGCCAATAATTAGCGAGGAATTCCCCGCCAATTAAAGCTTCACTTTATCCCGCATTAACTGCCCGTAAAAACCCGATTGGTGAGAGCTGATAATCAGTGGGGGATGAATCCCTCCCACTGATTAAAGTTTCACTTTATCACTTCGTTAATTGATGCCTAAATGCATAAATAACCGCCTGAGTACGATCACTTACATTCAATTTATTTAATATATTACTCACATGTGTCTTTACCGTTTTCAGTGCAATAAATAACTCGTCCGCAATCTCTTGATTACTTTTCCCCTCTGCAATTAATAACAAAATCTCAAACTCTCTTTCCGTTAAATCATCATGCAAAGGTTGCTCTTTCTTTTGACGCATACGGGACATCATTTTCCCGGTAACTTTTGGCTCTAATACTGTTTCTCCATCATAAGTAGCTCGTACAGCATCAGCAATATCACTTGCCCTTGATGTTTTTAATAAGTAACTGGTCGCCCCAGCCTCAATAACAGGATACAATTTTTCGTCATCTAAAAAGCTTGTTACAACTACAATTTTTGCTTCTGGCCATTCTTGGATAATAGCACGTGTTGCTTCGACACCATCCATCTCATCCATAACAAGGTCCATTAAAATAATATCCGGTCTTAATTGCAATGCTAATTCTGATCCTTTTCTTCCATTTTCAGCTTCTCCTACTACTTCAATATCTGGCTGTGTAGATAAATATGCCGATACACCCATACGAACCATTTCATGATCATCGACAAGCAATACTTTTATCATACTTCTCCCCCTCTCTCAATCATAATCGGTACTTTTACTTCTATTTGTGTACCTTTTGCTGGGAAACTAAGTACCTTGAGTGTCCCACCAATTTCATGAACACGCTCTTGCATCGATCTTAGGCCATATGAACCAGCCTTATTAACCCCTACTTCAAACCCAACGCCGTCATCAATGATTTTTAAAATCGCATATTGATCAATTTTTCGAAGGCGCACTTCTGTTTTCTTTGCCTTCGCGTGTCGCAACGTGTTTGATAGCGCTTCTTGCACAATACGGAATAAATGATCTTCTACACCTTTTTTTAATTCTATTGGCTCAATAAGCCATTCAATTTTCATATGTTGTTTTCGCGATAATTCCGTTAATAATTCCTCTATACCTTCTGTCAGTTTCTTACCTTCCAATTGTACAGGACGTAAATGAAGGAGCAATGCTCTCATTTCTGATTGAGCATTTACAACCATATTTTCAACAAGTTGCAATTGTTTTTTTGTCACATCTGGAAATTCAGTTATTTGTTCATTAATCGCTGACATCATCATCGACATTGCGAAAAGCTGCTGACTTACTGAATCATGCAGCTCCCTCGCCAATCGATGCCTTTCTTGGGAAATCGCTTCTTGTCTCATCTCTTCATTCCAATGAGCTCGTTCATTCGTTACTTTTTGAAAGAGTCCAGCTTGCTCCTCTAATCGACGAGCCAGAACGATTACTTTTCGTTCCACTTCATGAAATTCATCATCTGCAGTAAACGAAACATCGCTCGGAAAATTCCCTCGCTCTACTTCAAATAGAAACGTATTTAATCCTTGTATACGCTGCTCTATATAGTAACCGATTGCATATCCTACAATTCCCCCGATAAGTAAACTTGTAGTCATAATAAACAAGCCAATTGGAACAGAAGCGATGGATTCCTTCCATAATAAATCATACACTTGTTGCTCGCTTTTCCATACATATACAATTGTACAAATGAGTGCGATACTAACAGAGGACAACATAGAATAACGAATATACATCCACGAAATATTTTTTTGTTTCTTCATTATACTTTCCTCACTTCCGTGTCGCCTACGACAAGCGAAGAAATAATTTTAATACGACGAGGAGCCTCTTTATACTGCTCTGTTCTAAATATAACATTGCGGTTAAACCCTGTCTCTTCATGACCTGGCAAGAGCACACGTCCGACAATAACAGAATGATTTAAAGAAAGTTCAATATCATATGGCACATATAAACGAATATTACCAACGACACCTCGAATAACAATTACCGTTTCTCCTTCTGGAATCATAGCAGTCGTTAAATCTATTTCCACATCACAGGCACCATATTGAACATTAATATCCTCAAGTTCATAAATATGATCCATCATTCGTACATTGCCTACAAACATATTTTTTAAATATGGTTCTGTACGATATATTTGCTTCTCTTCGTCTATAATCCCTTTTTCTTTAATTTCAACCTTCATTGCTTTTTGCTGATGTCCTTGTTGAATCAGTTGATAACCTATTAAAGCTAAACAAGCAAATACGACAAGAACAAATGCTGCTGATGAAAATAAGAAGAATAAAAATACGATACCACCAACAAATAAAAATACATTTCCCCGTACATGACGATTCTTTTTACGATAATGCCTTCCAAACATAAGCATAATAAATGCAAAAATGAGACCACCTGGTTCAAAATGTCCAAGTATCATATCAAGAAAAAGACCGAATCCAAATATGATGAGGAGCATCCCCATTAATTGTGTCTTTGAAAAATGTTTCTTCATTTCAGCTCCCCCCCTTCTTGTCACATATACATAGAAGAAAAGGCATTGCTTTCCAACACCTTTTCTCCTATCACTATATCATAAGCCTGTTTTATAATATACTACTATTATTTTGTTAACTCTTTCGTTAACGATACATCATTCTTTTCTTTCATTTCACGCTCAAGTTTTGCAATTTTCATATCAAACGTGTCACGCTCATGCTCTTCATTCATACGAGTTTCTAAGTCACGAATATGATCTTCAATCTCTTCAAATCGTAAGAACGGATTATTTTCATCCATTTTATGCATCGCAGTATTCATACGACGATTTGCATGTGCCATATTTTCACGTGCCATTAGTTCCATACGCTTTGCGTGCATTTCTTTTAATTTATTTTTCATTTCAGAAAGACGACGCTCTAACTCATCAATTTGCTCTACAACACCTGCATACATTTCTTCTAATCGAGTTACTTGCCCTTCATAATAAGCTACCTCTTCTAACGCACGTTCGTGCAATTGTAATTCGCCTGCTTCTTGAGCAATGATAGATTGCTTTGATCTTTTATTAACGAAATAACGTGCTTGCTCAAGCTCACGAGCAAAATTAGATTTTAATGTTTTATGACGCCCAATTAACTTCTCAATTTTTGTTATTTCACGCTCACTATCACGTAAATATTGGTTTAACATCGCAATTGGATTTTTTCTTTCCTTCTCATCTAACACGTTATGAAAATCAGCTAAAATTGCATCGCGTACACGTCCGAATAAAGATTGTTTCATTATAAATCTTCCTCTCTTCTACTTTATTTATAATTTGATTTATTGTTTTAGTTTTTCATTAATTTGTTCCACTCATCTTCAAAGTTGCTATATGGTTTAGAACTTTCTGGAGCAGATTCAACAACTACATCTTTTTCTTTTTTCCACTCACGGTATCCGTAGTATAAAACCACTAAAGCAGCGATACCGATTAATGCTGGCGAATGAGAAAGTGCAATGGATAAACCGATTAAACCAACAATACCCCAAGCTAACTTTCCAAAAAATGATTTAGCTCGCACAAATGATTTATAGCTCCAATATACAACTCCTGCTCCGATTGCGAATCCTACAATACCAGCAAGACTACCAAGAGCAATTAAAGCCAAAATACCGGCTGCGATAAACGCTAGAAATTGTTTCATCTTGTGCTTGCCTCCCTTCGATTTGATACTCTTATCTTAACTAATTTTTCATCTTCCCATAACGAGCTTAAGAACCGTTTTTAACTCAGACTTAAGACCGAGTCATATTCAGCCCTTTACGCAAAAAAACGCGCAGAATCTATTCTCTGCACGTTTTTTAATTACTAACATTCATATTAAATTAAGCTGTTTTATGATACTCTTTTTTCTCAGCTACTTTCGAAAACCTTGGAAACCCAATTAAAATAGAAACAATCCCACATACTCCAACTAACATTGGATAAAATGCATATGGCAACAATTCAACCGGAGATAACGCTGCAAATCCTGCTGCCGTTAACATTTGGGCACCGTACGGAATTAATCCTTGCACACAACATGAGAAAAGATCTAATACACTCGCTGATTTACGAGGGTCTATTTCATATTGATCTGCAATATTTTTTGCAAGAGGGCCTGTAAAGATAATTGAAATCGTATTATTCGCTGTACACATATTCGTCATACTCACTAAACCAGCAATACCAAATTCCGCTCCTTTTTTCGAACGAATATTACGTGTTAATACATTCATTAAATATTGAATACCACCATTATATTGGATTAATTCAACCATACCGCCAATTAATATAGCAAGTAATACTAACTCCATCATACCGCCCATTCCAGTCGTTACACTTTTAAAGAAACTTTCTAACGTGTAACTTCCATCTATAAGACCGATAACACCAGATAGTACAGTTCCACCAGTTAATACAATAAGTACATTCCAGCCAAGTAGCGCTGTAATAAGTACTCCTGCGTACGGTAAAATCTTTATCCAATCAAAGTTATGTGCTTTAATGTGCGTGTCACTTCCTGAAGTAACTATTACTAATAGTACAATTGTAATAATAGCCGCTGGTAACACAATTAAAAAGTTCGTTTTAAACTTATCTTTCATTTCTGTTCCTTGTGAACGAACAGCTGCAATTGTTGTATCTGAAATAAATGATAAATTATCACCAAACATCGCTCCGCCAACAACAGTAGCCATTGCAAGCGCAATTGAGATATCAGTTTGACCACTAATACCTACAGCAATCGGCGCTAATGCTGCAATTGTTCCCATTGAAGTTCCCATCGCTAATGAAATAAATGCACCAATAACAAAGATTCCAGCTACGATAAATCCTGGCGGTAAAATAGTTAACGCTAAATTAACAGTTGAGTCTACTCCGCCCATTCCTTTAGCAGTTTCAGAAAATGCACCTGCAAGCACAAAAATTAATACCATAATCATAATATCCGGATTTCCTGCACCTTTAGCGAACCGCTCTACTTTCACATTAAAACTTTCTTTACGATTCATCACTAAAGCGACTCCTACAGCAATTGAAATCGCTACAAGTATCGGCAATTTATAGAAATCACCTGTAATAATTCCAGAACCAATAAATAGCGCCAAAAATATCCCAAGTGGTAATAAAGCTAAACCATTTTCTCTCGTTTCTTTCAAAGTACCATCTCTCCCTAGTTTCAACCTTTTTCTAATGAATAACAAAAGACCTCTTCCGATGAGAAGAGGTCTTATACATCTATAAGAAACACTCTTCTCATCTTTCAAGCACACGCTTGCTGGATTTGGCACAGCACTCTGAAATCGAGTCCGCTGCCGAGGCATCGTAGGGCCAGTCCCTCCGCCTCTCTTTATAAGAAGGTTTCATATTTATTTTTTAATAATAATTTCTTCCCTAACTTTACTCGCTTACAAAACAAAAGTCAATTATTTTTTGTATAGATTTTTTTGGTAATTATACAAAAATTTGAATACAACAATCATTTCAACTTTTCTATTTCTTCTTTCAATATTGAAATCCAATAAAATTTACTATTATTTATTGTTGCTAATATCCATTTCGTAGTACACCAAGCCAACTCATACTCTTCCTTCGTGACATCGCCACTTTTATAAGCATACTCTAGCTCCTCTTCATCTAATACATACACCTTACCGCTAGGTAATAATACTACATCTAAATATAAATCATCAAAATACGGTAAACCACGATCGTCTATTTTATATTCTTTCGCCACATCTATATAATATTGCACTAATTTTTTCTGATCATCTAACATAGCGGTAATCGCAAAGTTTTTCCCGTCTATGAAATATTGAATCCACGTATACTGATCCGCTGCAATACAAAGTTCTTCACCATCATATTCTTTACAACTAGGCTCTCTCACCTTTTTTATATCCAGTATTCCGAGCATTCCCTCTCCCACTTGCTTAACCGTATAACTCTTTTCTATTAGTCTCTTCCACGAAGAACCGTCACCATATTTTCGTTTCATTATGTCTGCTCCTCTTCTATATACAGAAAAGCTCCCACATATTATGTGAGAGCTTGTTCATATTATAATTAAGCCGCTTGACCCTTTTCAGAAATCTCTTTTAAATAAGCTTGTCCTTTTTCAGCGTCATATTGACCTTCCCACTTAGACATAACTACAGCTGCTAAAGAGTTTCCTACAACGTTAACTGCTGTACGAGCCATATCTAAAATACGGTCAATACCAGCAATGAACGCTAAGCCTTCAGGTGGAATACCTACTGTACCAAGTGTCGCTAATAATACAACGAATGATACGCCC
The DNA here is from genome assembly GCF_001836235.1 of Bacillus sp. HMSC036E02. Lineage (NCBI taxonomy): Bacteria > Bacillati > Bacillota > Bacilli > Caryophanales > Bacillaceae > Bacillus > Bacillus sp. HMSC036E02. The sequence goes on along the minus strand of NZ_KV827854.1, from coordinate 135,505 downwards.
GGTACACCTGCGATACCTTTTGATGTAACCATTAATACAAGCAATAATGTAATTTGTTGTGTAATAGATAAATCAATACCGTACATTTGCGCTAAGAAAATAGCCGCAATTGCTTGATATAAAGTTGATCCATCTAAGTTAAATGAATAACCTGTCGGAATAACGAAAGATGTAATTGCTTTCGGACAACCGAATTTCTCCATTTTCTCCATGATTTTTGGTAAAACTGTTTCTGAGCTTGCTGTAGAATACGCTAAGATCAGCTCGTCTTTTAAAATCTTAAAGAATTGGAAAATGTTGATTCCAAATATTTTCGCTGTAAGTCCTAAGACAACTACGACGAAGAAGATCATTGCCCCATATACGACAATTAGTAATTTCCCTAATGGAATTAATGAAGCAAGACCAAATGTAGAAACTGTAACACCAATTAGTGCAAACACACCAAATGGTGCAAATTTCATAACTTGGTTTGTTACGTAAAACATTGCGTCAGCTACACCTTGGAAAAATTGAAGAACTGGTCTTCCTCTTTCACCAATTGCTGCTACACCTAAACCAAATAGTACAGAGAAGAAGATAATAGCAAGCATATCTCCGTCAGCCAATGACTTCATAATGTTCGTTGGAACAATATTTACAAACGTATCTGCAAATGAATGACTTTGTACTTGCTCTGTCGTATGTGTATATTTCGAAATATCTGTCTTTGTTAACTGCTCCATATTTACGCCTTTTCCTGGTTGGAAAATATTCGCTATTAATAGACCAACAATAATTGCAATTGTTGTAATAATTTCAAAGTAAAGAATTGTTTTTCCGCCTAGTCGACCTAGTTTTTTAACATCACCAACACCAGCAACCCCAACAACAATACTTGCTACAACAATCGGTACAACGATCATTTTAATTAATCGGATGAAAATATCACCAATTGGTTGTAAGTACTTCACAACAGCTGGATTATCAAAGAAAATCGCCCCAACCGCAATACCAAGCGCAAGCCCTATTAATATTTGCCATGCAAGTCCTATTCTTTTCATATTTGTTGTAACCCCCTCTTCGATGTGTCACTCTATCTCTCATTCTATCTCTATAAAACTAAGAAATTAAGAGTATTACATATTATTCGACAATTCACTACATTTTGTCCCTGTTAAAAATCATAAATCAAAAATTTAAATCTGACAACAAAATAACTTTGCCCGAACACAAATAATTTTCTTGACAAAAAGCAGACCCATGTCAGAAAACCTAACATGAGAACGATTCCTCACTAGTGTTTTATTAGCTTTCCAAGTAATATTTCACCTCATAAAAACGATTACTTTCCTTCTTCATTTTACAGATTAATTCCAAAATATACCTTTGTTACACATATGAATAAAATGTATGTACTATGACAATTACAGTTGAAAAATGATAAATTCCGACAAAACTTAGCAATTTTATAAAGTTTTCTTTACATTATGATTACAACGATAGACACTCTTCTTCTTATGATATATAACATTCATAGAGAAAGGAGTCAGACAACTATGAAAAAGAAATTTGCAGCGTTTAGTGTTTTAGCAGCAGGAACGATTTTTGCTTCCCCGTTACTTTCACCCGTATACGCTGAAACAAATCAAGATAAATTATCTAACATTCAATCTGAATTAGAAGGCAAACAAAGTGACTTACAAAATAAATCAGTCGAGAAAGAACAAATAGAAAAAGAAATTCAAGAATTACAGAAGAAAATTGATGAATTAACTACTTCTATTAATAAAAACGAAGCTGAATTAAACGATACAAAAAAAGAAATTAGCAAAACTCAACAAGTAATTGCTGACAAAAAGAAACATATAGAACAATTACAAACAAACATAGATACACGTCAGGAAGTTATTAAACAACGATTACAATCTATGCAAGAAAAACCTCGTACAAATATCATTACAGAGGTACTAACAAATTCTTCAAATATTGCCGATCTTGTTGATAATATGTACTCCGTAAGTTTAATATTAAACAACGATACAGATATTGTAAAAAAACAAACATCTGATCAAAATGCTGTAACTACAGAAAAAGAGGCTGTTGAGAAAAAAGAACAACAACTGAAAGAATCTGAGCAAAAACTAGAACAAAAACAGCAAGAATTACAAAATAACCAACAACAGCAACAAACTCTTATTAACGATCTACATACGAAAGTAGCAAAAGTAGATTCAGAGATTGAAGGATTAGAAGAATCCAAAGGCATTTTAGAAAATCAACGTCAAGCTGTGCAAAAAGCAATTGAAGAAGAAAAACGGGCCGAAGAAGCTCGTAAAGCGGAAGAAGCCCGCCAGGCAGAAGAGGCCCGCAAACAACAAGCTACTAAATCTGCTCAAGCAACTCAAGCAGCTCCAACACCACATGATACAAACATCGGTGGCTTTATCAAACCAGCAGCTGGATCAAAAACTTCCGGATTTGGTGTACGTTCTTTAGATAACCATAAAGGAATTGACATCGCTGCTTCGGGAACGGTTCCAATTATCGCCGCTGCAGATGGCGTTGTTATTCGTTCAGAATTATCATCTAGTTACGGAAACGTAGTGTATTTATCTCACCGTATAAACGGAAAAACATATACGACAGTATATGCTCATATGAATAGCCGTTCTGTATCGAATGGACAAACTGTAAAACAAGGCGATCAGCTTGGATTTATGGGGAACACGGGCCAATCATACGGACAACATTTACACTTCGAACTTCATCTTGGAGAATGGAATGTCGGCAAGACAAACGCAGTTGACCCATCTCCTTATATCGGATTATAAAAAACCTCGGTGCCTACCGAGGTTTTTTATTTACACTTCACACAATATAGGCATTCTACATAGACTATAACTAAATGCCTATAGTTTACGGGGTGATCAATATGAATACGCAATTACAACAAAAAATAGAAGAAGCTAGAGAGACGTATATTGGCCGGATATTTACATTTGGCGGCTCAGTATTATTTTTAATCGGTTCATTCCTTGCAGTCACTACAGCCTATAAAGCATATAATCGTTTATTACACTCATCAACATCCACATAAAAAAAGACGGGAGATCCCCGCCTTTTTTTATGCAAACATTTTAAATACACCTATCGCATTTAAAAATACAATTATTACAGTTACCGGAATAACATAACGAAGTAAGAAGAACCAAATGTTAAATAACGTTTTCCCCTTCGTTTCCGTCACTTCTAATTCTTTCATCAATAACTCTTTACTCATTTTATTTGGTACAAATAATGAAATAGCTAGTACTCCTAACGGTAGCAATACGTTACTTACCGAAAAGTCAACTAAATCAAAGAATGTTTTCCCGAATATTTTCACGTCACTCATAATCCCAAATGATAAAGCTGATGGAATACCGACTGCAAAAATAAGAATACCGATTAATAATGATGCTGACGGACGCTTCTTCTCATTACCTTTCGCAACAGATGCTACTACAATTTCAAGCATTGAAATTGCTGATGTTAAAGTCGCAAAGAAGAATAAAATTAAAAACATAATAAAGAAAAATTGACCAAATGGTATTTTTGCAAATACTGCTGGAAGGACGATAAACAGTAATCCTGGTCCTTCAGTTGGTTTTACTCCTAATGCGAAAATCGCTGGGAAAATTGCTAATCCTGCAAGTACTGTAACAAAAACAGTTAAACTCACAATAGATGTTGCTGATTTCGCTAAATGTTCCTCTTTCTTTAAATACGAACTATACGTGACCATTACTGAGGCACCTACTGTTAGTGAGAAGAAAGATTGTCCCATCGCGTATAAAATCGTATCTGCTGTAAGCTTTGAAAAATCTGGCTTTAAGAAGAACTCTACTCCAGCAAAAGCACCATCGAGTGTTAACGCACGAACAATAATCGCAATAAATAAAATAAATAATAGCGGCATCATGTACTTACTTGCCTTTTCTATACCTTTCTCTACACCTTTACTTACGACAAAAATTGTACAAAGCATAAAGATAAATTGTGCTCCAATCGCACTTAACGGATTTGAAATCGTTTCACCGAACAATTGTCCATAATCAGCTGCTCTATTCCAGAAACTTCCTGTCACACTATAATATAAATAAAGTAAAATCCATCCACCTACAACACTATAAAAAGATAGTACACTAAAACAAGTAACAACTCCCATACGACCAATCCAAGGATATACTTTGCTATTTGGCACTAGTACTTTATAAGCTGTAACCGCCTCTTTTTGCGTGCTACGTCCAATAACAAACTCCGCTATTAAAAGAGGCATACCTATAAATAAAGTTAATAGTAAAAATACAAGGAAGAATGCGCCTCCCCCGCCATTACCTGCAACATATGGAAATTTCCATATCGCACCAAGACCTACTGCGGCTCCGGCTGCTGCGAGTACAAAGCCTATTTTCGACGTCCATTGCTGTGTTTCTTTCATCATAAATTCTCCTTTTCTGAATATTTAAACTTTTGTTAATTATACACTTTCATTTCATACTCGCACACCTCCTTTAGAAAATAAAAAAGTCCCCTACACGCAAATATGCATGTAGAGGACGATATATGTAATATAAATACCGTGGTACCACCTCAATTGGATTGATAAATCCCACTTGTTCAAGTACAGGAATAATTCCGATACTCTATCCTTTTAACGGCGGAACCCGGGTTGCCTACTACAATGTTCAACATACCTCTCGCAAGCCCATTCTGTATATTTTATCGTACCGGGCTCCCACCTAACCCCAGCTCTCTGAACGCATCAAATATACGTACTCTTCTTGCTCATCGATTTTATCTATTGAAGTTACTTGTGATTATAAATTATATTTTTATATTTGTAAAGCTCACTTTATCTTTTATTATTTTAAAACCTTTTCCTCTAATTCTCGTAAAAAACTTTCTCTTTTCCCCTCGTTTTGCACATATACTGATTTCAACACTTCTTGGAGCAATATATTTCGCTCTCTCTTTTCTAACTGTAAATCTTTTAACTTCACCCTTACTTCATATAAAAAATCTAAATACAATTCATATGTCTCATCATATTTATTTGCAATCTCATCTCGAATTTTTTTTGCGAGCTTAGGGCTCGCTCCCCCAGTAGAAACTGCTATATTAAGTAAACCACGATGAATTGCTGCCGGAAAATGAACATTACCACTTTCCGGATTTGTAATAACATTTACTAATTGATTCTCGGCGGCATCTTCAGCAACTTGTTCATTTAATATTGAATCACTACTCGCTGCAACAACTAAAAAAGCACTTTTAATATCACTTTTTTCATATTCTCTTTGATACCAACGAATTTTCTTTTCTTCCACAAGTTTTACTAAATTCGCATCTAATTCTGGACTTATCACAACTATATCCGCACCCTGTTTGAGTAAAGGAATAATTTTAAATCCTGCAACTTTTCCCCCGCCAATAACAACAACGCGTTTCTCATTAACTCGCACTGTAAGTGGATACATTCTGATCTCCTTTCAATAACTCCGTCGTTTTCTGAATTAACATATCTTGAAACGCTTCATTCTTCCCTAAATATGGACTGATTTTTATCTCTTCCAATTCATATTGGCGCACTTCTTTCTCAATATGTTTCATAAGTAAACCTGTAAATAACAAGTAAGGCAGTACAACGATGTTCTTTTCTTTTCGTTCTACAACTTCCTTTAACTTCTTCTCAAATTTTGGCTCTGCAGCCGCTAAATAACAAACTTCTACTTTTTTAACCTTCTCTTTTGTTTGAAATAAAGAAGCAATCCAGTTTATATCTCTTAATACTTCAGGATCACTACTCCCTCTTGCAACGAGAAGTAACGTCACTTCATTTTTATCTTCCTGTTCGATGCCACTTCCGCTATACACCGATTTAACAAGTGTTTCTGATACACCAAACGGATTACCATAAGTCACTTTAACATTTGGATATTGATTCTTGAGCTTTACCAATTCAAACGGAATATCTTTCTTCACATGACCTGCCGCTAATAAAAAAACAGGGATAGCAATAATCTCTGTGGCCCCACGCTTCACACATGTACGAAAACCATCTTCAATAGAAGGATTCGCTAACTCTAAAAAACAAACTTCTTGAATAGTCGCTTCTATACGGCTCATACACGATGTAATAAATTGAATCGCCTCTTCTTTCGCTGTCTTCAAACGACTTCCATGACATATATATAAAACGGCTTTCATTTTACAACACTCCACTTACTTGATAAGCATTTTCTGTCTGCTTCTCAAACCAATGAATTTTTTCTCTAAAACGGACAACTTCTCCAATTACAATCATGCTCGGATTTTGAATTTGCTCTTTTTTCGCAACATCTACAATTGTCCCTAACGTTCCAACAACTGTGCGTTGCATAGACGTCGTCCCCTGCTCAATAATAGCAGCTGGCGTACTTTTATCTTTTCCATGCTTCATAAGTTGCTCACATATGTAGGGCAAATTACTAACCCCCATATATACCGCTAAAGTCTCTACACCTTTCGCTAAACTTTCCCATTTCACTTCTTCTTCAGCACCTTCTTTCCTATGCCCAGTCACAATAGCAAAACTTGCACTTGCATCACGGTGCGTCACTGGAATGCCCGCATAAGCAGGAGCAGCTATTCCAGCTGAAATACCAGGAATGATTTCAAATGGTACACCTTGCTTTGCTAATGCTTCAGCTTCTTCTCCCCCTCTACCAAACACAAATGGATCGCCGCCCTTAAGCCTCGTTACAACTTTTCCTTTTTTCGCATACTTAATAAGAAACGTGTTAATTGTCTCTTGCTTCATCGTGTGATAATTCGGGAGTTTTCCGCAATAAATTAAATCCGCGTCAGGCTTTGCGTGTGAAAGCAGCTCTTTATTCACAAGTCGGTCGTATAAAATAACATCTGCCTTCTCAATACATTTCAACCCTTTAACAGTAATTAAATCTGGATCGCCAGGACCCGCTCCAACAATATAAACCTTTCCCATCATCTCTCCTCATTTCTTCTATTAAAATGAAACTTCCATTCGTATATAAGAATGGAAGTTTTTATTTTTTCGTATTACTGATCTCTACTCATGGATAACAAATGCCGCACCTTTTCGAATCTTCTTTTTTTCAAACAAAGAAATCTCTTTTACCTCTGGCAACGGTAAAAAATGCTTTTCAAGCTCAATCTCCGCAAGCTTAAATGCCTGTTCTTCACTTTGAGCAACAACAACAATCGGAACAATACTATTTACTAACACAGCTTCAAATCGATATAAATCCATATCGTCCCTCCTAAGACGCTATTACTTCTTCTAGCACGTTATTTAACGCTATTTGTAATGTATCTACACCAACACGACCTACAAAATCATAAAATGTTTCAGCTGGTAATTTATTCTCTTTGAAATAACTTATAAATGATGCGAGTACATCAGGTAGATCCTCGCCATCTATTTTTCCTTTTAACTTTTGATTGTAGGCACCGCCATCTAATAATGTTCCACCTACGTATATTTCAAACGCTTCAACAATGCCTTTTTCCTTCGTTTTCATTTTCACACCTTGTAACCCAATGTCAGCAATTTGACGTTGACCACATGAATTCGGGCAGCCTACCATATGAATTCGAACTGGAACATCGAGTGCAATTTGTGTATCTAAGTATTCTGCAATTTTTCGTAATCTTTCTTTCGTTTCTACTAGTGCAAGATTACAATATTCAATACCGGTACATGAAACCGCATGACCAATAAATGATTTCGGGCTAGCAGATATCGCTTCAAACAGCGGTTCACTAAGTAATCCTTTTACATTTTCCGGAGGAACGTTCGGAATAATGAAGTTTTGCGAGTTACATGTACGAATTTGTCCATTTCCATATTGCTTTGCGATTCTTGCAATCTCAAACATTTCTTCTGCATGTAAACGACCTACCGGTACATTAAAACCTACATATTTTAATCCCTCTTGTTTTTGGTCTTGAACACCATAAAAATAGCCTGCATTCCATCCTTTGAGTGCACTTTCCCCTTTACTTTGTAAAGGCCCTGTATACTCTATTAGTTTCTCTTTAAATTTCTCTGCTCCCCAGTCCGCAACAAGAAATTTCAACCGAGCTAAATGACGTTTTTCACGATATCCAAAATCACGGAATATAGTAGCAATCGCAATCGCCACCGCCTTCACTTCTTCTGGTAAAACGAATACATCTAATTCATCAGCTAAATACGGACGGGCTGATAATCCTCCACCTACTTTTATATGAAAACCAACTTTTTTCTCACCATCTATTTCTTTCGTAGCAGGTGTAAATGCAACACAGTTAATCTCTGCGTTTGCTGAGTTATAAATATTAGAACTAATAGACATTTTAAATTTACGTGGTAAATTAGAAAACTCTTCATTGTGCTGGAAGTAATCGTATACTTCTTTTACAATATGCGTTGTATCAAATAATTCATTTGCATCAATGCCAGCAAGCGGATTACCTGTAATATTACGCGTTATATCACCACAAGCCCCCGCTGAAGATAACCCAACTCTTGCTAATCTATTAAAAATATCTGGAATTTGCTGAATTTCTAACCAGTGAAACTGAATCGCTTGTCTCGTCGTAATATCTATTACATCACGTCCATAATCTTCAGCGATAGAAGCAAGCACTTCTGCCTGTGCATTTGTAATAATCCCTGACGGAATATTTACCCGCATCATAAAATAACCAGCTTCTTTTGGACGTTGTAAATACAATCCTGCCCATTTAAAGGCATCCCACTCTTCTTTCGGAATAGATTCGAATCCATTTTCCGCATAGTAAGGAATATCATTAAAAATTTCTAAGCCATCTTTTTCTAATTTATTTTTCTCCGTCTGATTTAATTTTTCATTGTTAGCCCATACTTTTTCATAACTCATTGTTTATCCCCCTATATAAAACTACGCTCTTGTAAATACTTCACGATTTGTTCCGCACATTCTGCAATAGAATATTTGTGCGTTTCTACAATTAATTCCGCTTGTGCTGGCTCTTCATAAGGCGAATCAATACCTGTGAAATCCTTAATGTCACCTTTTCTTGCCTTTTTATAAAGCCCTTTCGGATCTCGTTTCTCACACTCTTCAATCGGACACTTCACAAAAATTTCAATAAATTCATCTGCCGCTAATAAATCTCTTACTTGTTTACGGTCTACTCGAAATGGTGAAATAAATGCTGTAAGGACAACTGTTCCTTGATCTACAAATAACTTTGCCACTTCGCCAATACGTCTTATATTTTCCATGCGATCACTTTCAGAAAATCCTAAGTCTTTATTTAAACCGTGACGAATGTTATCCCCATCCAGCACATAATTTCCAATATTCTTTTCAAACAGTTTACGAGCGACCGCATTCGCTACTGTAGATTTACCCGAAGCTGATAAACCAGTAAACCAAATTACAAAACTGTGATGTCCATTCTTCGCTCTTCTCTCATCTTTTGAAACCGACGCTGTATGCCAAGTAATATTCGTATCCATCTCGTTCTCTCCCTATTCTGTTACTACTGCTTTTTTCAATCCTTTAATTAGTACTTCCACTACTTCTTTACGACTAAATGTACTCGGCGGAATCTCACCGTTTCTTAATAATTCTCTTACTTTTGTACCCGATAAAATAACATGATCTTCTTTTCCGTGCGGACATGTTTTCGTTGAAGCCATCGCTTCACATTTCGTGCAGTAAAAACTATGTTCAAAGAATAGTGGTGTAATTCCTAACTCTTCTATCGTAAAATTCGTGAAAATTTCTTGCGCTTCGTATGTTCCGTAATAATCTCCTACTCCAGCATGATCACGCCCTACAATAAAGTGGGTACATCCAAAATTCTTTCTTACTAACGCATGAAATATTGCTTCCCTTGGTCCTGCGTAACGCATTGCAGCAGGAAATACACTTAAAAAGACACGATTTTTCGGATAATAGTTTTGAAGGAGTACTTCATAGCTTTCCATTCTTACATCAGCAGGAATATCATCCGATTTCGTTTCTCCAACGAGTGGATTTAAAAAGAGACCATCTACAATTTCAAGAGCAGACTTTTGGATATACTCATGGGCACGATGTACCGGGTTTCTCGTTTGAAACCCGACCACTGTTTTCCACCCACGTTTTTTAAATTCTTCCCTCGTTTCAATTGGGTCTAAATGATAAGAAGGAAATTGATTATTTTCAAAGCGTTTTGTTAGAATAATAGTTCCTCCAACGTAAACGTTTGGTCGTTCATATAATTTTTCCACTCCTGGATGAGCCCCATCCGTTGTTTTATATACAAGTAACGCTTCTTTTTCTTTATCTGGTACAAAAATATCTTCTATTTGAATGACACCATATATATTTCCATTGTTGACAAGCTTTACTTCCTCTCCAACTTTCAGGCTTTCTGCGACTTTTTCTGTTACAGGTAATGTAATTGGTATACTCCACACACTACCATTTGCTAAACGAAGCGTTTCTACGACTGAATCATAATCTTCCTTCCCTAAAAAACCAGTAAGGGGGCTATATCCACCTGTCGCCAATAGTTCTAAATCACTTAACGCAATATTGTCTAACTTAATTTCTTTTTCAATTTGTGATACGTCATATGCCTCATCTATACGGTTTACTAATTCGTTTACTATGCTCATTTTTCTATATCCTCTCTTAGCTTTATTTCAAGATTCATCTTATTGGTAATGAAGACCACATTCAGTTTTCACTTTTCCAGCCCATCTACCATCTCTTGAATCGCCACCATCCCCAACAGGTAACGTACATTTCTCACACCCAATACTTGGATAACCAATATCATGCAACGGGTTATACGGCAAGCTATGTTTGTATACATATCGCCAAACTTCTTTCCACGTCCAATGAATGAGTGGACAAACTTTAATAGATTGAAAACGATGATCTTGATTTATAAACTTTGTATGCTTACGTGTTTCTGATTGTTCCCTTCTTAAGCCTGATATCCATGCTTTTTCCACTACTAATGATTTTTCTAAAGGTAAAATTTTTCTAATCTTACAACAAAGATTCGGATTGCTCTCCCACAGTTTTTCACCATGCAACTTCGTCTGTTCATCAAGTGTAAGTTCTGGCTGTTTTTCTATAATATTCAATGAAGGAAATCTTTCCCGCACTTTCCGAATTAATTCATACGTTTCTTGAAAATGAACATTTGTATCCAAAAATACGACTTTAGCATATGGATTTACTTGGTTTATAAGGTGCAGCAATACCATACCTTCCACCCCAAAGCTACATGCGTAGACAATTTCATCTTTATACTCTCCATAAGCCCACTTTAATACTGATAGCGCGCCTTTTGTTTCGTCTTCTTCCGAAAATGAAACAACATTTTCTTCCCACGTTTCATACGTCAACATGTTTTTTCCCCCTGTAAAAGCAAAAAGACGGTTTTAACCTAATGAAAATAGGTTAAAACCGCCTCTAGTTTTTCTAGTCAGCGCTTTTCACTTTAAACGTACTTTTTCACTTTTCTCTAACTGAATTACTTTTCCATCTTGCACAACAATTGTAATTGAACCATATTTCATATCAGCAAGCATCGCTTCAATCTTCTCGGATACTTCATCAAAATGTTCCCGTACACTCACGCAAACAGCCCCCCTTTTTATTCATAAAAAAAATCTTTCCCATTTCGAAAAGACTGTTCGGTAATATATTTTACCTTATCTTTCAAAATGGATCCCATTTTGCTGGATTTAGCACCTTGCTTTCTATAAGCAGGTTGCCGAGCTTCTTCGGGCCAGTTCCCTCCGCTTCTCTTGATAAGCTTTGTATTTGTATTTTATCACAATTCTGATTTTTTTCAATCCTAGTTTTCCGATATATTTTAATTATTTTATTTTATAAAAAAGGAATTGCCCATACGAACAACTCCTTTTCCTATTTAGACAAGCTCTTTAATACGTATGCGATCGTTCCCAATAATATTTTCATATGTTTCACGTTCCACAACTACTTGCGATGTTCCGCCTTTTGCAAAGACAACGGCTGGTCTTCGAATCCGATTGTAATTATTCGCCATCGAGTACCCGTATGCTCCTGTACAGGAAACTGCTAGTAAATCAGAAGCAGCGACTTTCGGTAAATGAATATCCCAAATCAACATGTCTCCACTCTCACAGCATTTCCCGGCAATCGAAACGAGTTCCTCATTCTCATCATTCCCTCGATTCGCTAACATCGCTTCATAACGCGCGCTATATAAAGCTGGTCTTAAATTATCTGTCATTCCACCATCGACTGATACATATTTCCGAATACCAGGAATATCTTTCACAGATCCAACTGTATAAAGTGTTGTCCCAGCATCACCTACAATGCTACGGCCTGGTTCAACCCATATTTCTGGCAATGGATATTCACATACAGTAAATTGTTCTCTCACTGCACTTGTTACAGCTCGCACATATGTCTCAAGAGTTAATGGTGTATCTGACTCTGTGTAACGTATTCCAAATCCTCCGCCTACATTTAACACTTTTACTACATAGTTTGTTTGCTCTCTCACTTCTTCTAAAAATTGGCGAAGAACTTCAATCGCTCGAACAAAACCAGCTGTTTCAAATATTTGTGATCCAATATGTGAATGGATCCCTAGCACATTATAATTTGATTTTTGTAAAGCAAATCCAATTGCCTGCATCGCTTGACCGTTTGAAACGCCAAATCCAAATTTCGAATCATCTTGACCTGTTGTAATATATTCATGTGTGTGCGCCTCTACTCCAGGCGTTACACGAATTAATATGTTCACAAATTTCCCATGTTGCATCGCTAAATCGTGTAAAACTTCTAATTCAAAGAAGTTATCTACGACAAAACAACCGATATTCGCCTGAAGAGCCATCACTATTTCTTCTTCTGTTTTATTATTTCCATGAAAATGAATACGTGATGCCGGAAATCCTGCTTGGAGCGCAGTATATAATTCTCCCCCAGAAACAACGTCTAATGACATACTCTCTTCACGAGCTACTCGGCACATCTCCATGCACAAGAACGCCTTGCTTGCATATGCTACTTGATAAGAGAAACCACTTTCTTTAAAAGCACGATGAAATGCTCGACATTTTCCTCGGATAGACTCTTCATCGTATACATAAAGTGGTGTTCCGTATTGCTTTGCTAGCTGCGTCGTATCGCACCCTCCAATTTCTAAGTGTCCTTGCCCATTAATTCGGCTTGTGCCGTGTAAATACATTTAAATTCCTCCCTTATTTCCTCTAAAACTCATAACCCCAATCTTCTATTCATTGCAGCACGCTTTTAGATAGACAAAAAACGCGCGGAACAATGTTCACACGCGTTTCTTATTAGGAAAAATATATATTGAAAAAATAAACGAGTTGTTATCTCCTCAAAATAAGAAACCGCATCAACATCTCCAAATAGCTCTCCATAAAATAAATCTTATGACAGTACTACATTTATTCAATGCAGTCCCAATATATGAATAAGATGGTTATTCTTATATTTCGGCAATAGTCCCTTTCAACCTATGATCACAGATTCCATTAAATCTCCCATAGCTTACTCTTTCCTATCGCGGCCTCTACCTTTGAGAGTAGATGAGGTAAGTCTATTTAATTTTCAAACATCTAATTGTTGCTATTAACAATACCAAAGGACCATTTTATTTGTCAAACAATTTTTTATATTGTTTTTTTGCAGTTTAATTTCGTATCGTCTGGTAAGCGCTTTACTAATACCTTTGTTACTTCCCATTCGCCTTCTTCGTTATTAAATGTAATCGTTACCTTCTCAAATGGTGGAGCAATTTTCCCAGCAACACGTTCATACTTTGTCACTTCAATACTTGCTTGAAATAAATATGTACCGCTATACACTTTTTTTAAACTAATAATTTTAGGACATTGATAAGGTTTCAAACTTCCATATTGTTTTTCAATTGCTTTATTTATTTTTGGAAATAAAACAGAATAAAGTGCATCTTCCATAAGAGGTGCATCATATTGGGCTACCGACACACTCGGTGAAGTAAAAAGTATAACACTACTGCATGCTATAAAATATAATAATTTTCGCATTATAACCTCCGTATTATCACGCGATTCTTTCTGCGTACGATAATTATCATACATAGAAATTCTGTTTTATTGTCTCCCACCACTCTTTTTCTACTCGATTATTATAAAAAAGCCCACAACCTTCTTTTATTTTCGTATAATGATACTCATAGTATAATAATCATAATAACAAAGGACTGTTCGTATATATAAAATGAGTCGTTAAGCAAACTGACTCTCAAGAACTGTCATGCTTTTTAGGAGAGGAGTATATTATGCTACAACATCTGTTTCCAAAACTGCGATTTGCACTCGTTGCAGTCGTTTTACTATGGATTAAAACATATATTGTGTACAAGCTAGCATTTGATATTAAAATTGATAATTTCTTTGAAGAATTCATGCTTTTTATCAATCCACTAGCTGCGTTACTTTTATTTTTCGGCTTAGCTTTACTTGCATCTAAGCACCGAAACCGAATTATAATTGGAATCAGTTTTATACTGTCATTTATTTTATTTGGAAACGCAATGTTTTATGGGTTCTATAACGATTTCGTTACTTTCCCAGTTTTATTCCAAACAAACAATATGGCTGATTTAGGGACAAGTATAAAAGAACTCTTTACGTACAAAACATTACTTTTATTTGCAGATGCAATTATTTTAATGTTTATTTCGCGTAAATTCCCATCATTTGGCGACAAAACACCACTTTCCCGCTCAGAGAAGCGAACTTTCTTTAGCGGTGTAACAGCTTTATTAGCACTACAAATTGTTGTATCAGTTATTTATAAACCACAAATGTTCTCACGCTCATTTGACCGTCAAACTGTCGTGAAGAATTTAGGTTTATACACATATCATCTATTTGATATTACGCTTCAATCCAAGTCCTCAGCTGAGCGTGTATTTGCAAGTGGGGATGGGTTTTCTGAAATTAAAAACTATACAGACTCAAAAGACAAACAAGTTGATAAAAACTTATTTGGAGCTGCAAAAGGTAAAAATGTAATTTTAATTTCAATGGAATCTACACAAAGCTTTGTTATTAATAAAAAAATAAATGGAAAAGAAATTACACCATTTTTAAATGAATTTATTAAGGATAGTTTCTATTTCGATAACTTCTATCATCAAACTGGACAAGGTAAAACTTCTGATGCTGAATTTATCGTTGAAAACTCACTTTATCCGCTAGATCGTGGTTCTGTATTCTTTACTCATGCAACAAATGAATACACAGCGACACCAGAACAATTAAAGAAATACGGATATTCTTCTGCCGTCTTCCATTCAAATGATAAAACGTTTTGGAATCGGGATGTAATGTATCCTGCGCTTGGATATGATCGTTACTTTAATTTAAATGATTACGCAGGAACGGAGCAAATGTCTGTCGGTTGGGGATTAAAAGATAAAGAGTTCTTTGAACAATCTATTCCAAAGTTAAAATCTTTACCGCAACCGTTCTATACAAAATTTATTACATTAACAAATCATTTTCCATTTCTTCTAAATCCGGAAGATCAATATGTTGATGAATTCAACTCGGAAAGTGGTGTTGTAAACCGCTACTTCCCAACTGTTCGTTACACAGATGAAGCTCTTAAATTATTTATTAAACAATTAAAAGAAGAAGGATTGTATGATAATTCCGTTATTGTCATCTATGGTGATCATTACGGTATTTCCGAAAACCATAACGCAGCTATGGCACAGTTCCTAGGAAAAGATACTATTACACCATTCGATTCTATGCAATTACAACGAGTCCCTCTTATTATTCATGTGCCTGGCCAAGAAGGAAAAGTTGTTTCTAAAGTATCCGGTCAAATTGATATTAAGCCAACGCTCCTTCATTTACTTGGTATTAAAACAAATAAATCCGTTGAATTTGGAACTGACTTATTTATTAAAGAGAAAGACCCGCTTATGGTAATGCGTGATGGTAGCTTTGTTTCTGAAGAGTATGTTTATACAAAAAATATGTGCTACAAAAGAAGTACGGGTGAAGAAGCTGACATGACGCTATGTCAGCCGTATATTGAAAAAGCAAAAACAGAATTAAAACTCTCCGATAAATTAATTTATGGAGATTTATTACGCTTCGATCCTAATAATCGATATAAAACTGGAACGATGACAACGAAATTTGAATAGTAAAGGAAGCAACTTTATACAAGTTGCTTCCTCTTTTTATTTTCACTTAATTTTCAAACCATCCTTCTATGAAATCTTTCACAAATTGGTAATTTCTTTCGTATGAGGAATAAATTTATGGTATGATAAAATAAGTAAACTTTCATACACTAATTAAGAATTTATTACAGAAAGCAAGGGATCAGATTTTGTATAGAGCAGCTATTCCAAACTTATTTACGCTCGGAAATTTATATAGCGGATTTTTATCAATCGGCTATGCATCTTTAGGATATTATAAATCAGCTGCTATTTTAGTACTTATCGGGATGATGTTAGATAGTCTTGATGGTCGTGTTGCTCGTTTATTACGTGTTGATTCACAAATGGGAAAAGAGCTCGACTCGCTTGCAGATGTCGTAACATTTGGTGCAGCACCAGCTGTTTTAATGTATTACACATCTTTCTCAAACTACGGAATCATCGGATTATACATAGCGGGATTATTCCCTCTTTTCGGAGCATATCGTTTAGCACGATTTAATGTAACACCATCTTCTACTTCAATGAAATATTTCACTGGAGTACCGATTACAGCAGCGGGAGGGCTTGTTGCTTTCTTAACATTATTTTCACATACCATTCCAAAAATCGTTCTTATTACCGTATTTGTAACGTTCGCATTTTTAATGGTGAGCCGCATTCGTATCCCAAGTTTAAAAGATGTACCAATTCCACGATATAGCATCATTATTACACTATTTTTAGTTGGAATCATTATTACAATGTATCAAACAGGATTTGGAAATTTTTCTGTTTTCTTATTTATTGCCATTCCACTATATATTTTGTACATGTTATCTCAATTCATTAGACAAAGACCGTCTAAAAAAGCGAATAAAGAAAAATAAGAAAACCTTCCGAGTCCGGAAGGTTTCTTTTTATTTTGTAACTAATACCTTTTGATTTACAGGTGTTACTGGCTCTTCGCCGTTTAATACAGCTAAAATATTTCTGACAGCCATTTCAGCCATCGCATCACGAGTTTCAAATGTTGCATTCCCTACGTGTGGAGCAAGTACTACATTCTTTAATTCTTTTAGCTCTTCTGTAATTTTCGGTTCAAATTCAAACACGTCAAGAGCTGCTCCTTCAATTTCATTCGTTTTTAATGCATGAGCAAGTGCTGCTTCATTCATAATTGGTCCACGTGAAGCATTTACAATATACGCTGTTTTCTTCATCATTTTAAACTGCTCTTCATCAATCATATGATGTAAATTTGGATTATAAGCACAGTTAATTGTAATAAAGTCTGCTGTTTGTAATAATTCTTCCAACATCACATACGTTGCCCCCAGCTCACTTTCAGCTTCAAGCTTACGATTTGGCCCTGTATATAAAACATCCATTCCAAATGCTTTCGCACGTTTTGCAACAGCCTTCCCGATTTCTCCAAGACCTATAATTCCGATTGTCTTACCATGAACTTCTCGTCCTAAGAAAAATAACGGTGCCCATCCGTTAAATCCAGTCGTACGACATAACGTATCCCCTTCAGGAATTCTACGCGCCGCTGCTAAAAGAAGTGCAAATGTTAATTCTGCAGTCGCTTCCGTTGATACTTTCGGTGTATTCGTAACTGCAATTCCTTTTTCGCCCGCATACTTGTAATCAATATTGTCGTAACCAGCACCATAGTTTGCAACAATCTTTAAATGAGGCGCTGCATCAATAACTTCTTTTGGCACCTTTGTCGAAAGTAAACTTAACAATGCATCTTTATCTTTTACACGCTCTGTTAATTCATCTATAGAAATTAACTCCTCTTTATCGTACATTTCTACATCATGATCTTTTAATAGTTCTAATCCAATTTCCGGAATTTTTCCCGCTACTAATATTTTTGCCACTACTAACACCTCTTCTATAGAAAATAAGATATCTCTTATATTTCATTGTAAGAAATCCACATATAAAAACCAAGGAATTTGATTATAGTTTTAAAAATCGACACTTTTCCATGAAAAAAGAGGAGATGCAACTCTCCCCTTTTCTTACGCTTTTTCCTGCGATTCTTTTCCAAGCTTCACATCAATCGTTCCTTCTGCAACCGTATCGCTAATTTGCTCCTCAATAACCGATTGAGATTCAGCATTCGTTTCAGAAGTATAAGCTTGTTGCTGTGCACCTTGTACATTTTGTTTATTTTGTTGTTTCGCCATTTCTTACCCTCCTTTTCATTCTTTCTTATTTTGAACAAAAAGGACGGTTTTCATCAAAAAATTGCGTTTCATTTTGAATTTGTTACTTCTTCTTCAAGCGACCTCATTACTCTTGCTCGCTTCGTAAATGTTGCAACCTGATTAACACCGTGAGCTAGTAATGTTTGTACATTTTCTTGTACATAATTCCCTAAATCATTTGGATAATGGGCATCCGAAGAAATCGTAATTGGAACACCATACTTAGCTAATACTTGTAAATATAGTGGACTTGGGCACATTTCACGAACAGGATAACGATAGTATAATCCTGCATTTATTTCTGTTGCCGTATTCGTTTCTACTAACGCACAGGCAATTTCCTCATAATAAGAAAGCTGTTCATTCTCATCCAATCGATAATTAAATACCTTTATATTATCAAGATGAGCGATAATATCAAATAACTCGGTACGAATCGCACTCTCAACTGTTTTAAAAAACATATCATATAATGCGCGTAGGTCATGCTTCTCAAAATATTCTTTCGTATCTGGATTATCAAATCCCCAGCCATTTAAAAAATGAACGGAACCAATTATATAATCAAAGTCTCCTAGCGCTAATAATTCTTTTAACTCTCCTTCACAACCAATAAAATAATCCGCTTCAATTCCAAGTTTAAGTGTGACACCTCTTTTACTCCATCGTTCTTTCGCCTCTTCAATGACCTTTGTAAAATCATACAGTGAAACTACCCTTACTTGATCTAACCATTCCTTCTGTATACGACCGAGCTTAGAATCACTAATATCTACATATTTTTCATAATATCCTTTCGCTTCATGAAAACGATATAAATGATCAACAATCCCAACTTCTGTTATACCTTTTCGCACAGCTTCTTCTAAATAGAGGTCCATCCATTCTGTTGTAAATGGCCCTTCCTTCACACGCTTTTGCAAACGCTCTTGTGTTTTCATAAGCCAATCAATAGAATGCCTTTCTTGAAGCGGTTCATAACGTTCCAGCGCTTCATTTATTTTAGCAAGCCATCCTATTGAATACGGTCCTTCTTCTAAGTGAAGATGATAATCTACTTTCATATACATTCCCCCTTATAATGTATCTATTTCCCTTCTATCCCCAACTCTCGAAAGCTTTCCATTTCGTTCTTTCACCTCCCGCATGACATCTTCCAATGTAATATTTTTTTCAGCTAATAAAACGAAACAGTGATAAAATACATCAACCATTTCTTTCACTACTTCTTCTTTATCATTATTTTTACATGCGATAATTACTTCAGCACACTCTTCACCAATTTTCTTTAAAATTTTATCTTCTCCTTTTGAAAATAAATAATTTGTATACGATTCAGGAAGTGGGCTTTCCTTTCGTTCTTCAATTGTTTTATACAGCAACTTAAAGGCATTTTCCATATGTATCCCCCTATATAATTTGATAGTGAAAACATGTCTTCTCTCCCGTATGACAAGCAGATCCTACTTGTTTCACATTCACAACAATTGAATCTTGATCACAATCTAAATATAAAGATTGCACATATTGAAGATTCCCTGATGTTTCCCCCTTATTCCATAACGACTGCCTAGAACGAGAATAAAACCATGTTCTTTTCGTCTCTAACGTTTTTTCATATGCTTCTTCATTCATATAAGCTAGCATTAAAACTTCTTTCGTACCTTCTTCGATGACAATTGCTGGTATTAATCCTTTTGAAAAATTAGGTTTCATAACCGCACCTCAACATTTGCATCTCTTAATTTTCGCTTTACACTCTGCACTGTCGCCTCACCATAATGAAAGATGGATGCCGCTAACGCTGCATCAACTGTTGTCTTTTGAAAAACTTCTATAATGTGATCCGTATGACCACAGCCCCCTGATGCGATGACTGGAATGGAAACACTTTTTGAAATTTCTTCTGTTAAACGAAGGTCATATCCGCTTTTCGTTCCATCTGCATCCATACTCGTTAACAAAATTTCACCTGCCCCAAGTTTAACAACACGCTTCGCCCATTCTATGGCATCCATTCCTGTGTCAACTCTTCCGCCGTTGACGTATACGTTCCATTTACCTTCTGCTACTTTTCTAGCATCAATTGCCACGACAATACATTGTGATCCAAAGTGTTCTGTCCCTTCTTCTATAAGCTTCGGGTTTCGCACTGCCGCTGAGTTTATTGAAACTTTGTCTGCTCCAGCTCTTAGTAAATTGTACATATCTTTCACACTTGAAATCCCCCCGCCAACCGTAAGAGGAATAAATACTTTAGCTGCTGTTTTTTCTACAACATCTATAATCGTTTTTCTTCCTTCATGAGTCGCTGTAATATCTAAAAATACGATTTCATCTGCCCCTGCCTCGTTATATGCTTCAGCTATTTCAACCGGATCACCGACATCTTGTAATCCTATAAAATTTACACCCTTTACGACTCGCCCTTCTTTCACATCTAGACATGGAATGATTCGTTTCGCTAACATAACTTCGTTACCTGTAACACTTCTTCTAAATCAATCGTTTTCTCGTAAAGCGCCTTTCCAATTATGACACCATATATATTCATATCATTTAACTTTTTCACATCTTGAATAGATGCCACTCCTCCAGAGGCGATGAGACGAATGCCCACACTTTTTTGAAGTATCGCTAATTGTTCAAAATTTGGACCTGCAAGCGTCCCGTCTTTCGAAATGTCTGTAAACACAATCGTTTGAACACCTAAACTTTCCATTTGTTTCGCTAAACTAACGTAAGAAATTTCAGACAGATCAAGCCAACCTCTCGTTGCTACGAAACCATTTTTCGCATCAATTCCAACAATGATTTTCTCTTTATATAGACGAACTGCTTCCTCTAAAAATGACTTATCATAAAGAGCTGCTGTTCCTAAAATCACTTTTTCTACACCTGCTGACAATAACTTCTCCACCGTTACAAGTGAACGAATTCCTCCTCCCACTTGCACAGGAATACGTACCGCCTTGCAGATTTTTTCAATGACGGGCAAATTTAACGACTCGCCAGCAATTGCACCGTCTAAATCAACAATGTGTAGTATTTCCGCTCCAAGCTTTTCAAATATGATCGCCTGCGCTACCGGATCTTCATTCATCACCGTTTCTTTACTAAACTCTCCTTGATAAAGTCTAACGCATCGCCCTTCTTTTAAATCGATAGCTGGGAAGATTTCCATGCTTCTACCACTCCTTGAAAATTTTTTAATATTTGCATGCCTATTTCGCCACTTTTTTCTGGATGAAACTGTGCACCAAATACATTTCCTTTCGCGACAAACCCTGGTATTTGCATTCCATAATCACTTACTCCGCATACAATTTCATCTGGACAATCCGCGTAATATGAGTGAACATAATACACGAAAGAACCATCCACTAATCCATTCCAAAGCGGAAATTCTCTTTCCTTCCTTAATTCATTCCATCCCATATGAGGAATTTTATACGAAACTTTTAACTTCCGAATTTCACCTGGTAGTAAACCTAACCCGCTACAATCTTTTAGTTCCTCACTTCGTTCAAATAAAAGTTGCATGCCCAAACATATACCGAGGAGTGGTTTTCCTATGTCACAAACTTCTTTTAGTACACACACTAAATCTCTTTCTTTTAATACTTCCATCGCTTTCGGAAATGCACCTACTCCCGGTAGAATCACGCCATCGCTTCTCAATATCTCTTCTTTATCACTCGTTACAATGTACTCTGCGCCAGTATATTTTAATGCTTGCTCTACACTGCGAATATTCCCCATTCCATAATCTATAATGGCAATCAATTACAACATCCCTTTCGTTGAATTTACACCAGTAATGTTGGCATTTTTTTCGACCGCTTCTCTAAGCGCTCTACCAAAAGCTTTAAATAATGCTTCAATTTTGTGATGTGTATTACTTCCGTATAGAACGCGCGCATGTAATGTAATATTGGCAGCATGTGCAACTGCTCTAAAAAATTCTTCCGTCAATTCTGTATCAAAATCCCCGAGCTTCGGATTTGTTAATTCCCCTTGAAATACACAATATGAGCGTCCACTTATATCAATTGCAACAAATCCTAAAGATTCATCCATCGGTACATACGCGGAACCGTAACGATTAATTCCTTCTTTATTTTGCAATGCTTCTTTCAAGCAATTTCCGAGTACAATTCCAACATCTTCAACGGTGTGATGTGCATCGACAAATACATCACCTTCTGCCTCAACTTGCAAACCAAATCTTCCATGTCTAGCAAATAAAGTCAGCATATGATCGAAAAAACCAACCCCCGTTTGAATAGATACACTCGTACTTTCATCAAGCTGCAAACTTAATTTAATTTTTGTTTCTTTCGTCTCACGTGCTTGACTGGACTGACGCATTATTTTTCCTCCTCAAACCTTATTTGGATTGCTCTCGCATGTGCATGTAACCCTTCTTTATTTGCAAGCTCTACAATATGATGCTGTACATTTTTTAATGCTTCCTCTGTATAAGAAATAAAACTTGATTTTTTCACGAAATCATCGACTGATAACGGAGAAAAAAATCTTGCCGTTCCGCTCGTTGGTAATACATGATTCGGTCCCGCCAAATAATCCCCGAGCGGTTCAGGTGCATATGGCCCAAGGAAAATAGAGCCTGCATGTTTCACATAATCTAGAGCATTCATCGGTTCTTTTATATGTAACTCTAAATGTTCTGGAGCAATTTCATTTGATAACTTTAGTGCCTCCTCTAAAG
The DNA here is from genome assembly GCF_001836235.1 of Bacillus sp. HMSC036E02. Lineage (NCBI taxonomy): Bacteria > Bacillati > Bacillota > Bacilli > Caryophanales > Bacillaceae > Bacillus > Bacillus sp. HMSC036E02. The sequence goes on along the minus strand of NZ_KV827854.1, from coordinate 112,291 downwards.
AAGCAACGATAAAGATGGCTCCATTTCTATTTATTGATTCACGTGCAATTTCACTTCTTGGTAACGTTTCTAACTGTCTTTCTACCTCTTTTTCTACTTCTTTAGCTAGTTCCATATTCGTTGTAATACAAATCGCCGTTGCTCTCTCATCATGCTCTGCTTGCGATAATAAATCCGCTGCGATATATTTTGCATTACCTGTTTCATCCGCGACAACTACAATTTCTGATGGACCAGCAATCATATCGATATTTACTATCCCGTATACTTCTCGTTTCGCTAGAGCGACGTACAAATTTCCCGGTCCAACTATTTTATCCACTTTCGGAATCGATTCCGTCCCGTATGCTAAAGCAGCAATTGCTTGTGCGCCACCTATCGTATAAATTTCATCTACTCCCGCAAGATTTGCAGCAGCTACTATATGAGGATCAATTCCCCCTTTCCTCGGCGGTGTTACCATTACAATTTTTTTCACACCTGCAAGTTTCGCCGGCAATACATTCATTAATACTGAAGAAGGATATGAAGCTGTCCCACCTGGTACATATACACCTACATTTTCTAATGGCCGAATAAGCTGCCCTCTAATTATGCCTTTACTTTCACAATCGAAGATTGAATACTTCTTTTGTTTTTCGTGATACGAAACAATGTTTTTCTTCGCCTCTTTTAAAGCTTCTAAAAATGAATTCTCTACAAACATACTCGCTTGCTGTATTTCTTCTTCACTTACACGAAAATCTTTCATCTCTACACCATCAAACTTTTTTGTATAGAAAGATAAAGCCTCATCATTTCCTTCCCTTACATGTCTAATGATTTCTCTTACACTTCTTTGAACAGTTTCTTCTATTATATTAGCGTTTTCTCTTAGCACTTTTATTTTAGATAATGCCTCCTTAAAGTCTTCATAAATGATTTCCATTTTAAATCCTCCTATTTCCCTGATAAGATTTCTTGCTCCATCATATTTATAATGCTGAATATTTCGTCTTTTTTAGTTTTTAAGGCTGCCTTATTTACAATCATCCGAGCCGATATAAAGTACATTTCCTCAAATACAATGAGTCCATTCTCTTGTAATGTTTTTCCTGTTTCAACAATATCTACAATCGCATCTGCCAATCCAAGAAGAGGAGCGATTTCTACAGAACCTTCTATTTTAATAATTTCTACATCCTCTCCCTTATCATGAAAATAAGTAGAAGTAATATGTGGGTATTTCGTAGCGATTCTTTTCTTCCGGTAACTCTTCGGATTATACGTAGGAATAGAAGCAACACAAAACTTACAAATCCCCACTCCTAAATCCAGCATTTCATAAATATCTTTCTCGTTTTCCATTAAAATATCTTTTCCAACGATGCCAATATCAGCTACCCCATGTTCTACATAAGTAGCAACATCAACCGCTTTTACTAAAATAAATGAAATATTTGTATTTTTACTTTGAAATACAAGCTTCCGACCTTTATTTTTGAGCTCGGAACAATCAATTCCAATCTGCTCAAAAAGTGGAATGACATGTTTTTCTAATCTTCCTTTCGTTAACGCAATTTGAATGTTACGCATGAAGCCTCTCCTTCTTTCTGGACTACCCATTTCTCATTCCATACATATTCCACTAAATATTCATTCTTTGCCTCAACAACCGTTCCTATTTTATTTTTTCTTGCAAATTGAAAGGTATCGCTTAAATTAGAGAATAGAGATAACCAAGCATTCTTCCCATCCTTTCGAAGTAAATTTCGTAACCTTTCTGCTTCCGCTAATCTATTTAACTCATAATGAATCACAATATCAATTTGATTTCGTTCATATGGTTCTTGCTGCTCTTGCAGCGCCTTCACAATTTGATTTACTTGTACCGCGAGTCCAACAGCTGGCAGCATTTCTCCAAAATTGCCAATTAGCTCATCGTATCTTCCGCCACTAACGATTTCTTCTCCAATTTCATATATATATCCTTTGAAAATAACACCCGTATAGTAATCTAAGTGTTGAATCATGCCCAAATCAATTGATATGTAAGAACCATATCCTAACGTTTCAATTGTTTCATACATTTCTTTTATTCTTGCAATTGCCATTTTCATTTCATTACTTGAAGCAAGCTTTTCTGCTTCCTCAATAACTTCTAAATTTCCAAATAGCCTTGGCAATTTCTCAAGTAACCTTACTGTCTCATCGCATCGATTTAATTTCTTTTCTCCGATAAAATTTGAGAGGGCTGCATAATTTTTACTTTCTATATACGTTCTAAGTACCCTTTCTTCTTCATCATGGATGGAGAGTTTTTTTACAATACATTTATATAACTGTACTTGCCCAATCTCAATTGTAAAAGATTGCACCTTCAACTTTTGAAGTGCTTGAATGACACTTATTACACATTCAATTTCAGCTCTTACATTATCAATCCCGATAACTTCAATACCACTTTGTACGATTTCATTATATTTTCCAGAATGGGATTCATTCGCTCGAAATACATTCCCGCTATACGTCACTTTAAGTGGCGTATCCCATCTCTGTGTTCCAATAACTCTCGCTAAAGGAATTGTCATATCTGGACGTAAAACGATAATCCTTCCCTTTTCATCAAAAAATTTATACATCTTCTCTTCATCTATCGGTCTATTTTGAAATGCAAAAACATCATAAAATTCAATTGTAGGTGTTCTTATTTCCTCATAACCTCTCTCTAAAAAAGTAAGCCTTAATTTCTGTTCTACTTCTTCAATTAACGTACATTCTTCGAATAAATAATCTCTCGTTCCATTCGGGTTTGCTCGTTTCCATTTTGTCATCTAAATTTTCACACCTTTCCCCTTCTAATGTATGCCTATTTCATTCCCCTAAGCCGAAAATAAAAAGAGCCTTGTAGACAAAATACCTACAAGGCTCTTCAGTAGAGTGTAGGTACAACGGGAATAACCCTTGTACCTACACGTTTTCACGCTAGGTTCAAGGGTTTCATGTATGATGATGTAGTTGTGTAAGCATTGTAATAGATTGCACGATATTCATAATACTTACTCCCTTTCTCCTCTGATTTTCACATAGTATATAACAGTTAATTTTGAATGTAAATACATTTTTAATATTCCGTCACTTTTTTAATGTAAAGCCACTTTTCTTTCATACTCTTTTATTTCTTGTTCATATTGCATTGTAATACTAATTTCATCTAAACCATTTAATAACTTCTCTTTCCACATTTTCTCGATTGTAAAATGGAATCTATGCGTATTCGTTGTCATTATTTCATTTTCTAAATCAACTGTAATTTGTTCCCTCGCATCTGTTTTAGCAAGTTGTTCACGCATATCTTTATCCATTACAATCGGTAACATGCCATTCTTCATACAATTCATATAAAAGATATCGGCAAATCCTCCAGCGATAATAACGCGGAAACCATAATCAGCAAGCGCCCATGGAGCATGTTCTCTTGACGAGCCACATCCAAAATTATCACCTGTGATTAATATACTGGCTCCTTTTCTTTCTTGTGCATTAAGCGGGAAATTAGGGTTTTCTTGGCGATTATTATCATATCGCCACTCATCAAATAAAAACTTCCCAAACCCAGTTCTTTCAATTCTCTTTAAATATTGCTTCGGAATAATTTGATCTGTATCAATGTTATCATTCATCAGTACTGCGGCAGTACCTTTATGAATACGAAATGGCTCCATCATAACTCTCCTTTCTAATATCAACAAAATGACCATATAACGCAGCCGCTGCCGCCATTGCCGGGCTAACTAAATGCGTTCGTGCTCCCTTTCCTTGTCTTCCTTCAAAATTGCGATTTGACGTAGAGGCACAATGTTCCCCTTCAGGCACTTGATCTGGATTCATACCTAGACACATTGAGCATCCGGGCTCTCTCCATTCAAATCCAGCTTCTTCAAATATGCGATGTAATCCTTTATGCATCGCTGCTTCTCTTACCCTTTGAGATCCAGGTACAACAAGTGCTCGCACACCTTCTTTTACTTTTTTACCTTTCACGACAGATGCAGCAATTTCTAAGTCAGAAAGCCTGGAATTTGTACAAGATCCAATGAAAACATGTTGAACTGGAATGTCATACGTACTTTGTCCGGGACTCAATCCCATATAAGAAAACGCTCTTTCGTCATTTTCATCATGCTTTTCTGGCAATTTCTCATCGATCCGAACGCCCATACTAGGATTTGTTCCCCACGTAACGTACGGCGCTAAATCCGTAACATCTACTAGAATATGTAAATCATAAACTGCATCTAAATCTGTATAAAGTTCTGACCATTTTTTCTTAATAGATTCATAGTCTTTCGGTGCATATTTACGCCCTTTTACGTAAGCAACCGTTTTTTCATCTGGTGCAATAATGCCAGCCTTTGCTCCCCCTTCAATTGCCATATTGCAAAGCGTCATCCTCTCTTCCATATCCATAGCATGAATGGCCTCTCCGTAAAATTCCATTACGTAACCTGTTCCAACTGCTACTCCGTACTTTGAAAGAAGGTGTAAAATAATATCTTTCGCATAAACACCTTGCGGTAACTTTCCTTTTAACTCAATGCCCATTGCTTTCGGCTTTCGTTGCCATAACGTTTGCGTCGCCAATACATGTTCCACTTCACTCGTACCAATACCAAACGCTAGTGCGCCAAAAGCACCGTGTGTTGCTGTATGACTATCACCACAAACAATCGTTTTTCCTGGCTGTGTGAGTCCAAGTTCTGGTCCTATTACATGAACGATCCCTTGCTCTTCATCTCCGATATCCGCTAATGGCACCTGAAATTGTTTACAGTTTTCCCGAAGTGTATCTAGTTGCTGCTTCGCAATGCGGTCGGTAATATTCCAAACATCTTTCGTTGGAATATTATGATCCATCGTTGCAAATGTTAAATCTGGTCTGCGGACTGTTCGATTTGTAAGCCGCAAGCCTTCAAAGGCTTGCGGTGACGTTACTTCATGAACAAGATGTAGATCGATATATAATAAATCCAATCCATTTTCATTAGTCGCAACTACATGTCTTTCCCAAAGCTTATCTAGTAACCTTTTCCCCATTATCTTCCTCTCCCTACTAACGCTTGCTCTTCCATTTCTTGAATAACTGCCTTTGTAAATGAAGTTGTCGTTTCAGTCCCCCCGATATCTGCTGTACATTTTCCTGATTTAAGGACTGCAGAAACTGCTTCTTCAATTGAATATCCTTCTCTCGTTAATCCGAACGATTGCCCAAGCATCATTGCAACAGAACGCATCATCGCAATTGGATTCGCCTTATTTTTCCCCGCAATATCCGGTGCTGATCCGTGAATAGGCTCGTATAATGAAGGCCCCTTTTCAGCGTGACTTGCTGATGGAAGCATTCCTAATGATCCAGCTAATACTGAAGCCTCATCACTTAAAATATCACCAAATAAATTTTCCGTTACAATAACGTCAAATCTTCCTGGATTCCGAATTAATTCCATAGCTGCTGCATCTACTAAAATGTGTTCTACTTCCACATTTGGGTAGCGAAGTGCTACTTCTTCTGTCACAGTTCTCCATAATTTACTAGACTCTAAAACATTCGCTTTATCAATAGATGTTACTTTTTTCTTCCGCTTATTCGCTAATTGAAAAGCATACGAAACGATACGTTCAATTTCATGGCGATGATACGTAAGTGTATCTGTCGCCACTTCTTCCGTTCGCTCTTTCGGATAAGAAAAATAAATTCCGCCTGTTAATTCACGAACGACAACGAAATCAATTTCATCAGCGTTTTTTAATGGTGATAAATGTGCAGTTGCACTTTCTACCGTTACAGGGCGAACATTCGCAAATACACCAAGTCCTTTTCTTAATGCTAATAATCCTTTCTCAGGCCTTTCTTTCGCACTATCCCACCTTGGTCCACCTACTGCTCCAAGTAAAACCGCATCACTCGCTAAACAGGCGGCAAGTGTTCGCTGTGGTAATGGTTGCCCAGTTAAATCGATAGCAACACCACCAAAGTACTCATCTTGCAAATGAAAATGATGTCCATATAGCCTTTCTACCATATGCAATACTTCCTTCGCACTTTCCATTACTTCTGGACCAACACCATCACCAGCTAAACAAACGATACGTTTTTCCATTTTTAACACTCCTTTTAACTGAATTTTCAGAACTTTAATTTAATAGGTGAGGAAAGCTTCTCTCACCTATCAAATATTTATTTCACAAGCGCTATAAGAGATTTTAATTTCCCTGCTGCATGGACATAAGCTCTCGCCGACGCTTCCAATACGTCTTGCGCAACTCCGAAACCTGATATTTGGTGACTACCTTCTTTTAATTCAACATGAACGTGAGCAAGTGCATCTTGACCTTGTGTAATAGATTGTATGCGATAATCTGCCAATTCACATTCTAATCCTAAAATTCTTTGAATCGCATTGTATATCGCTTCAATACTACCAGAACCAGTGGCTGCATCTTCATATACATTTCCTTCCTCATCCTTCAGCACAACTGTTGCGCATTGTGTACTATTTGATACGAAATGCACTTGTAATTGCGTAATGTTATATTGCTGAGCTGCAAATGCTGCTTCACCAAGCATAAGTGCGCGTAAATCTTCTTCAGTAATTTCCTTTTTACGATCAGCCAATTTTTTAAATGCTTCGAATGCCGCATCTCGCTCTTCATTTGTAAATTCATAACCAAGCTCTTTCATTTTTTCCGTAAACGCATGACGGCCAGAATGTTTCCCAAGTACAAAGAGATTTTGAGATTCTCCTATAAGCGCTGGTTCGATAATTTCATAAGTTGTTACTTCTTTTAAAACCCCGTCTTGGTGAATGCCCGATTCATGAGCAAATGCATTCGCTCCAACGATTGCTTTATTTTTCGGTACAACCATACCCGTTAACCTGCTTACTAATATACTCGTCGCCTTAATTTCTTTTAAAGTCATTGAAGGCTCTGCTTTATAAAAATCTTTTCTAATATGAAGAGCTACCGCAACTTCTTCTAACGCTGCATTCCCTGCTCTTTCTCCAATGCCATTAATCGTTCCTTCTACTTGCAATGCTCCTCCTTCAACCGCAGCTAACGAATTTGCTACTGCCATACCAAGATCATCGTGACAATGACAAGAAAAAATCGCTTTTTCATATGATGGAACGGATTCTTGTAAGTATTTAAAAAGAGAATAATACTCTTCTGGATTCGTATATCCAACTGTATCCGGAATATTAATTACATTCGCTCCTGCTCGAATTGCAATTTCTACTGCTTCAGCTAAAAATGCTCTCGATGTTCTTGTCGCATCTTCTGCAGAAAATTGTACTGTCGGAAATAATGATTTTCCAAGCGTAACCGAGCGATGAATACTATTTAACACATCTTCTTTTGACATACAAAGTTTATATTTCATATGAATATCACTCGTAGCTAAAAATACGTGTAGACGAGGAGATACAGCACCTTTCACAGCTTCATATGCTCTTCGAATGTCACTTTCTTTCGCTCTAGCTAAACTCATAACCGTAGCATTTTGAATTGTATTCGCAATACGTTTTACCGATTGAAAGTCACCTTCGGAAGCTGCCGCGAATCCAGCTTCCATTACATGAATACCAAGCCTCTCTAATTGCCTAGCAATTTGTAATTTCTCTTGTTCATTTAAATTTACTCCTGGTGATTGTTCGCCATCACGAAGCGTTGTATCCATGAACAAAACCTGCTTCATATTATTTAACCCCTACCTTTACTCGCGGCTGTACGAAAGGCATCATTTCACGTAATTTACGTCCAACTACTTCGATTTCATGTTTATTCTCTTTCTCATTTGTCGCATGGAAATTTGGTCTTCCTGCTTTATGCTCTGCAATCCAGCCTCTTGCAAATGTACCATCTTGAATTTCTGCTAATACTGCCCCCATCGCTTTCTTCGTATCTTCAGTAACAACGCGTGGTCCTGATACGAAGTCTCCCCACTGCGCTGTATCTGAAACTGAATATCTCATATTTTCAAGTCCACCTTCGTACATAAGGTCAACGATTAGCTTCAGTTCATGTAAACATTCAAAATATGCAAGTTCAGGCTGATATCCTGCATCAACTAACGTTTCAAACCCTGCTTTTACAAGTGCAGTCACTCCGCCGCAGAGTACAGCTTGCTCTCCAAATAAATCTGTTTCTGTTTCTTCTTTAAACGTCGTTTCTAGTACACCAGCTCTCGTTGCTCCAATTCCGTCAGCATAAGAAAGTGCTTTTTCAGTCGCAACTCCTGTTGCATCTTGATATACTGCAAATAATGCAGGAACAGCCCCGCCCTCGGCGAACGTACGGCGTACGAGATGCCCCGGTCCTTTTGGCGCTACTAGAAATACATCTACATTAGCTGGTGGTTTTACTTGATCAAAGTGAACATTAAATCCATGTGCGAACACGAGAGAGTTTCCAGCCTGTAAATTTGGTGCAATTTCAGCTTCATATACTTCTGGTTGTAATTCATCAGGCAGTAGAATCATTACTACATCAGCTTTTTTCGCTGCTTCTGCTACTGTATATACAGAAAATCCATCTTCATTCGCTTTATTCCAAGACTTACCTTTTCTTAAACCTACTACTACATCAAATCCGTTATCACGTAAATTTTGCGCATGTGCATGACCTTGCGAGCCATATCCGATGATTGCTACTTTCTTTTCCTTTAATACATTTACTGTTACATCTTTCTCATAATAAACTTTTGCCATTTTCATTTCCCCCTATATTTAAATGATTATTGAATTAACATAACTTGCTTATCTTGTTTTTTCATACTACGTGTAAATGCTGTTACACCTGTTCTAGCAATTTCTTTCAAACCGTATGGACGAAGTAATTCAATTAACGCTTCTACTTTATCTTGCGTACCTGTTACTTGCACAACTATGGAATCCTTCCCAACATCTATTACAGCGGCTCGAAACGGTTCAATTAAACTATATAATTCTGCCCTCGCTACAGAAGTTGCTACTTTAATAAGAGCAAGCTCTCTAGCAATCATCGCTTCTTCTGTAATATCTGATACTTTCAGTACATCAATTTGCTTATGCAGTTGTTTAATTAACTGCTCCACTTGCTGTTCACTTTCAACGTGTACAACAATCGTCATTCGTGATATATCTGATGATTCTGTATGACCTACTGAAATACTTTCAATATTAAAATGTCTTCGTGTCATAACCCCTGTAATTCTGTTTAAAACACCACTTTGATTTCGAACTGTCGCTGTAACAATTCTCTTCACCCTTTTTCCACTCCCTCCATTTGGTGAACACCTTTTCCTGGCGCAACCATCGGCATAACCTTCTCTGATTGAAGTACACGACAATCAATTACGACTGGCTCTTGTAATTCAATAGCATGCTGGATTTGCTTCTTTGCAAGAAGTGGATCGTCAATACGAACACCTTTTATGCCATATGCATTCGCAAGAGCGACGAAATCTGGTTGGCATGGTAATAAAGAATGTGAATATCTTTGATTGTAAAATTCATCTTGCCATTGTCTTACCATTCCTAAAGCTTCATTATTTAAAATAAATACTTTAACGGGTAAAGCGTGTTCTTTTAATACACTTAATTCTTGTAGAGTCATTTGAAACCCAGCATCACCAACAATTGCAATAACTAATTCTTCAGGCTTTGCAATTTGCGCACCGATTGCTGCTGGAAATCCAAACCCCATCGTTCCTAATCCACCAGAAGTTACCCATTTATCTGGATTTTTCAGCGGATAATATTGGGCTGCCCACATTTGGTGTTGCCCAACGTCTGTTGTTACAATCGCTTCTCCCTTCGTAATTTCATATAACATATCAATTGCGTATTGGGGCTTAATACTTTCAGAATTTCTTTTATAAGAGAATGGATATTGTTCTTTTCTCCCCTTTAATAAAGTGATCCATTCATGATGATTTTCTTTTCCCCCTTCTGGTTCAAGTAATACTTCCAATGCCCGCTTAGCACTTGCAACAATAGGAATTTCAGTTGGCACATTTTTCCCGATTTCTGCTGGATCGATATCGATATGCGCAACAGTAGCCCCTTTAGCAAAATAAGCTAAATTCCCTGTAAGCCGATCATCAAATCTCGCGCCTATATTAATGAGTAAGTCACATTCATATAACGCCATATTGGCTGTATAAGAACCATGCATTCCTCCCATCCCTAGAAATAGTTCATCATCTGGTGGAAAACCACCAAGACCAAGTAATGTATGCACAACAGGGATTTCATATTTACGAGCAAAATTTGTCAATTCTTTCGAAGCTTTCGCATGCAATATACCCGCTCCAGCTAAAATTAACGGTTTTTTTGCAGTTTCAATTACTTTGAGTAATTTGTTTATTTGAAGTAGATTCGGTTCATAATTAGGGTTATATCCCGGTAAATCCATTTGTACATTGCTACATTGCTCACCTTTCTCGACTACCATATCTTTCGGAAGGTCAATAACGACTGGTCCTGGTCTTCCAGTTTTAGCAATATGAAATGCTTCTTTAATAATTCGAGGTAAATCTGAGGCCTTTCGTACTTGATAGTTATGTTTTGTCACTGGCATCGTAAGTCCCATAATATCTGCCTCTTGAAAAGCATCGCTCCCAATTAACGTTGTTGCTACTTGGCCTGTAAATACTACAAGTGGCAATGAATCAATCATCGCATCAGCTAGACCCGTAATTACATTTGTAGCACCTGGCCCACTCGTTGCAATTACAACCCCTGGATGCCCTGTAATTCTGGCATACCCTTCAGCAGCGTGAATTGCCCCTTGCTCATGCCTTGTTAAAATATGCGGAATTTCACAATCATACAATGCATCATAGAGAGGTAAAACGGCACCACCCGGATAACCGAAAATCACTTCTACGCCTTCCTTTTCTAGCGCTTCTAACAATAGCTGTGCACCAGTTGCCAGTTTCTCTTCCGTTTTTGAAGACATTGTTCTTATAAGCCCCCTTTTTCAAACTTTTATACAATAAAAAAATCCTACGTCCACACTCCAGCTATGTGCTGAAGGGACGAAAGATTTCGCGGTACCACCCTTCTTCGCAAGAATACTCTTGCCTCAGTGATCCATAAATGGATCTAGCTAATAACGGAGCTACCGTCTAAGCCTAGACAAATGCTTTAGCTTAGCACTCAAGGGCGATGTTCGTCGACGTGAACCATCGGTTTTCAGCAACCACCGACTCTCTGTGAGGCTTCACAATCAACTACTCCTCCCTATCAACGCTTTCTTATGTTAAAAAAGTTGTTATCCAACTTTATTTTCTTCGTAAATTTTCTCTCCATCTTCTACAACTAACTTACGAAACTCTTTTAATAAACGGTTCGTATGTGGACCTGTTTGCCCTAAGCCAATCGTTCTACCATCTACTGTCGTAACAGCAATCACTTCAGCAGCTGTTCCTGTTAAAAACACTTCATCAGCTACATATACATCATGTCTTGTAAATAACTCTTCTCTTACGTCATACCCAAGTTTTTCGCCGATTTCTAAAATGGCGTTTCGTGTAATACCTTCTAACGCTCCAGCAGAACTTGGTGGTGTAATTAATTTATTTCCTTTAACAATAAACACGTTATCTCCTGATCCTTCAGCTACATATCCTTGATCATTTAACATAAGTGCTTCTTGTACTCCAGCTAATTTCGCTTCAATACGAACTAAAATATTGTTTAAGTAATTTAAAGATTTTACTTGAGGGGATAAAACATCGGGACGATTTCGGCGCGTTGCAACTGTTACAACTGGAATCCCTTTCTCATAATATTCTTGTGGGAATAAAGATAATTGTTCTGCAATTACTACTACATTCGGCTTCTTACATGAATCGGGATCCAATCCAAGATTTCCTGCTCCTCTTGATACAACAAGGCGAATGTATCCATTAGATAATTTATTTTGTCGAATCGTCTCAACAACAATATTTGTTACTTCATCTAATGAATATGGAATTTCTAAAAGGATTGATTTTGCTGATTCATACAGCCGGACAAGATGCTCTCTCAAACGGAAAACATTACCGCTATAAACTCTAATTCCTTCAAACACTCCATCGCCATATAAATAGCCATGATCATATACTGAAACTTTTGCCTCATCTTTTGGAACAAATTCTCCATTTAAGAAAATCCATTGCTCATTCACTAGAAGCGCCTCCTATGTTCTATGAATTTTTTATTGTTTCCTAGTTTACTCTCCTTTCTAAATAAATCAAGTGAATTTTTAGAAAATTTATAATTTTTATTCGTACGTACTTCTTTACTTATACTGATTTAACAACATTGTTAACGTTTACAAAAAAGTCAAAAATTTTTTCGCCAATTTCCACTAAAAAAAATATTTGTTTAAAAGAAGGATTTTCATCAATTGATACGAATCTATTGTATTCAATAAACGGACGTCCTATTTTATAAATCTGGGAATATATAACGACTTTTGCTGAAAAAGGGGGAAAATAACAAAAATAGCGCTGTCTAAAAATAACATTCATATTTTTCATTTCGTAATCATAATCCTATTTTTAAAAAACAATTTGTCAAAATAAAGGAGGAAATAAATATGGCGTGTGTACAAATTAAAGGAACGAGACAAGAGGTAGTAGAAATGCTGCAATTATTTGATCTAATGGATACGAAAGGTTTTTGTAAATTCGATAATTACGTAGAGGTAGAACCAAATACGAAAGAACATAATCATTTTATTGCTTCAATCGACATCCATTCAAATACTTCTTCAGCACAAGATACATTAAACGATCAATTCGTTAGTCAAATGCTTACTGGCGTATATAACGACTAAACAAAGATTTACTTCCTACCGTCTTTTCATAAATATATGCAGTGAACTTGAGCATACTAGCAATTAGATGGTAGGAGGTGATAATTATGGCTAGAATTGGCGTTGAAAACTCATTAACAGACGTTCAACAAGCTCTTCAACAACAAGGTCATGAAGTTGTTACACTTAACTCAGAACAGGATGCACAAGGGTGTGATTGTTGCATTGTAACTGGGCAAGATTCTAATGTGATGGGCATTGCAGATACATCAATTAAAGGATCAGTCATTACAGCTCACGGTTTAACAACGGATGAAATTTGTCAACAAGTTGAAAGTCGCACTTAAAAAATGAAAGAGGACTCCTTTTAAAAGGAGTCCTCTTTTTTATATTCACCTAACGGGAAAGTAACATATACTGGATGAAAGCCCTACCTCTCTCTCATCATTACGGTTCCACTGACCGCTCCTTGATTCACTAGTATACATATATAGCTTACAAATACAATTTATAGGGTTTGTTCACAAAAGTTGTTGATAAAATTACCCGATCTTTCGCAAACTTTTCGTATTGCATTCATAAGAGATATTTACTTTACACTAGCTGTAACCGAGACACGAATTAAAATTTTAACACCAATACAATAACTTGTCAACTTTTTTCCGCAAATTAAAAACAGACATTAACGGTTTGTCTGTTTTAGAATGGAGCTTTTTCTTTTATTACATATACAACAAAGCCGCTTACTAACATAAATAAGCCAACTACTAAGTTTTTGATATTAATCATAAATTCCTCTCCCTTATTCCACACATCATATATATTTACATTTCAATTATTCCGATCATCCTAAAGCGCACTTTTTCTAATATATCATAATTCCTAAAAAATGCAAGTTCACTTTTGACGACCATTCACAAATTTATCTACAGTGCTTGGTACAGTATTTAAAGCCTTTTCAATTAAATGTGTACTGCTGTTGAGATGTAATACTTGCACCCCATTAGAACCAACTACTAAAAAAGCTACTGGACTAATGGAAACCCCAGCCCCGCTTCCTCCTCCAAATGGATGCCGTTGTTTGTTCTCTTTATGCTGATTTTGCCCACCGTTATGTTTTTCAGTGATGAAATCCCCTTTAAAATCACTTCCACCAGCTCCAAAACCAAAAGCCACTTGAGATACCGTTAATACTACATTTCCGTCAGCTGTTGAAACCGGGCTCCCAACAATTGTATTTACATCTACCATCTCTTTTAAATTTGTCATTGCCGTTTTCATTAAATTTTCAATTGGATGTTCCATTATGTATTGCACCCTTTCCTCATTATTCCTTTTTATATTTTCCAAAATAGAGGAAGTCATACTAACTTTTCCTATTTCAAAAAAACATTTTCCTTCTTTTAAAAGATACTACTCCCTGTACATGCTCCGGTATAGTGAAACTTTAATCAGTGGGATGTGTACGTAGCTCGACTCCCACAAATAGCGGGATAAAAAAGAAAAAGAGATACATACTACTATTGAACCTTGTTATGAAAGGAGTCATGACTTTGACTGAGAAATTTGATGATTATAAAAAAAGAGATAGAATAGATAGTGATTATAGTGACTATAAAGAAGAGTACGCCGCTGAGGTTGCACCACAACGCATTGATTATGATTACGATGATAAAGACGATAAAGATGTTGTAAAATCGTCCGCTGCTGGATCAACTGCTGGTTTTATCGCTCTTGCGCTATCTATCTTATCGCTATTTACATTTCCAACACTATTTGGTCTTGTTTCTGTTTTACTCGGTATTTACGCTTATAATCGCGGAGCTACTGTAACTGGCGGTATCGCTGCAGTTGTCGGTGGAATTGCTGCACTTATCGCAATTTTATTCCGAGTAGCACTTATTGGTCTATTGTTCTCCCTGTTCTAAAAAAGAAAAAGGTATCTCGCTTAACGCGGGATACCTTATCCTGTAAACACATCTTCCGATGGATATTTTATTTTTTGTTTTGCTGGTCGCGCTAAAGAGAACACAAGTGTTAATGGTCCAATTAATCCGCAGAACATAACAAACATAATAATACATTTTCCGAATGCCGATAGCTTTGCAGTAATTCCCATCGTTAATCCGACTGTGCCAAACGCTGATATTGTCTCAAATAATAATTGAATAAAGCTGAAGTTTTCTGTAAGCATTAATATGAATACCGCTGCTAAAATAAGTATTTGACTGGCAACAGCAATCGCTAAGGCCCTCGTTACTGTCGACATTTTAATTGTACGCTGAAATAAAACAATTTCCTCCTTTTTTCTAAAGAAAGAAAGGACAGATGTAATTAAGATAACAAACGTCGTTAATTTAATTCCTCCACCTGTTGATACACTTCCTGCACCAATAAACATTAAAATCATCGTAAATAATATAGATGATTCTTCCATACCTCCATAGTCAACCGTATTAAATCCAGCTGTCCGCGGAGTAATACCTTGAAAGAAGGAAGCCCATAGTTTTTCATTTAAAGATAAATTCCCTAACGTCTTCACATTATTATATTCCAATACAAAAATCACAATCATTGCTATAACATTTAGTACTACTGTTCCAATAATCATTATTTTTGAGTGAAGTGATAATTTTCGAAAACTGCGACTATACCATATATCAATTAATACGGTAAAACCGAGTCCACCAATTACAATTAAAGAGCAAATCCCAATATTAATAATGGGATCCCCTACATATCTTGTTAAATTATCTGGCCATAAAGCAAACCCTGCATTATTATAAGATGCAATTACATGAAAAATACTATAGTATAAACCTTTTCCAAAACCAAACTCTGGAATAAAGCGAAACGATAAAAAGATGACCCCAATAAGTTCAATACAAATCGAAAATATAAAGACACGCTTTACTAATTTTACAAGACCACCTATATTTGTTTGATTAAATGCTTCTCCAATTAATAAACGATGGCGTAATCCGATTTTTTTACCTAGTACCCAAACAATTAAAATGGCAATTGTCATAAGGCCTAGACCACCTGTTTGAATTAAAAACATAATAACAATTTCGCCAAACATCGTAAATGTACTTGCTGTATCCACTACTCCCAAACCAGTTACGGTCGCTGCTGACGTTGCTGTAAAGAAAGCATCTACCCAACTAATATGTACTTTCGTTGCGAATGGTAATTTTAATAACAAACCACCAACCACAATTAAGCAGAAAAAGCCTAATGCTAATATTTGTGGTGGGTTTAATCGTATAAGACGATTATACAGCCCTTGTTTTTTTGTTACGTCCATATCACTAACTCCCTTATTAAAGTGAAGCTTCCCCTCATACAATAAAAAGCTTTTTAAAAGCCCTTAAATAATTGGGACAAACCTTATATTCTCATAATATAGTTGAGCATAATCTTTTTTTTCATAGATTACAACTTTTATTTATATTCAGATTCCTTTTCGTTTTATGCTGGAAAACTCTATATCCTAATTCTATATTGCTAGCAATAACAATTTCATATGTACTATCTTTCAAATCCCCATATCTTTCACTCTATGTTCACATAGAGGTCACATCCACCTTTTATAGTATATGTATCGAAGCTGTTCCTCCCTAATTTATAAGACATTCCCCAGTGTCTTAAAGCAACTTCCATCCCTAATTAAATTGACATAAATTGTCCCCTTCCTTGACCATCTTATAAATGATGGTCTTATTTTTTGTTTGCTTTATCTTTTATTCCGCTATTTGTGGGCAATAAACGCCCGATTGGTTAAGGCTAATAATCAACAGGGGATGAACAAAAAACACTCATTAAATTTTCATTTTATTTAAAACTCCCTCTCTCTTTCACT